>NZ_CP026103.1:0-335222 GCF_002902945.1 Paraburkholderia caribensis
ATGCCCAGATCTTCGCCGACTGAGGTTCGTACTGAAAGCGTCAAAAAGCACGTGGCGGCCATCCACACGAGCGGCGAGCTTTCGCTGCTGGAGCGGAAGCTTTCCAACGTGCTGCTACTGCATTCATACGACAACCTTCTGAACACGAGAACGCACCGTCTACCGGTGCGAACGCTCATGCTCGTACTCGGCTGGACCGAAAGCGAAAACACCGAAAAGCTTCGAGAAGCGCTCAGGCAGCTTGCCACCACGGCCGTCGAGTTCAACGTCATGGATGACGGACGTGAACGTTGGAGCGTCATGCCGATACTCTCTTTCGCGGAAATTCGCGCGGGCGTCTGCTCGTACCGCTACGACGAGGCGTTGGCCGAGAAGCTTTACGATCCGTCCATTTACGCTACCGTGAATCTCGGCGTGCAGCGCAAATTTTCGAAGTCGCATGCGTTGACACTCTATGAGAATTGCCTGCGTTTTCAGAAGGTTGGCTCGACCGGCTGGATCGAATTGCCCGTCCTTCGGAAACTGCTGGGAGCGACCCAGGAGTATTACGACGACTTTCGCCGCCTGAATAGCAAGGTGATTCAGAAGGCCGTCAAGGAGATCAACGACGTCTCAGACATCAACGTCGACGTCGAGTATCAGCGGCTCGGTCGTTCGGTCACGGGTGTGAAGTTTCTGATCCGGCAAGGCGCGCAACAGTCGCTTCTTACGCCCGAGACAGAAGACGAGTTCGCGCACGTCCGCGACAGTGAAATTTATCGGAAGCTCCGGGCTCACGGGATTGGCGACAAGCTGGCGCTCAGTTTCGTCATCGAGGATGAGGAGCGAGCCCGTCTGGTCGTGCAGCTGGCGGAAGAGAAAGACCGCAAAGGTCAGATCAAGCGTTCTACGGCCGGGTTCATTCGGACGCTGATCGAGAACAAGGCCGATGTGTCTGAGCCGGAATACGAAAAAGAGAAACGCGAAAAGGCTCAGAAGCAGGCGGCGGCCGTGCGCACGCGCACCCTCGACGCCCGCATGCAGGAATTGCGGATCGACTTCGATCGCCTCCAGTGCGCTGCAGCCGTGAAGGCGCTGACACAGGATGAGAAGCGCGCGTTTGCCCGTCAGTTCGTCGAAGGCGACGGAGCCAAATATGCGCGCGAGTTCCGTCCCGATAGCCCGGGGCTGTTTTCCGGCTCGGTGGGGCGTGTGAATTTCGCGTCGTGGCTGAGAAACCGCGTGCGTCCGGAATTCGACGCGACAAAGTTCGACGGTTGGCTTTCTGAGAATCACCAGGAAGTTTCGTTGCAACGGAATTCATAAAAATCGCGGTTTTCCGTTGAATAAATGGCTTTCTGTCGAGCCATCTGATATAAGCTGACTGCATCGTCTTTTGCGGATCAGCTAATGAACATCACTATTCAAGACATCGTCGATCAGGCCGCGCGCGCGACTGACATCGTCTCGCAGGTTCGGGGTCGCATGCTGGCTCCCAACGCCCGCAAAAACCCTCCCGTTTTCAACGCTTCCCAGCTTGCTGCGCTGTGTGAAGTCGACAAGAGTCAAATCACTTACCGCACGTCGAAAGGGGACCTTCCCCCGGGAACCGTCAACGCGACGGGCTCGCGGCGCGAATTCTCCTTGCTGGAAGCCCGCGAATGGGTACGCGCCTACCGCGGCAACGCGCTGCGACCGGCGAATGCACCGGCCATGACGGTCGCCATCGGTAACTTCAAGGGTGGCGTCAGCAAGACGACTACGGCGATGACGCTAGCCCAAGGCTTGAGTTTGCGCGGTCATCGCGTGCTGGTGATCGACACCGATCCGCAAGGCTCGTTGACCACGTTGTTCGGCATTCTTCCCGATACCGAGGTCGAGGAAGATTCGACGATCACGGCCTTGGCGACAGGAGATCAAACGAGTATCGAATACGCAATCCGCGAGACGTATTGGGATGGCATCGATCTCGTGCCTGCCTCGTCTTCGCTCTTCAACGTCGAGTTCATCCTGCCGAGCCGGCAAATGAAGGAACCGGACTTCGAATTCTGGAACGTGTTGAACACGAGCCTCGAACAGGCGCGCAGCAACTATGACGTGATCATCATCGACACGCCGCCCGCGCTGAGCTACGGCACCGTCAACGCGTTCATGGCCGCCGATGGCCTGATCGTCCCGACGCCGCCGAATGCACTCGACTTTGCCAGCTCGGCGCAATTCTGGACGCTCTTCAGCGATCTCGCGTCGAACCTCACGGCAGAAACGAACACGGACAAGTCGTTCGAGTTCATTCACGTGCTGCTTTCGCGTGTGGACCCTGCCGATGCTGCCGCGGGCGTTGTGCGGGAATGGATCTCGGCTACTTATGCGGAAAAGGTTCTGCCCGTCGAAATTCCGAAGACGGCGGTGACGGCGGCAAGTTCGGCTGAGTTCGGCACCGTATACGACATTTCCCGATACGACGGCAACGCGAAGACGTACCGAAGGGCGCGCGAAGCCTATGACCGGGTGACGGAAATCGTCGAGCAATCCATTGTGGCCTTCTGGGCGAAGTCAGAATAAGGGGAGGAGTAAATGTCGATCAAGGACAGGCTTGCAAAGAAGACGGGTGACTTGATGGTTCCTGCTCCGTCCCAGGACGCGGGGCGTAGTGCATCGCCGCGTACCGCGCCCGGGCAGATGCTGGCGTTTCGCAGCGCGATGCGCGAAAGCTCGGATCGCGTCTCGCAACTGGAAGCGCAGCTTAAGGAATACGACGGCGCCGTCGCGATCCGTGCGCTCGATCCGAAGACTATCCGGGCGTCAAAATGGGCGAACCGCCAGGATTTCGGTGACGAGAGTTTTGCCGAGCTGAAGTCGTTGATCGCCGAGGCGGGCGGCAACACGCAACCGATCAAGGTACGTCCTTCGGGCGACGGTGAAGGATACGAAATTGTGTTCGGGCATCGTCGGCATCGCGCGTGCATGGAACTCGATTTGCCGGTGAACGCGATCGTCGATGGCGAGATCACGGAGCAAGGTCAGTTTGTCCAGATGGATCAGGAGAACCGCGCGCGGAAAAACCTGAGTCCTTGGGAACAGGGGGTCTGGTACAAGCGTGCGCTCGACGACAAGTTGTGGCCGTCGCAGAACGCGATGGCGAAGGCGTGCGGTCTGTCGCAGGGGAATATCTCTAGCGCGCTGCTCGTGGCCGAGCTTCCGGCCGAGGTGGTTGGTGCGTTCCCATCCCCGCACGATATCCAGTTTCAGGCTGCGCGGAAGTTGTCGGTCGCGCTCAAGAAAGCTGCCGACGAGGTCGTCCAGCGGGCGGTCGAGCTTGCTGAGGATTCGTCGCGTACGGCTCCTGAGGTGCTGGCTGCGTTGCTGGCGGCGGCTCGGCCCGCGGCTCCTGTCCGGAAGGAAGAGGAGGTTGGGATCGAGCGGAAGGGAGAACTGTTGGTGATTCGTTTGCGCGCGAGCGGTGTGCCGCAAGATCGCGTGGAAGAGTTGCGGCAGTTGATTACTGGATTTCTTGAGGATGTGCAGTCGGCGGCTGATTGAGGTTTGCGCGGGTGCCCGTCTGGTGGACGGTGGGCACCCGGTGTAATGTGATTTGTTCGTGTTTGGTAGTTGAGTGTCTTCCCCCAGGCGGCGTTCGTTTCTTGTGACGCCGCTTTTCTTTTTGGTCATTCGACCAGTCTCTCTCCCCACTCTCCGCGATTTTTCTGGCACTGCGCTTCTGGCGGCTGGGGTATTTTTGTGTGGCGGCGCGCGTGGGCTGGCTTCAGGCTCTGGTGATCGTTCGGGGCACCGGGACGGGATTCTCAGGATCGGGTCCATCACGCGTTGTAGGCGAACCCAGTTTCTGTGTGACCGTGTTCAGTGTGTGCGGTGCCGGTGGCTGTTTTAGGGCGGCGCGGAAATTCTGTGGTGGGTTATTTACGGTAAATAGGGCTGTGCAGGTGGCCGCGTGTGTGCTCTCGCGCAATCCTTCGCGTCGCCGCGCGGGAAAGTGCGCACGAGAAGTTTGCCGGTTTCGGTGATCGGCTTAACGGAGGTCGGACAGTGGGGGCTATTTACCGTAAATAACCCGCACTGGTTGAAGCGGTGAGCGCACTAATCATCGCGTCTGAAAGGTATTTACCGTAAATAGCTGGCCGACGGCTCGCGGAAATGACAAATGGACTTTGGCCGGTTCCGGTGAGGCGTTGCTGCGCGTAGGCGAGTAGTCATGCTCCGAGCGTATCGAGGGTGGCAGACTCCCACACGTTCCCCAAGGTCGAGGACAGGTACTTGGGCGCCGATTGATCGAGCGCGACCTTGTCGCGACGGTGGGTTATCGATGCACCTCGCCGAGCCATATCCGCGCGCGATTGTGCAGGTGCAATGGCCGTCGTAGGCTGGTCGATCGACTACATCGCGCCTTTGGAAGCTGAGGACTCTGGTCGGCGACCGAGATTCTTCGTCCGGATGTGGCGCAAGAAAAACCGGCATCTCGAGTGAACCGTGCGTTACCAGTCCACGTACTCCGCGAGCGCAGCGTCAATCGCCTCGGAAAATCGTGACGGGACCGTAGCCACGAAAAGCGCATCGAGCACGTCAGCCGTATCCTTCAAAAACGCGGACAGTCGCCCTGTCTTGGACAAGCAATGAGGACGTGCTCCCCCAGTGACACCATGGCTCTCAGCGTGTCACGTGCTAGACCAACGACCGCTGTCTTGTGGTGATCGAATGCAGTTTCGTCGTTCCATGTGTATGGTCAGTCCACGGCATTAATAATGCCCGGGTCGGGCAGTGGACGATGACGTGGGACGCCGATCGAGTGGATGCGGCAGCTGCGACGAGCCCAACTTTTGAAGATCGGTGCCTTTTCGGATCTTTGGAGCCGAGGCGAGATGAACTGCGGTAGCGGCCGTATCCAAGCCTCTCGGGCGAATGAGCCTCTCGCGCGTTGCAGCGACAGCGACAGCGACAGCGACAGCGACAGCGACAGCGACAGCGACAGCGACAGCGACAGCGACAGCGACAGCGACAGCGACAGCGACAGCGACAGCGACAGCGACAGCGACAGCGACAGCGACAGCGACAGCGACAGCGACAGCGACAGCGACAGCGACAGCGACACGAGCAGGAGCAGGAGCAGGAGCAGGAGCAGGAGCAGGAGCAGGAGCAGGAGCAGGAGCAGGAGCAGGAGCAGGAGCAGGAGCAGGAGCAGGAGCAGGAGCAGGAGCAGGAGCAGGAGCAGGAGCAGGAGCAGGAATATCCGCAAGATGGCTACGAGTGGCGAAAGCGTTCGACCGCTCGACATCGTGTACTTAACCACGAGTTGCAGTGAGACCCGCTGGCGCGGATATGCAGACACTGCTCCGTCTGTCTGCAAGCCGCGCTTCGGTGGCATCGCCACCCCGGGCCGCACGGCCTTATCTCAAAATTAATAAGCGTTACTGAATGAAAATCCGTGGCAACGCATAAATGGACAACCCCGGAGCAACTAGCCTGTCTTCCGACAGAATGCCTCTACAGGCGCCCGCAACTTCCAGGAGACGCGGCATACCAACAGGCCAAAGCCAAACCCGCCTACGACCCCTCAAACGGTCTCAAACGGTGTCCGCGTTCACCCCGCGCGCAAAAAGCATATCCCGGCAAAGACTTGCAGCAGAAACGTGAAACAACCTCAAGAAAACCATGCAGGTCAAGAAATCCGTCCGACGAGGTAAAAGCCATGCCGCCTCAAATTTGATAAATAATTGATTTATAACGACATTCACCTTCCATGGCAGGATTCCTTCCTCCACCAGGCAAGCGAGTCCCCGCGTACGACCCTCCTCAGAAGGTCGAGCCGTGCAATGGACGACTGCGCGCTAATGCCAAAGGCCTGTCATCTGTTGTTTCTGTTCATGCGGCTTAATGCGCTCCGATCTGTTTATGCATACCTGTGAAACAATCGAGCGAAGAAAGCGAAGACGTTTTTCTTGTTTTGATACAAACACTTACCTGTTCAACTTGAGGTAACGTTTCACGATAATTGACCTAAGCCTAGTGTTATTGCCCGTTTCGGCAGGTTTCGTGCATCGTTACCCTGATTTGGGTGAATTAGTAGTATTTGTTACGTAACTTGTCGTGATCGATACCCAAATCGGTGCAATAACCGCGGTTGTACGGTCGATTCACCAATAGACGCACGCCAACAGGGAACGGATCCATGCGGGGACACGCATGTAAACGAAACATCCTGGGCCGGAAGACGACTCGGGGGTAGGTGGGGCGTTGTCCATTTACCTCAGCATGAAAGCCGGTGACGCGCATTCGTTGACTTGCGACGCTCGTCGTCCTCCGAGTGCAGATACAGACTTGTGGTTCCGATTGAGGCGAGTCCCAAGTTATCGCGAACGTCGCGGAATCCAGTCTCTATAGCGACTACGTCCAACGCATGCCGACTCCGCTCAATCATTAGCCATGCTGTTCCTTGCGGGCCGAAGTCTTGAAGACACTGACGGTGTCCAACAACCTCTCGGCTTGAGCGATGAGCATTTCGGTCGCGGTCCCGGACTGTTCGACCAAGGCCACGTTTTGCTGTGTAGTGCCTTCAAGATGTTCAATCATGCTGCGGACCTCTCCAATTTGTTGGGTTTGCAGCCGACAGGCGTCGTTGATCTCGCCCATTATGGAAGTCACGTTTCTCGAGGCAACAATCACTTCTTCGATAGTTTGCCCTGCAATCTGAACCATCCTGCCGCCTTCGCTGACGCGTGCGTCGCTCTCTTTGACGAGCGATTTAATTTCCTTTGCAGCCTCGGCGCTTCTCTGGGCAAGTATCCGCACCTCGCCGGCGACCACTGCAAACCCCTTTCCGTGACCGCCGGCCTTCGCCGCTTCGACGGCAGCGTTCAGGGCGAGAATGTTCGTCTGAAAAGCAATGGCGTCAATGGCCGAGACGATCTCTCCAATGCGTCGGGACGACGCGTCGATTCCATGCATGGTTTCTACGACACGCCCGACTGCGTCTCCTCCGTTGCCTGCAGTGAGAGATGCCTTGTTCGCCAGCTCATCCGCCTGATTCGAGTTCGCTGCATTTGCTGAAACGCTCGAATCGAATTCGCCCAATGCGTTTGTGGCCTGCTCCAGTGCTGCGGCCTGCCTGCTCGTGCGCGCACCAAGATCATTAGTTCCATCTGCGATCTCGCGGCTGGCTTGCACGACACCGCCAGCGGCTACGCGGACCTGGTCGACGATGTTTGTGAGACTGTCGCGCATCGCTGCGACCGTTGCCATGACGCTGCTGGCATCGTCAGGTCGCGCGGGAGACGGTCGTGAGAGGTCGCCATCTCGAATCGCGTTTGCGAATGCGATCATTGCACGCGGGTCGGCGCCAAGGGTCCGGGAAATCTTGCGAGTTACATACCAGACGACACTGAAGCTCAGGATGCTCGCGGCGGCGGCCAGGCCGGCCATCAAGATCCCGAACTTGACACTGATTTCCCGTGCTTCGTCACCTTCGGTGGCGCTGAGAGATTCTTCATAGTCAATCATGGTATTGACGGAAGCAAGCCATGCGACGAGTGCGGGTCTCGCACTGTCTAGCAGAACCCTTCGAGCTTCGTCCGAATCACCTTTTGACTGCAGGTCGACGACCTGGTCAATCAGGGGCAGTGCGCGTGTCTGCGCCGCCTTGATTCCGGCGTAAATTGATTTCTCTTCATCGTTGACGTGCGACCCATTCAGAAAAATCTTTTCGAGCGGCTCCGATGACTGGTCATAGTCATGCTGCAGCTTTCTGATGTTCTGAACGACAGATGGTAGTTCGTCCTTCCCCACCAAGGTCACGTCACGCAAGGCGATCGAGCGGTCGTGTACGCTTCCTCGAAAATTGATCGCGTATCGTTCCTTGACCCCGTTCAGATCGATAACATCGTCGAGCCGTTCCCGAATACTTTGGACCTGAGCGATGGAAACTGCGGCTAAGGTAACGAGTGCGACGATCACGACACCAAACCCGGTGATCACCGTTACTCGCAGGCTTTGAGTTGGAAATTTCATGTTCGCCCCGTTTGCACATTGTTATGGCGACGACGCTGGGCGGTCTTCATCACGTACATAGTTGTTGACCAACCATTCTGTGCGTCGAAGCTTCTCCTGCGCACTTCACTGCAGCTAGTGTCATCACCGTCAAGCTAATTCGTTCTCGACACGCAGCCGGTTACATCGCAAAGTGGATATTAAAAACGGGCATATCGGCGACCGAAGGAGTCGCGTTTTCGGGGACCGTCAAGTCTACGGCGGGTACGCGATGCAAAGAGATCGTTAGCAGGTAGCCCCAGTGAAGCCTTCTTCGCCTGACGTTGCGTCAGCTAAATATCGTGACAACGGAACCCGACAAAACAGGCGTCGTTCTGCCAGTCCCATTGCTCGGAAAGCATGAACATGCGAATTCGTTCGCGCGGTACCACTCGCTCGTGCGCCAGGCAGTGAGCCGACGACGTGGCAGGCTGAGCTTTCTTCGGACTGTTCGCTGGCGCAGGCTTAAAAAGATTTCCATATCGATGTAACCGAATCTCTCCAGACGCGAATTTACTTAGGTACTCGCATTGGGTACCACCAACAAACTACTGGAGAGAAACATGTCCGCAAAGACAGTTGTGAACGCAGCGTTGCTTGCAGGCGCGGTTGCCAGCCTGCTGTCGTCCGTTGCCAATGCTGCGCCTCTCACAAACGCCGAAGTTTCGGCGGCTACGGCAGCGCACAAGGAAAAGTGCTACGGGGTAGCACTGAAAGGCCAAAACGACTGCGCTGCGGGTCCGGGCACCACCTGTCAGGGTACGTCGTCGGTCGATTTCCAGGGCAATTCATGGAAGTTCGTTCAAGGCGGCACGTGCACCAGCATCTCGGTTCCCGGCGGTGGTCACGGCTCGCTGACGCCCATGAAGTCCTAACGTCGTCGGCTGGAATCGGAGACTCGCGATGAGAACGATGGCCCACGCAGATGTCGTTGCCGTTCATCAACGTCTTCGATTCCCAGCTTCGAACGACTCGAGACGGATCGGCACCAGTTTTAAGCACGAGCATCTTGCCGACATTCTTGATGCGCGACCTCAGGAAACGTTCTTCGAAGTTCACGCCGAAAACTATATGGGCGCTGGCGGACCTCCGCATCGTGCATTGGAAAGCTTGCGGCGCGAACATCCATTGTCGGTTCACGGTGTGTGCATGTCGATTGGCGGCCCTCGACCGCTCGACTCCGCACACCTGAAGCGATTTCGCGACGTGTGCTTACGGTACGAGCCGACACTAGTCTCTGAACATCTTGCGTGGTCAAGTCATGGTGGCGCTTTCTTTAACGATTTGCTGCCGCTGCCATACACACGAGAAACGCTCGCACTGGTTTGCGCTCATGTTGACCAGATTCAGGACGTAATTCGTCGTCCGCTCCTGCTTGAGAATCCATCTACCTACGTTCGCTTTGCGTCGTCAACGATGACGGAATCTGAGTTCCTGAAGACAGTGGCAGATCGGACGGGCTGTGGTCTTTTGCTCGACCTGAACAACGTGTTCGTGTCCGCGACGAATCACGGCTACGACGCGCGCACTTATCTGGAACAGTTTCCGCTGGATGTTGTTGGAGAGATTCATCTCGCCGGGCACGCCGAGCAACTCGATGACGAAGGTGATCGGCTACTGATAGACAGCCACGACCGGGCTGTCTCTGACGCGGTATGGAGTCTCTATGAGCACGTCATTGAACAGCGCGGCCCGATGCCTACGCTGATTGAATGGGACAGTGACCTGCCCGAATGGAAAGTGCTCTGGAATCAGGTCATGCAGGCCCGCATGCGGATGATGAGAACCAGCGCAAATAGAACGGAGGAGGCAGTCCGTGATCTCTGAACTGCACGGCGATGTAGCCGACCCGAGTTATGCCGCCTTATTCGTCTCCGGGCTACTTGATCCAATGGCGCCGCCGCCGGACGACGTGGTTGCGAGAGACGGGAAGGGCGTGGCGTTGCGTTACAACGTGTATCGAAACAACGTTACTGTAAGCCTGATTGATGCACTTGCTGCCGTGTATCCTGCCGTGCGACGCATAACAGGAACTGAATTCTTTAGGGCGATGGCGCGTTTTCATGTTCGTGTGACGCCGCCGGCTTCGCCTTTGCTGTTTGAGTACGGTCGCGACTTCCCGGCTTTCATAGAAAGCTACGAACACGCGCGGGAAATGCCGTGGCTTGCCGATGTCGCTCGTATCGAGCGCGTGTGGCTCGATGCGTATCACGCAGCGGATGGGCAGGCCATGAGTCAGGAGGTGTTCTCGGCGGTCGCCTCTGACCGCATCGGGTCGCTGTGCTTCACGCCTCATCCATCTGCGCGCGTGACGCGCTCTAACTACCCGGCCGTCTCCATTTTCGCGATGAACCGTCGTGATGAACCGGTCACTCCCATCTGCTCGGCTGAAAGCGAGGACGCTCTGGTGACGAGGCCAGATCAGGATGTTCTTGTGTCCAGGCTTCCACCAGGTGGTGCGGTGTTCCTCAAAGCCCTGATTGATGGCGCGTCTCTCGGCGAGGCCGTATCAGCGGCGTTCGAAGAGACGTCTTCCTTTGACCTGCGGGGCAACCTGGCAGGAATGATCGAGTCCGGAGCGTTTACCGGGATCAAATTCGGAGATTCATGATGATTTCTCAAAGACAATCGAACGACCGAACCGATGGTGCGAATGTGGCCACTCTCATCGGCAACGCGAGCCGGTTCATCCAGACGCTGGCACAAACCTCGTTGACACAGCTCGTGCTACGGTTAGCGCTTTCGGTGCCGTTCTGGAAATCAGGCATGCTCAAGTGGCATGGCTTTCTGAAATTGAACGATACAGCTATCACCCTCTTCACTGATGAATTCCAGTTGCATTTGCCGGGAGGGCCGTACCATTACCCGATGCCGGCGGTGTTTGCGTTTTTATCTGGCTGCGGCGAAGTCATGTTTCCCGTGCTGCTCGTGCTTGGATTCGGTACGCGTTTTGCAGCAGTAGGCCTGTTTCTCATGACGTGCATTATCGAAATCACCGTTCCTGACGGATGGCCGATCCACATCACCTGGGCCGCGATGGCGCTCGCGATCGCAGCGTGGGGGCCGGGCAAGATTTCGATAGACCAGCTTCTCGCGAACAGGGCGAGATGGGCATAAGGCGATTCACAATCCACAACCGGTCGGATCCAAAGACATGACGGTCCATTTCTCGTGCACGATGTGCGGCAAGTGTTGCCACGGCCTACGGCTTCCTCTGAGTCTCAGCGAAGCCGGAGAGTGGCTTCGACGCGGAGGAGACGTGCAACTGTTCTGCGAAGCAATTCCATGGCCTGTTGAACCCGAAGAAAGCAATCTGCAGGCACGCCACAAACGACGCAGGTCTTTCGCGGCGTTGAGCGGAGACCTGCCAATTCGCGTTGTCGTGAGCGTTGTTGCTTCGTTCGATGGGCCGTGTCCGAATCTGCTGCCGGACATGCGATGCGGGGCATACGAAGCACGACCGCTTGCATGCCGTATCTATCCCGCTGAAGTAAATCCGTTCATTGAGTTGGTTCCTGCTTCCAAGTCGTGTCCATCGGAAGCCTGGGCAGCAGACCAGCCAACATTCTTGCAGGGCGGCCGGTTGGTGAATTCTGCAAGGGTGATTGCTGCCGAGCGATTTCGTCTCAATGACTATCACGACGCCGGGATCAGGGCGCGGCTTTGTGATGAGCTTGGAATCGGAGTCGCATCGCTTGCGAACGAAGGCTTCGTCATCCATTCGATAGAGCGTGACGTGATGACTGACGCGCTAGCTCGCATCGATAGAGACGCTGGAGCGGGTGTGGAACCAGCGAACTGGCAGTTCGTTACGAACAATACCAGCACTCGCGACACACTTCTGGAAATAGGTGCGCACGTTTATGCACATGAAACCGCATCATCTAGCCGGACCATGCAGTATCTGGCTTTCTGATGCGCACACGTCGCTAAGTACTGGAGAGGATTACCAGCGCAGCAGCTTTGGCCCGAGTGCAGCACCCAAGCCAGCAACGAGGACCATCCCCAGCACATACCAGATGCTCCAGAAAGCCGGGCTCATTTCCGGGCAATGAAGGCAGTACGCGATGGTGGCGATGGAACTGGATAGCAATCCTGCCGACGCGCCAGCCAGTCTAAGATTCGTTGGTGCGAGGCTCCTCACCGCGACGAACACAGCGATAAAGCCCGGAATCGAGAGCATCAGAATGTTGAATGGGCAGGTTCGCCAGGACATCCCGAACAGAAGAAGAGGGCGGTCTTGCGGTTCTGCCATGCAGACAAATATCGCGCCCGCTAACCAGACCAAAGCTATCGGCATACCCACCAGCAACTGCGCTCTGCCGATTTTCGCTCCCGGTCGTGAAAGGCGAGTAGTGGCAATAAGGGCGCCAATCGCAATACACGTGGGAAGAGCAATCTTCGCGAGGAACAATCCAGTGTATGCGACGGATGCCAAATCCGGGCGCAGTCCGAATTTCCACTGCACTAGCAACAGTGCGCCAAGGGCGGCAACGAGCAACGCCAAAGTAAAGCGACGCGCTGCTGTATCGCGGCTCACTGGCTCTGCCCCGGTCGCGAGCAGGTCGACAAGTTCTTCTGTTTTCATGCTGTGCCTCTTACCAAGGCGGCAAGTGCTTTCAGTCCCCGGTGAACACTGACCTTGACGGAAGCTTCGGACAATCCGGTCAGATGCGCAGTCTCAGCAACGGATCGTCCTTCCAGCTTGACATGCAGGATCGACATTTTCTGCTTGGCCGGCAGACTCGCCAGCAACTTGCCGATATCCCGGCGCGCATCGGCGGGCTCATCGTCCGTCGATGCAAAAATATCGTCCTGGTCGTCGATAGAATCAGTCAAGGCGTCTTTGCGCGCTCGGGTCCGGAAATAGTCCGTGAGTTTATACCGGGCTATTGCATGTATCCAGGCCGTCAGCGGTTCGTCAGGTCGATAGGTGTGGCGAGCATTATGTACGGCCAGAAGGATTTCCTGTATCAGGTCTTCGACGTCATCCTGCATGTGGGGCAGACGCTTACGCAAATAGCCGCGAAGGTGGCGGGTCAGATCTGCGAGGAAGTTGCGATACGCACTGGCGTTTCCTTCAAGTCCCGACCGGAAAGACGCTTTCAGACTGGTTTCGGCGTTGTACAAGAGCTTTCCCCAGCTTCACAGCGCCGAATGATCGCGAACCGCCTCCGCGAGTTGCGATTTGAGACCGGCGAACCGCCGGTCCAGGGCTGCTGGCTCTTCTCTGTTGCGGGCAATCATCTCTGCTCGTGCCTGGCCGCCCCGGATGACCTCGAAAGCGTTGGTACGGATGCCATCCAGGATTGCCTCGGCCACCGCTGACGCCGGTTCGCGCACAAATCCCAGGTCTGGGCCAGCTTTCGACGTCTGCATCATCGGTGTATCGGTTGCCCCTGGATACACGGTCATGACATGTACACCTTCATCCACGAGTTCGCGGCGCAACGCCTCGCCGAACTGGGAGAGCCCAGCCTTTACTGCCGCATAAGTTGTGTAAAAGGGCATACCGATCAGCGCGATGCCGGATGCAACATTGATCACGAGCCCTTCACCGCTCTCGCGCAGCTTCGACAAGGCAGCCTGGGTCAACAGAATCGGAGCCAGCAGGTCGACGTCGATCATCGCGCGGATTTCCGCTTCCGTCGTGTCTTCCAGCCGTCCTGCCCGTACGCCGCCGGCGTTATTGACCAAAACGTCCAGGCCTCCGAGCGCGTCAAGAGCGCCATTCAACGTTGCCGCACGGCCGGAATCTGTTGACGCATCCGCGACGACTGCGCTCGCCGCGATGCCAGCTGCAGCCAGCTGTTTCACCGCGTCATCGAGAACGGCGGCCCGTCTGCCGGTGATTACGATGCGGGCTCCAGCCGAGCCGAGCGAGTGCGCCAGTGCAAGTCCGATTCCGCTCGAACCCCCAGTTATCAAGACGCGCTTTTGCTGTATTTCCATAGCTCTGATGTTCTATGTGAGACGGGTCGTTGGATGAACGTGAGTGCGATTACACGCCCAGTCGAAAGCAGATTCGCTGCCACCTAGGAAGCGAGGGATGAGCATGAAAACAGGCTGTGGCATTCCCCGCTGCGATGCGTTGATCCACCCGGGATACGGGCGCGGCGCACGACAGCGCAGAAAATCGATTCACATTGGGTAGTTTTAGAACGATTGCTTTAGAATAGCCGAACGGAAAATTGCATGCAACATCACGCCCCGGTAGCATCGGTTAATGGAAAGAGGAATCTATGGCTCGACCGAGGGAGTTTGACGAAACAGCGGTGCTAGACGCGGCCGTCCACCAGTTCTGGCTTTACGGTTACGAAGCGACGTCGGTGCGAGACCTTGCACAGAGCATGGGAATGACGGGCGCCAGCCTATACAACGCATTCGGAGACAAGCGCTCCCTGTTCCGAAAGGCACTGGCACATTACGTTGCAAAGAGCTTCGGCGACCGGGTATCGCGCTTTGAGCAACTGCCGCCGCGAGATGCAATCGTCGCGTTTTTTGACGAAATCGTCGATCGCTCGATTTCTGACGAAGACCGAAAGGGGTGCCTCCTGATTAACTCAGCGCTTGAGGTCGCGCCTCACGATCCCGAGTTCCAGGAAACGATCGCTGGTGTCCTCGTAGAGGTTGAAGATTTTTTTCGACGTTGCGTATCCGCAGGTCAGCGCAGCGGCCATATCTCCGACGACCAGTCCGCTGATGACCTTGCGCGCATTCTTTTGAGTACGTTGCTCGGAATACGGGTGCTTGCACGCGCCCGGCCCGAGCGTGCGCTTCTCACAGGATTACTGCGCCCCGTGCACGCATTGCTGGGCTTACAGGTCTGAAGCCACGGCTTTGCTACCGCGCCAGGGGCGCGAGGTACGTATCCCACGCCTTGCCGACGATTCGTGCGATCAGCTCTTCGTCCGGATGTGCCTGGATATCCGCAGCGTTCGCCAGCTCGCCCGACGGCTCGGGCACAGCCAGAAGTCCGGTGAAGGTGTAGCCACCGTGACAGACGGGGCAGAAAATAGATGCGCCGACAGTGGTTTCTCGTTTGACCACCATGGTCGGGCCACATCCAAAACAACGCTGAAGCGGAATGCCTTCGTCGCTATGTTCGACAATGTGGTAAAGATTTTCAGCCCTGCCCAGTTGCAGGAATGCTTCGCCAAATTCCCGGTCGAACTGCGTGCCAAGATTCTTGGCGATAATCGATAGCGCTTGCTCAACGGGCATCCCTTTGCGATACGGGCGATTGCTCGTCATCGCGTCGAACGCGTCGCAGATACCGATGATCGCCGAAGCTCGAGGGATGGCGCTGCCGGAAAGGCCCTGAGGGTAGCCCTTGCTATCGGGACGCTCATGATGCGAATACACGGCGTCGAGAACAACCGCGCCCAGAGGGTGCTGCGCGAGCAGCGTCCGGCCGACGTCTGGATGTGTCTTGATTGCGGCGAACTCCTCATCCGTAAGCCTGTCGGCTTTCTTCAATACCGCATCGGGGACTGCAATTTTGCCCAGATCGTGAAGGAACCCACCGATGGATACGACCCACGCGTCCTTATCGGAAAGTCCTGCCTTGCGCGCCAGCATATTCGCAAATCTCGAGACCCTCCATAGATGACCACCCGTGTAAGGGTCGCGCGCCTCTACGACCCACGCGAGCGATAACAGACTCGTCAGGAGACGGTAGTCAGAAGGCGGCGCCACCTCATTTTTTCCGAGGAAGTAGTTGGCGAGTCGAGAGATCATCATTGAACGGTTGAAGTGTTGTCGAAATTGCCGAGTTACCATCGGAGCAAGCGAGGTCCGAGCAATGCGCCTGCTACTGCAGGAACGCACATGCCTGGCACGTACCAGGTCGCCCAGAAAACGGGACTCATTTCCGGGCAATGAGCGCAGTAGACCGTTGCGCCGAGCGCACCTGATAATAGCCCTGCCGCAGCGCCGGCAACTCTCAATCGTGTTGGCGCGAGGCTCCGCAGGGTTCGGGTGATTGCGATAAAGGCCGGGATGGAAAGGAGCGTTATGTTCAGTGAGCACGTGCGCCATGTGCGGCCGAGAATGAGCGAAGCGCGCTCGCCTGTCGACGTGTTCACCAGCAGATAGGCTCCCCAGCAAGCGACGCACAGGATGGGGAGCATCCAGCAGACGGCTGGAACACCAATCGGGACGCCCGGATAGGAGAGGCGCATCGTGACCATCGCCACGATGCCGGCGAGAGATACGGGAAGTGCTAACTTCGCCCAGAAGACGGGAGCAAAGAGCATCTCTTCAAGATCAGGATGAAGACCGTAGAGCAGCACCATGAAGATACAGGATGCGCCAACTGCATACGCTATCGACGGCCAGAAGCGGCTCCAGGGGACCACCTGGTCCACCGGGTCCAGATCTGATACCAGTAGGGAGATTAGCGTGTCTGTTTTCAATCTGGCCTCATGCGTCTCTGCGAGGCAGGAGACGAATCCTCAGGGATGCATGTACTTATCGTGCGATGCGCGCAGGTGGCAAGGCAACTCCGCATCAGACAGGCGACGCGGAGGGCCTGCCGGTTAATTCGCACCCAGAAGATAAAAGGTTACAGACCGAGATCCCTTTGACGATTTTCGATCAAACGTCCGGAAGGGTGCAACGGTTCCGCCGGTCGCGAGACTTCGTACATCAACAACGACATACTTGCCGTCGGGAGACAGTGCAACCTGCGTCGGGAGCACGCTTGGCTGAATTGTCCTGTGCTGGCCGATCTCCGTCAGCTTACCGTCCGAACCGACTCGATAGGCGTCGAGCTGCTGCGAACCGTGCTGATTAGTCATGTACAGCACGCCGTTTGCAAACGCGAGTGACGTTGGCAGAACACCCCCGTTGTCGATGTCGCGAGGGGTGTTGGGTTGCCGCCGTTGCGATCGATGGAAAACACGCTGACGGAATTGTTGCCTGCGTTCGCAACGAAAAGGCGGGATCCATCCAGGCTCACAATGACGCAGTTGCCGTTATCGTGAGAACCTCCGCATACGGCGAGCATGATTGATCATTCTTTGTTCGAGTGTAACCAATCACCTCTGGCGAACGAAGTAGGTGTTTGTCGGTTGTCGAAAGACGGCGACTCCCCCGGTGACGAACATCTAACTCCAGAAATAGGTGAAGAATGAAACTCAGGCTGGCAGCGGCGGCAACTATGTCTGTCTTCCTCGCGGCATGTGGCGGATCGGATAACAGCAAACCCACTACGACTGTTGCGCAACTCTTCGCACAGACAAATGATACAAACAACGCCGTGGTCCACTTCACCCGAAATCAGGACGGAACCCTGGTCGCAAAGGGTAGTGTGCTGACGGGCGGCAAGGGCACAAACGGCGTCAATTACTTCATGGGCAACATTACTGCTCCTGATGCATTGACCAGTAACAACAGCGTCATTGTGTCGCCCGACAAGTCGCGCTTATTTGTAGCGAATGCGGGCGACAATTCCGTCACCACGTTCGCGATTGGTGCGACCGGTGACCTCACGGTGCAGGCTGTATCGCCGACAGGTGGTGTACGCCCAACTTCGCTGGCATTTTCAAATGGCGTGCTCTATGTTACCCATCAGCAGGGCGCGCAGGAGCTAGGCGCATATCGCGTGGGACAAGACGGGAAGTTGACGCAGATTGCGCAGTATGTGGTCGCGAATCAGGATGCGCTTCCGACACAGGTCGCGATCAGCCCCGACGGAAAATTTGTCGTCGTGAATGGCTTTCTTAAGTCTGTATCTCCGGTGACGCCGCTTAACATGCTCCTTGCGTACCCGATCAACAGCGATGGTTCCCTCGGAATGCCAGTGTCGAGCGCTTCGGCAGGTGTTGGTCCGTTTGGCGGTCGCTTCGCGTCGGGCCCGTTGTCGTCTGTCTTTGCGGTGACGGAAGCTGCAGGTGGCACAGCGAGTTCATACTCTTTCTCGTCTGCTGGCGCTTTCAGTGTCCTTAGCGGACCAGTGACAGTTACGGGGCAGCAGGCACCGTGCTGGATTTCTCTCACACCCGATAATCACTTCGCTTATGTGGGAAATGGCAGTGGGGCTGTTTCACTGTTCGCGCTTGACGGCACCGGCAAGCTGAGCCTCGTGAATGCCGTCGCGGCGACGGAGACACCGGTAGCGGGCCAGACGTCTGCATTCGCAAACGACTCCTGGATAAGCCCCGACGGGAAGTTCCTGTACCAGGACTATGCGGGCGACGACAAGATTGTCGCGTACTCGATTGGCGGCAATGGTTCACTTGCGAAGCTTGGAGAGCAACCGGCAAACACCCAGTCAAAGATAAGCCTGCAAGGCCTCGCAGGTATCTGAGTGGCAATCGTGGCGTGGAGCGGCGGTCGTAACCATGACATTGCGACCGTTGCACCGCTGCTATGTCTTAGCGCTTAGATTCAGGCCGTTATCTGCGGTGATGTTCCGGTCGAGCGCTTTCTGAACCGACGCCACAAGGTATGCAGTTCGCCTTTGATAGGCTCGTACACGCCAGGATCATCCAGTAGTGCAAAGGCCTTGTGAGTCGAACGATGCGCATCGAGCGCCAGAGTAGATTCCGAGAGTCCTTGTCTCACCCTCCACTCTCTGCAGAGTCGACTCGCGATGGCAACGTCCTCCGTCGCTGCCAAAAAACCTGCGCCGGCTCAGTTCGCCGTGGTGAGTTCGATCGTCGATTAGGTTCCTGAATTGGCGCGCTATTCAGCGACGCCGACGACTGCCGAGTTCCCAGACACCTATTTCTTCAGCATCGTCTATAGGCATCTTCTGCAGATCGCCGACCGCGTGCGGTGCATGCAGGACGGCATCGACGATGATGTACCGATCTGGTTTCCGCGCACGCGCGTGTTCGATAGTGCTTACTCCAGCCGTTCCGAAACGCCACTGCTACCTACACCAAATTTAACGGTGCGAACGGCACGGGTCAGGGAAGCGCGAACATCTTTCGCAGGTTGCGCCCTTTCGTTCATCGCTTATGTCTCTTGCCCGCGATCGCATGTTATCGAAAGTGCAAGCCCATGAAGAATCGCAAACTCGACGAGGAGTTGGAAGGGGCAGCCGCGTCTTAATGGCGCTGCGCGTATGCCAGCACAGATCGGTTTCACGAAACCGATGAAGAATGTCGAGATTTAAAATGTACTGAAAGTAAATGTTTTCTGCGTGCTTTCGCAACGTATATCGGCTAGCTTTTTCAGGAAACCGAAAAAAATACGATTAACTTTTCTTATCGTTTGCGAAAGAAATTTGTTCTTGATTGAATTCTCCGGGAGCAGCCTTTTCCGGAAGTTCAAACGTTCGCGGGAACCGTTGAAGACAGGCGTGAGCAGAAAACTTTAAGGGAACTGGATGCGTGCCGACATACGTAATATCCCCCCACTTGGCGAAAGCGAAGCATGAAATCCATGACTGTCAGTAAAAAACTCGGCTTGGCATTTGGCCTCGTCGTACTCATATCGTTAGTCGGCAGTGCGATATCGTTAGTTAATTTTCTAAAGCTTAATCAGGCAAACGGATGGAATGTTCACAGCTATCAGGTGCTGCGAGCCAACGACGACATGTTGACGAACCTGGTGAACATGGAAACCGGTGTGCGTGGCTTCGTTGTGTCAGGCGAAGAGCGGTTCCTCGAACCCTATGCTGCCGGCCGTAAGCAGTTCGCGAACTCGTTCGACGTCGCCCGCAGCCTGACCGCAGACAACGCTGCGCAGCAGCAGCGCCTCGAAACGTTGCGCGACATGCATCAGAAGGTCGCAGACATCGACGAGAAGCTGATCGCGATGCGGCGGGATGTCGACGCCGGCAGGCAGCCTCTCGACCGTCTGATCGACTACTTTAAGCAGGGCAACGACAAGCAGTTCATGGACCGCTATCGTGCCATTTCGGCAGAACTGAGCAACGCCGAACAGTCTTTGCTTGATCAGCGTTCGGGCGAAGTCAGCAGCATGACGGTGTCGACAAAGCTGGCGCTCGCCGTCTCGGGCTCGCTTACAGTTGTCATTTCCATCGTGCTCGGTGTCTTCATCACCCGGGGTATCATGCGCGCGTTGGGGGGTGAGCCGGCTGAGGCTGCCAAAGCAGTGCAACGGGTTGCGGAAGGTGATCTGGATGCGCGCGTTACGCTTGCGCCGAATGACCGGGCGAGCGTGATGGCGTCGGTCGAATCAATGCGGCAGCAGCTGCGCGGTATCGTTTCGGATATCCATTCCACGGCAGAAACCATTACGAACTCGGCGGGCGAGATCGCGCAAGGCAACCTGGACTTGTCGCAGCGCACGGAAGAACAGGCGGCGTCGCTGCAGGAAACCGCAGCTAGCATGGAGGAGTTGACATCCACCGTACGTCAGAACGCCGAAAACGCGAAGCAGGCAAACGCCCTTGCCGGAAAGGCATGCGAGGTGGCGACGCGTGGTGGCGAAGCGGTGAATGAGGTGGTCGATTCCATGCGCGCAATATCGGCCAGTTCGGGCAAGGTGGCCGACATCATCACCGTGATCGAAGGCATTGCTTTCCAGACCAATATCCTTGCGCTGAACGCCGCGGTCGAGGCAGCCAGGGCGGGCGAACAGGGCCGTGGCTTTGCAGTTGTGGCAGGCGAAGTGCGCACGCTAGCCCAGCGCAGTGCCAGCGCGGCCAAGGAGGTCAAGGAACTCATCACCAGTTCAGTGGAAAGCGTGGCAAAGGGCTCAGAGCAGGTGGAGAGAGCGGGTGCGACCATGTCCGACATCGTTCAGTCGGTGAGGCAATTGACGGACATCATGGGGGAAATCGCGTCGGCGTCGGACGAACAGGGAACGGGCATCGAGCAGGTGAACGTGGCGGTGGGACAGATGGACTCGGTGACGCAGCAAAATGCCGCGCTGGTTGAGCAGGCGTCGGCTGCTGCGCAGGCGATGGCGCATCAGGCGACATCGCTTCGGCAGGCGGTCAGCGTATTCAAACTCGGGCACTCGCCCGTGTGAAATCAGACGCTGGTTTGCTTGTCACGTCGATAGCGATGGCTTGCCACGACGGCGCAAACTTGCTGGGGGCTCCGGCCCATCATCGCGTAGCCGGTGTCGGGATCCAGACGGCGCAGACTGAATCAACGCTATCACGGCCGTCGCCGTCGTGTGAGGGCCGACTGCTTGTCGAACGACGCAGCCTGTACGATCCAGCCACTCGACGATCCGGTACGCATGGCCAAAGGGATGGCGAATTTCCAATGAAATTCGGCATCCACGAAGCTTCAACCCGTCAAGTTCATTAGATTGTTTATTACGCGCCATGTCTTCACTCATGTTCACGTCGATATTGCATCGCAGTCTAAGTGTGGATACTTAGAATAAACTTAAAAGATGGTCAGTTGACCTGGAACGGAGCCGAGCACTTAGCTATCTGAAAGATCCGATCGCGAGAAGGGTGCAATACATCATCCCTTCGCAGAGCGGCGCTTCGTTTTGACGCTCGATGCCGTTCTTTTTGAGTAGAGCGTGCGGACGCATCTTGTTCACGCAAAAGCACAGGTGGACCATGTGGCACAGAGGAGTGCCGCGCCAGTCGACCTCGATGAAGCGGCGGTGTGACTGTCAAGTTGCGCGGAACGATGACCGTTTAGGTCAATTCCCTAAGCGCCACCTGGTGCGAACAGTCCCTGGCGAACACCAACGGAAAAATTGTTGTTTCGGTACTACGGCGCGAGTAAAGTCCTGAATTGACTCCAGTAAGTGGCGCGTTGGTTGCAAATTGCACGACGACATCGGAATATTGAAATGGCATACTAAGGCTAGGGCGCTTTTCAGATAGAACGTTCTGCGGACGCGAAGCGCCGGAATGCCGCAGGCGCCGCGGACTCGTACACGGTGCCAGATGAGCAAGGTTTCAGATCTAATACGACCGGCGGCGAAGCTAGTTATGGGCGAAGAACCTGCTCGTTCGCGCGCGGCATGGCTCGCAAATGAATTTCGGTCAAGCTACGGATGGTTGAAATCGAAGCTGCATCGTCGCCTCGGTTCGGCCGCTGATGCTGAAGACCTCGCTTCATCCTCGTTTGTCGAGCTTGCGGGGGTTGAAGACCTTGCCTCTGTCCGCGAGCCGCGCGCACTTCTGACGGTCATCGCTCAACGGCTGACTTACGAGTTGTGGCGGCGACGGGACCTCGAACGAGCGTACTTGGAGTCGCTGGCACACAGTGATGAGCCCGTTGCGCCGTCCGCCGAATCCATCTCAGAGATTTCCCAGGCACTCGCGCTCATCGACCGGGCGCTTGATGGACTATCGCCCAAAGCAAAAAGCGCCTTCATATATAGTCAGGTGGATGGATTGACCTACGCAGAGATAGCCTCGATTCTGGGCGTATCGTCCAGTATGGTCCGCAAATACATCGCCCAAGCGCTCACACGATGCTACCTGATAAGTTAACTGCGTCCGATGACGTTCCTACGCATGATGTCGCCATCCAAGAGGCAATCGAGTGGGAGGTGGCCTTGCGTGCCGGCGACGTTTCATCTGATGAGCGTGCCAGATTCGAGAACTGGCGGCTTGCAGACCCGTCCCACGATGCCGCTTGGGCGAAGCTCCAAGCCCGGCTTAAAAAGTTTTCTGCACTCGAGGGTGCCTCAAGTGCCGCGGTTCGGCGAGCCGTAGATGAACCATCGCACACGCGGCGGCGACTGCTGAAGATTGGCGCAGGCGTAGCCACTGGTGTGCTCGCGGGTGTCGGCACGAAAGAACTGATTAAAGCTTTTGCACTTGATGCGGACTTACACAACGGCGATGCGGCTCCGGAAAACGTGGCGCTCGACGACGGCGTGCGGCTTACGTTGGGTGCGTCCACACGTGTCTACGTGCCGGCCAAGGGCCCACAGGGCGACATTTTCGTCGCCTCTGGACAGATTGCTACCGGGGCTCGCACTGAGACCAGTAGCCTGATAGCCGTCAGGACGCGCGACGGCATGGTCCAGACCAGTACCGCCAAGCTGAGCGTGGATGCCCTGCGAACGCATACGGTTGTGGCCGTGCAAGGCGGGGACGCTATCCTTACTGACCGCAATGGAGGGCGTGTGAAGGCCATCGACGGAACGGCGTGGTCGCTTTCCTCGCATCGAATTCAGCGGATGCCAGAGACGTCGTCGGACATTTTCGCGTGGACAACAGGCACCTTGGTCGTTCTTGACCGCGCGGTTCCCGATGTCGTGGAAACGCTCGGACGGTACTTCAAGGGCTATGTCCGTTTTCCCAGTGCTGCATTGAGCCGACGAGTCAGTGGCGTCTTTCCGCTCGACGACATCGAAGCCTCCCTAAGGCAACTCGCTGAAGGACTAGGGCTTAGTCTGAGCTTCTACGGGAAGGCCCTTGCAATCGCCACCTGAGGCGATGCGCGACTGACCGCATCTTCCACCGGCAAAAAAAACTTGCCGACCGGTGTCACTTTTCTTCGCTGGATGCACAACGCAGATAAGGGGAGGCGATTTTCTCTCCCGAAGCCAGTGTGCGACGAACGGAGGAAACGTGATTGACCACATCGACAAGGCAATCCTATCGGTCCTACAACAGGACAGCACGCTCTCTGTGGCTGACATTGCAGACCGTGTGAATCTGTCAACGACCCCGTGCTGGCGCCGGATTCAAAAGCTTGAGCAAGACGGTGTCATTGCACGCCGTGCCGTGTTGCTCAACGCGGAGAAGCTCAACCTCGGCGTTACGGTACTAGTGGAAATCAAGACTGCCGAGCATACGGCCAAATGGCTCAAGCGGTTCTGTGAAGTGGTCGCCGATATTCCAGAAGTGGTGGAGGTATACCGCATGAGTGGGCATATCGACTACATGTTGAAGGTCGTCGTTCCTGATATTGCCGCGTACGACGGCGTCTACAAACGCTTGATTAGCGAAGTGGACATTTTCGACGTGAGTTCGAGCTTTTCCATGGAAACAATCAAGCACACGACCATCCTTCCGCTGAACTATGTCTCATGAGCGAATCTCGTCACGACAATCACGCTGTGGGGACAGGATTCCTCGCCGGGGTGCCGCGGTGGAAATCGATTTCAGAATTCGAAGAGGCGGCGAATTGTTTCGAAAAAACGTTTCAGAACGGGTTGTTAGACTTTTCTCTGTCGGTGAAACGGTTGATGTCGGTGCTTAGGTAGGCTGGAAACGCCTCGTTGGCGAGATGGCGGCGGTTGGGGTAGCGAGAATTGTGGGAACGCCTCAGGGATGAGGAATCGGGACAGCGACAGTCGTGTTGTAAATAGGATAACTAATCAATAAGGGAAGTCCCTCACATTGGGGAAGGAAATCGTGAAGAACAAGCTTGGCGTGCGCAGTATTAAAAGTAATGTCTCAGGCATCGCCATCGCGATGGCAGTTGCCCAGGTCTTCTTCAGTGCTGTTGCGTGCGCGCAGACTGGCGTAGAGCACACCTACCACATCGCGAGCGGTCCGCTGGACCGGACGTTGGTAGAAATTGCACAGTCCTCCAAGGTCCGACTGAGCTATGACGCTTCCCTCGTCCAATCGCTCAAATCGGCTCCGGTGGACGGTACGTATACCCCGGAAGAAGCTATTCGTCACGCGCTTTCCGGCACGGGGCTCAAGCTTGAAAGTACGCCGACCGGAACCCTCACCATCACCAAAGAAAATGCAGCGGCGAGTGCGAACGTTGGCGGAACGGTAACTGCCGCGACAGCCGCTGCGCCGGCGTCAGGTGCGTCGGCTCCAGCGGCGGCAGTCGCAGCTAGCGTCGATACGACGTTGCCGCTCATCAGCGTAGCCGCGCAGCGCGACTCGGGCGGCACTGGCTTTGTAACGGAGTCGTCCAGTACATTCACGCGTACGGATACCCCGCTCAGTCAGACTCCCACCTCCGTTTCGTCGGTGAACGCCGCGGTAATTTCGAGTCAAAACGCACAGACGCTGACCGATGTTCTCAAAAATGTGGCCGGTGTCACTACCTATCCGAGCGGGCTCGGACTGCCGAGTTACGCGGTGCGCGGCTTTCAGAATGCTGCAGTGCTGACCGATGGCATGCCTACTTCACAGGCGGGTGGCCTGGGTTCAGCAGCAAACCTCACCCCGACCATTGCTATTTCGAGCGTGGAAGTCCTGAAAGGGCCCGCGGCAATCCTGGCTGGCGATGCACCGGCCGGAGGCGTGATTAACATCACGAAGAAGGCGCCCCAAGCCGACCCGTTTCACGAAGTACAATTTAGCTATGGCAAGTACGGCAATCTCACGGGTTCGTTCGACAGCACCGGCGCCATCACTCCAGACAAAAAGCTGATGTACCGCTTTGTCCTATCGGATCAGGGTGGTGGTCAAAATTCGATGGGCTATGATGGTCCTACCAACTTCTATTTTGCGCCGACGCTCGAGTGGAAAGATAGCACCACCGATATTACCGTCGGATATGACCGCACTGTGTCATATAACCCGATGCCGCAGTACGCGATAGGTAAGAGTTCTGGCGGGATACTCAGTACCCGAATTGACCATCCACTGGGAAACCCCAGTGACGGCTTCTCGATGCGTCAGGATGACTTCTTCTACAAGTTCGAGCAAAAACTTGGCTCGCACTTCACATTTGTGAGCAAGGCGAACTATACGGAAACGCAGGAGCTACAACGTGGTTGGCAGCCGGTGACGGCGCTATCAGCGACGAACGGCGCACCTTTTATGTCTTTCGATACAACGTCAGAGACGTACAACTGGACGTTCGAAAATTATCTCCGTGCGAAATATGATTTCGGTGCGGTGAAAACGACGACCTTATTTGGCTGGGACTACACGACCGGGCATTTCAACGAGTTTGAATGGAACGACGGCGGGAAAATCGTTTCTGTGAAAAATATCTTCAATCCGCCGACGTTTCCGCAACTTACCAGCAACGGAAGCGGCCTGAGTTATGCGATTCGTGAAATGCAAAGCCAGTCCGGGTTTTTCCTTCAGGAACAAGCCAACTGGCAACGCCTGCACGTGCTGGGCTCCATCCGGAACAATCAATATTGGCAAGGCGGCGTAAATGAGACCATCACCTCCGCTGGTGAACTGACGGACAGTCCAAAAGGGGAACACCAAAGCGCGTGGACGCCTAACCTCGGACTGCTTTACCAGTTGACCGAGGATGTATCCGCGTACGCGAACTATCAGGCGGGCTTCCAGCCTTCGGCTGCGACGACCTTCGGGGGAGGGACGCTGCCGCCGCAGAGAAGCAAACAGGAGGAAGTTGGTCTAAAGGGAAACTTCCTGGATGACAAGCTGTCCGTCACGGTTGCAGCCTATCGAATTTCCTACACGAACCAGAATATCTCGGACCCCATCCATCGGGGGTTCTATATTGCTGCCGGCGGCGCGGTCAGTCGCGGCTTCGAACTGGAAGTGCAAGGCCAGATTCTCCCTGGGCTGAATCTTATCGGCCAATATACGTACGACGATTACGTAAGGCCGTATAGCCCGACGCTCGCTGTCAATCTGCCGAAACATTCTGCGAATCTCTGGACGACCTACAACTTCCAGACTGCGGCACTTCAGGGCCTCGGAGTCGGTCTCGGATTTACCTTCGCAAGTTCACAGGAAGTGGGTACGAACAGCAAATACCCTATAGGAAGTCAACTCGAGACTGACGCCTCAATCTTCTATCGTCACAAAAATTTCGGTCTGAACCTTGCTGTCAAGAATCTGTTCAATCGCAACCTGTACTACAGCAGCACTACGTCTACCTTCATTCCAATGGGGACAACGCGCACTGTTCTGCTGACCAGCACATTCGACTTCTGATGTGGTCATCGCCACGCTTACGTTCATGAATCAAGCGTGAGCCCGTTGGCTGCCGGCTGAAGCGGCGATGTCGAAGCTCTAGTCCGTATGCCAGAGGGTTTCTCGCTCCTTGTCCGAACACACGACAAGGAGCGATTTTTTTGCGTGTACGGTGTCTGGTCTAATTGAACCTTCAAGACGTCGACTATCCATCGACCGCAGTTGTATGCGAGTCTCTCTGCCTGAAGACGCGAGTGCCACTTCCGAAACTACGGAACGTTTTTCACGTTTAGAAGAGCCGCCGCCGTCATCTTTGGTGCTATGTATGGAAATCCTGTAAATATGCGTAGAGTGTGTTAAGCCTACCGCTCACCTGCATTCGCACGGCGCAGAGCTAATTGCTGGGGCCATGCTGTGATGGAGAGACCCTTCCTGAACCTCAAAATGGAGCGCGCGTGGCAGCGTCAGTACTCCAACCACGATGAGGCTCGGCGCGATATCAACCAGTACATAGTCGCTTTCTACAAGCGAGTGCGCCTTCACCCCACACTGGGCTGCAGTTCTGCTTCGTGTATAGCGTCGCTCAGGTACGGTGAAGAGCGTCTGCGATATTTTCGCGGCTGCGTTGTTCTGAGGCGCTAGTCGAAAAAACTGGTGTACGGATATTTCTATACTGAGAGCCGAAGTCACGCGCAAGGTTGATGCCGTTATCAAGCGCGGTCGCCAGTTTAGCCGTCACGTGGCACGCGTCTTTGTCTGCGACGGCGGCAACCAGGTGCTTGAGCATACGAGGTCTCGCATCGCTTGCTGCTGACGTTATTGTCAGGCGGAAGCTAGCGTCACGCAGTGTCTGCACTGCTGTGCGAACCACCTACGATGCATCGCGCCCCGCATGACGGTCTGTCCGCATTCACACGTATGTCCCCACCGTTCGACAGTTGCGTAATCAGGCTCTTTGTTGCACGGTCGACCTCAAGCGCGGCGTCGCCTGGGTTTGCTGCTTGATTATTCTGGATATGAGGCAGTCCGGTCTTGGTGTGACCAGTCGAGTTGGCAGAGTGTGCTTTCAGCGTGAAGGAAATGGCCATGGAAGTCCGATTCATTTAGGCGGTAGCGTCCGGGACTCCACCTCCGGAGGCTGAGCGCTCGGCGGCGGTGGCTACCGAATGAAGGTAAAGACTGGCACGGGCGAAGCATTTCCGTGCGCAGGCATGCGCTTCATGAATCGAACTTCTTCCGCGATGCAACCCTCAACGCGAGCTCAAGTTTTCTGATGCCGTGCGCGGGTCTGGCGAAAGGCAGTCCGTAATTGGATGCGCAGGCACCCCGTGCAGGTGCCCGCGCAAATATTAGCGTTCCAGCGGTGTCACTTTTCTCTGCTCGTTGCACAACGTTAACAAGGGAGCGGGAAACCGTCGGCTCATCCCGAAAGGAGACGCTGGAATGGACGACACACACGCCATGGTAAACCCTCGCTTGATGGTCGTGAGGAATGGTATGCCCGTTCACGCCGACGGTATTAGAAACAGATTCCAACAATCGTGTGCGGAGAGAATTGTTTCAAAAAAACATTCCAGAACGGATGGATACACTGAACAACAGTTCCTGCGCGGGTTCGTCGGAAAATTGATTGCTCCAGTGTTGATTCAGCGATCACGAGCTTCAAAAATCTTCGACCTGTTCCCCGCCGTTTAGGCGTACGAGCCTCAGTGTATTGGGGAAATAGCCGACCATCTTGCCGGGCAGTGCGTATGACAACTGAATCAATCAATCTGCAGTCTTGGCCGAACGACAAGGACTCCACACGAGAGCAGGGGGCGAACGTGCGGTCCCGGAAGATACGCAGCAGTTTGGTCACTGCGGCCGTCGTGGTGGCTCACGGGATTGGACTGTATTTCGCAATTCACCATACCTCCGTGATTCTCACTTCTGAGGGGAAGCCGGCGGGCACGGTGCAGGTGACGCTAGTCGCCGCCCCGACACCGCAACCTGTCAAGCCACCCGAACCGAAGCCGCAACCAAAGCCGGTGGTCAAGCCTGTGGTGGTGAAGCCTAAGAAGGCGTCGGTCCTTTCTTCAACGGCTCCTAGCCCCCGTACTGTTGACGCGGCTCCGCACAACATGCCGAAGGTCGAAAAAAATGCGCCGCCGGTGCAACAACAAGCGGAACCCGCGACGCCTGCTGCACCAGTCGCTCCGACGGTTACCGCTCCGGGCCCAAACCTCCTGGACAAGCCGAAGGAGATTAACGAAGGGGAACTCAAGCAATTGGGTTGTCAGATCCCGGCCCCGGAGTACCCCTCAAAGGCAAAACGTCTTCAACAGGAAGGAACGGTCGTCATCAAACTGACGATTGGCACCGATGGGCAAGTGACGGCAGCCCGCGTTGCACGAAGCAGTGGTTTTGATTCACTGGACGCCGCCGCCCTCGCGTCGATTCGGGCCGGACGTTGCCGGCCCTACACGACCGCAGGAGTCGCGCAAGCAGTTCAGGCGACGCAGCCTGTTGCGTTTAATTTGAATAACTGAACTCGAAAAATCGGAGTGGCAAATGGAACAGTACGGTATCGCAAACGTATGGCAGACGGGTGACATCGTCACGCGATTCATCTTCGTCGCGTTGCTCGCAATGTCCGTCGCGTCGTGGGCAGTGCTTCTGACGAAGGCCATCGGCAATCGCCGTCTCGAGGCGATTGGCAAGCGTGTGCAAACCAGGTTCTGGGCGACGCAAAACCTGAATGAAGGTCTGGACGCGCTTGGAACGTCTGCCGACAACCCCTACCGGGCGCTCGTCGTCGCCGGTCGCGAAGCAAACGAACAGCAGGGAGCGAGTCACTCGGTGATGCAAGGGAGCCTGGGTTCTGGAGAGTGGGTCGCGCGCGGCTTGCGAAACGCATTCGATGAGGAGGCCGCGCGTCTGCAAAACGGTCTTGCAGTCCTGGGGTCAATCGGCAGTACGGCACCGTTCGTCGGGCTGTTTGGTACCGTGTGGGGCATTTACCACGCACTAATGGCAATTGGTCTCTCTGGCGAGGCAAGTCTCGACCACGTCGCAGGCCCGGTCGGCGAATCGCTGGTTATGACCGCGTTCGGCCTTTTCGTTGCCATTCCGGCCGTCCTTGGATTCAACTATGTGAATCGCGGCAACACCCGTGTTCGCCAACGCTTGCACCGCTTCATGCACGAACTGCACGTTTATTTCGTCACGGGCGCGAAGGCGCGTAACGAAATGCAGCGTGCACTGTCGGGCACGAGTGCCGCCAAGGCGCAGAACGTCAACGTCGCAGCGTAAGTCGGGGTTAGCCATGTCAATCCTGCTCGATAGCGGCAATGACGAAGGGGTCATGAACGATATCAACATGACGCCGCTGATTGACGTCATGCTGGTGCTGCTCATCATTTTTATCGTCACGCTTCCGGTCATCAACAAAGCGGTGAAGGTTCAGCTTCCGACCGCGGCGGCGCAGCCTGCGGAGTCGAAGGCGCATGACATCGACATTTCGATTACGGCAGACAAGTCGGTCCTGTGGGACAAAGAACCAGTTGATGACGATGCGTTGAAGCAGCGTATCGCATCGGCGGCAAAGCAGCCTGACCCGCCCGCGGTGAACGTCGATGCCGATGAGAACGTGCCGTACGGCAGGGTCGCCACTGTGATGGCCGCACTCCAGGGCGGGGGCCTCAACAAGCTCAATTTCGTTATGCAACCTCCGAAGGTGGAGAAGTGAGCGCCAATCGCGCGTTCCCGAAAGACCGCGCCGAGGATAAGGAGGCTCGCCGGCGTTTTCCATCCGTTTGGCTCCTCATTCTTCCGTACTGGAAAACAAAGCAGGGTCTACAGTCACTCGCGATGTTGGCGTGCGTTCTCGTCGGCGGTTGGGTGGGGACGTATGTATCTCTTTGGCTAAATCGCTGGACCGGGACCTTCTACGACGCTATCGGCGCGCAAAAGTTTGTTTTGCTGCCCGCACTTTTGACATCCTTCATCGTCGTGGCCGTGTTGAACGCTGCCCAGATGATGCTCGCTGTAGCACTCCAGTCGGTTGTCGAATTTCGGTGGCGCAAGTGGCTCACGAACTGGATGACGGAAAAGTGGCTTGAGCGGCGACTTTATTATCGTATCGAGCGCGATGGTGCGCTCGAGAACATAGACCAGCGTGTGGCCGACGATGTAAGGCTTTTCGTGCACGACTCGCTGCTTCTGACTATGGGCGTTCTCGACGTCCCTGTCAGGATAATCACGTTCGCGATTGTGCTCTGGAATATTGGTGGCGGGATGAAGGTAACCCTCGGAGGTTCGACCTATACGATTGCTGGTTATCTCGTCTTTGCTGCTGTGGTCTATCAAGGGACCATTTTTCTCTTCACCCATCTCCTGGGGCGACGCGCAATTACGTTGAATGCAAAACAGAATCGTCTGGAGGGTGATTTCCGGGTGAGGATGGTCCGTGTGCGCGAATTTGCTGAACAGATTGCATTTCTTCGTGGCGAACAAACGGAGCGCCAGAATCTTTCGAATTCACTCAACAAGGTTATCTCCAACCTGTTTTCGACCCTCTGGATTACGACCAGAGTCGCTTTCTTCACCAATACGGTCGGGCACCTTGGCTCTATTGTTCCCACGCTATTGGTGCTTCCCCGCTTGATGGGCGGGAACCTCACCCTCGGCGGTTTGATGCAGTCCAACAGTGCGTTTGGCTCGTTGACGGGCGCTCTATCATTCTTTCCGCAGGTTTACCTCGGTTTCGCTTCGTGGCGCGCTGAGGCAAACCGGCTTCGCGAGTTCCTGGCAGTGGAAGTTGTCACGGAGAACGTAGGGTTCGTTGTGGAGCGTGGCGAGAGGCACATTGTTAGCGGGTGCGGCCTTCTGCTGACAAACGCTGACGGACTGGAACTGGCACGTGTTCCCGACTTCACAGTTTCACCAGGTTCGCGTTGCATTGTTCGTGGCCGCTCCGGTTCCGGGAAGAGCACGCTGCTTCGGGCATTGGCAGGTCTCTGGCCTCATGGTCAGGGGACGATTACGATTCCGTCGAGTGGCATGTTTTTTGTGCCGCAGCGCAGCTATATGCCGTCGGGTACTTTGAAGGCAGTCGTTACGTATCCCGAAGACGAAAGCGCCTTCCGGGACGAAGAGTGCGTCGAGGTTCTTCGTGCCTGCGGCCTTTCCGCGTACGTAGATTCGCTGAATGTCGTCGACAGATGGGACGGACGGTTCTCGGGGGGAGAGCAGCAACGTATTGCGTTTGCGCGAGTATTGTTGGCTAAACCGAATGTTCTGTTTCTTGATGAATGCACGTCGGCGCTGGATTCGCAGAGCGAAAGGGAGCTATATACGCTCCTTCTATCCAGTTTGCCAGACGCAACAATTCTTAGTGTAGCCCATCGGCGGGAACTCGCCGAGCTGCACGAGATGGCCATCGACTTCAGCAGCGGTTCCACTTCGGAACCCAGTGAGCCGGACCAGAACGGGAAGGCTCCGCATCTCCCATTTGAAGACAGGCGAGGTCTCGAAAAAATGCCTTGCTAGGGCGCGGAGTAAGCAACGCGAATACGTTTTCGACAAATATTGCTAACACCTAACAGACAAAGGAATCCAATGAGCAACCTGAAGAGTGTCACGGAAGTCAGCTTTGAAGAAGACATTATTTCTAACAAGCTTCCTGTTCTTCTCGACTTTTGGGCCGAGTGGTGCGGTCCATGTAAATCCCTCATGCCAACTCTCGAGAAAGTCAGTCGCGAGTATGCAGGCAAAGTGGATTTTATGAAGGTTAACGTGGATGAGAACGCTTCGGTGCAAAACAAATTCTCGGTGCGAGGAATTCCGACATTGATTCTTTTCAAGGAAGGTCGCGAAGTTGCGCGTTCTGTCGGCCCAAAGTCGGCGACACAGCTCGCTCGTTTCGTCGACGCCCAGCTTGGCATCGAAAGCAATATCTCCGCGCAAACTCCCACAACATTCAGTGCCTTTGGCGGTAATGTCTCGTTCAAGGAGGCAGTTTTGGCCAACCTGCGAGCGCATATATCCGCAAAGGCGGAGAAGCCCCAGGAGGCCATGTGGGACGACCCGCTTATCGGTCCGCTACAAGTTGCCGTGGGCGAGGCAGACATGGAAAAGTGCGTAACAAAACTCGGAATTCCTGACGAAGTCGCGGTGACTGCGGAAATGCTTTCTACATATCGCGGCACGCACCTTGAAGCCGCGGGGTTTGTTGCAAAGTGGCTCGATAGTGTGCCCGTTGGCGCCAATCTGCAGCCTGTTTCGAGCAGCCTCGTGGTACGCGTGCTCAAAGAGAAGACGCTTGAAGATTACATTGCCGGAGACCCGGCGCTCCAGTCTCTTCGCGACCGCCTTGTTTACCTGCATCTTGCGAACGTCCAAGGGAAAGCGCCGACTGAAGCGGAGTGGAGGGCGGCGAGGGAAGCATGTGACGAGCAAGGCTCCGCAACTTCAAGATGGCGTCGACGTGCTATCGGAACTGTGCTTTCGTCCATTGCGTGCAGGCCCGACTCTGACTCGCACGCAGTGGCCAACTTCGTTTTCCGCGTGGCGTCCCTGCGACGTAATGAGCTGCAACATCTGAATAGTTGGAGCGCGGATGACGAATCCACCATGGCCACTCTCGCAAACCAGATTGGAGCAGCAGCGAAGCAAGCGGGCGAGAAGCCGCCGTACGGAGAACAGATGTTAGAACGCATCGCAGAGATCGAGCCGCAGATCATCTCCCGCTTTCGTTCGTTCTATTTTGCTGGCGAGGAAGCCACGCGTACGTATGGCAAGCTGGTTGGCGAGATGATGGTCGAGCTCACGAGCGAGAGCCGGTAAGCAAAACGGATTGCGTTCTATTTTAGTCACGGGGGCTACAGAGGCGGCCTCTGACAAGACGTAGGGAAAACAATTCCCTCGGGGCCGAAGTCTGGTGCGTGTTCGGCTTTTCGAAGATGCACTGGTGGTACGTTAATTTTGGATTCCTATAAGCCGTGTCATAACCGTGAAAGTCGACGACGGCTTTTCCACAAGTAAAACGTTTTCGATATCCGTGTCGCTTGGAATTGCACTCTGATTTTAGTCGCGTACGTTAAAACGAATTTCTGGAATCGCTGGATTTGATGCGATTTTTGGCAAAAGAACTTCACTCAACATTGCCGAATTCGTCGGAATAGAGCCCATCCTTTTGGTTCGTCGAGCCACCACGAGCCGTGACTAGTTGTAAGGTTGACTCGCATGAAGAGTTGGTCACTCTAATCTACCGGGTGAGAAAGAATGTGCAGCCGGAATAAATTCGCGCACCCATCTGGAAGCAAAGTTGATTGACTCAGTTGAAGGTAAGAAACGGAGTAATGAGATGCAGACAAGCGCAGTCGAGACGACCGCACCGGACGCCGAGGTAGGAGACATCGCCGCCCAGGCGCTCGAACTGACCAAGGCAAATGGCGCGGAAGATGCGAAAGTAGAAATCTCCCGGACTGAGAGTCGTTCCGTTACGGTGCGCAACGGCGTGCCCGCAGAGCGAAAGTTTCAGCTGGTTTCGGAGGTGACGATTACGGTTTTCCGCGACGGTCGAAGAGCCTCCACGGCGACGTCGGACCTTTCGCGTAGCGGACTGGACGCTGCCATAGTTGCTGCGTTGAGCATCGCGGCTGTCACTGCGCGCGACGAGGCGGCTGGACCTGCTGACGAAAAGCACCTGGCTTCGGATATCCATGACCTCGACCTGTGTCATCCAGCGGATGTCGCACTGGATGACATGGTGGAGTCGGCACGCAGAGCGGAAGCGGCAGCCTATGCGGTCGACAAGGCGATTGCTGCAACCAACGGAGCTAGTGTCCATGTGGCGCACGGAGTCTCGCTACTTGCAACGTCGCGAGGCTTTATGGGAAGTACGCCCTGGTCGATGAACGCCATTTCAGCGACTGCAGTAGCAGCAGGGGAGCGTGAGCGGCAGATTGGTTTTTGGAGCGATGCCGCTAGAGTCTACGAAAGCCTGCCGAGCCCGGATGAAATCGGCAAGACGGCCGCTTCGAGAGCGCTTGGCGCACTGAATTCACGTTCGGTTCCGACGCAAACATGCCCAGTGCTTTTCGAGCCGATGGCCGCAATGGGTCTTTTGCGAGAGTTTGTCGCAGCGGCTTCGGGCGATGCGTTGTATCGGACAGGCTCCTTCTTGAAGGACCGTGTAGGCACCTCTCTCTTCCCTGAAGATATTTCCGTAATCGAGGACCCCTTCGTGAAGCGCGGGATGTCCAGTCGATGTTTCGACGGCGATGGCATTTCCGTCTCTCGGCGTGCTGTCATCGACAGAGGCGTGCTCCGGGGCTACTTTTTGGGACTTTACGCTGCGAGGCGTCTCAAGATGGAGCCGACCGGCAGCGGCTATGGGCCGCATAACCTCGAGGTTCGGAGCGAGCGCTCGAGTACAGCGGACGACCTGCGTTCGATGCTCTCAAAGCTTGGCCGTGGCCTATTTGTTACCGATTTAGTCGGTGGCGGCGTGAACCGACTGAACGGCGATCTCTCGCGTGCTGCAAGGGGATTCTGGGTTGAGGGCGGCGAGATTCAGTTTGCTGTCTCCGGGGTGACTCTCGCGTCGAACCTCTTCGACATGTTCAGAGGGTTGCGCGCGATTGGTGGCGATAGGCTAGCGCGTGGGGGAATCACCACGGGCTCGTGGCTCATTGACGAAATGAAGGTTGGCGGGCTCTGACGAATTCGTGGATAGCCGGTGTTCGGCTAATGGGTTTCCGTTGGGGCGCAGCGCTCCCTTTGCGTGCCAAGGAACCGAGGCTACCCACCGGTTCAGCTAGATACGTTATAGGCGCACTTCGCGTCGCTCAGACACCAATCAACAGAAGCCAGATTGTATGAATGACATTTTGAAATTTCAGAACCCGTTGCCTACGTTGGCTGAAATACGCAATGCTGCGCGGGAGTGCTTGCTTGAGCGCAATGGCGTCGACGAGGTCCAGGTCGACTCTGCCTTATCGCTCGCTATGGGAACCGGCGGGGACTTTGCGGACCTCTTCTTGAGCGACTCGGTCAGGGAAGCATGGTCCATGGAAGGCGGCGCCGTTCGAGGTGGTTCTTATCGCCGCGACTCTGGGTTTGGTCTTCGAGTCATGAAAGGCGAAGAGACGACGTTCGCGTGTTCGCAACGAATAGACGCGTCTGCGCTTACGCGTGTTGCATCCCAGTTGCGCACGAGCGGAGAGCGCGCCGCGACAACTACAGCCACCGCGAGCAATGACGGTGCGCAAGGCCGCTTCTCGTTGTATATGGGCTTGGCGCCGCTTGCATCGGTCGATGCCTTGGACAAAATCGCGCTCCTTCAAAAAGTCGACCAGCTGGCGAGAAATCACGATGCCCGGGTTGTCGAAGTTGGCGCTTCGCTCCAAGCGGTATATGAGAGCGTTTGGGTGACCCGCCACGACGGCATGAGTGCGGGTGATGTGCGGCCATTGCTGAACCTTTCGGTGAGCGTGCGAGTAAAATCGGGCTCGCGTATGGAGCATGCGCGCAGCGGAATGGGTGGCCGATATTCGTTTAGCGAATGGTCGGATGATGTTGTCGCATCCTTCGTCAAAAATCTCGTAGATGCAGCAATCATCAAGCTCGATGCGCGCCCCGCGCCCGCTGGCCCGATGAGTGTTGTGGTTGGTCCTGGCTGGAACGGCGTTCTTCTGCATGAGGCAGTGGGGCACGGTCTTGAGGCAGACGGTATTCGGCGCGGAACATCTGTGTTCGCTGGTCGCGTTGGTCAAACTGTCGCGCAACGAGGCGTAACCATTGTCGATGACGGCTCTATGTTGGGTCGCCGCGGCTCACTGAATGTGGATGATGAAGGTCATCGGACCGGGCGCACCGTTCTCATTGAAGATGGCGTGTTGCGGGGATTCATGCAGGACTCGCTGAGCGCCCGGCTAATGGGGGTGCCGCAAACTGGTAATGGTCGCAGGGAGGACTATACCTGCCTCCCAATGCCGAGAATGACCAACACCTTTATGCTCAACGGCAACCACGAACCGGAAGAAATCATCGCATCTGTGGCGAACGGCATTTATGTTGCGGGGCTGGAGGGTGGGCAGGTGGACATAACGAGTGGCCAGTTCGTGTTCGAGGCGTCCGAAGCATTCCTCATTGAAAACGGGAAGATAACTGCGCCCATCAAGGGCGCGACTATCACCGGAAACGGACCTGAGACGATCAAGAAGATTAGCCTCGTCGGTAACGACCTCGAGCTTGATTCCGGTAAAGCGGTGTGTGGTAAAGCCGGCCAGAGCGTACCCGTGGGAGTTGGACAGCCGACCCTGCGCGTAGACGACATGACGGTCGGCGGCACAGCGTAAAGCGGTTTCTCTACGCGCCAGTGACTAGGCGCCGCTCCGTCCATCGCTGCGCTGTTGGAGGTTCTCAGGGCAGCCGACCATCGAAACCCGTGAGCGGAATGACAGACTAAACGGCAATTGAACGAGTTTGTAACGTGGATACTCTCTCTACCGAGCAGCTCCGTGCGTCCCCCGCGAAGCCCTTTGCCGGTCATAGCCCGGTGCGGAAACTGACGGCACGTCGAGTTACGGAGTGTTGAAAAGATGAGGAACTGGTCCGCCCGCCTGAGGCAGGCTAGCGTCAGCCAAAAGTCGATGAAGACGGAGTTGTTGCCACTGCCACAGCGTATTCGCGATGTCCTATCGCTGGAGTATCACTTGCAATTGGAGGCTATGCGAGCCGGTGCCGGTTCACTCATGGCTCTTCGGACGCTTCTTCGGGTTGCGATGGCTACGACGATGCTCCGTGAATTTGGGTACGGGAATGCAGCAGGTCGAACAGTTGCGGACTATGAAAGCGAGGCAAGTGACGCCTTTGCCATCGGACATGAAGGTAGCTATGCCTTCAGCGTTGCAACGGTAAAGAAATTTGCCACGCTACTTACCGAGCACGACGCCCAACTGGAAGTGGCACCGGTTCGTATCATCGACCAGATTGCCAGGCGCCTCGAGGGGCCGAACTGAAGCAGTCGTTGATTAGCGCGAAAGTAGGGAAATAGTGGAGGTCGATGAGCTTTGATTTGACGGGGAAGGGATGTGTTTCTACTGATGAGACTGCCGTTCGTTCGTCTGGCATTCGGGAGTCTCCGTTCTGTTGGCTTTGCCATCGTTGAGGGCTCTGAATCCTCGAAATTGTTTCCAGCGACGCGGCATCGCGGAAAGACAATTCCGCCGTTCGCTGTCGTGTCGGAAAACCATCCCGTTTATACCCAATAGTCGGCTTTATTTTGGAAGCACTTTCTTGTTGGACGCGCGTAGCATCGCTTTATCCTGGTTGGACGGAAATATCATGAGCGAAGGTAGCAACTTGCGTTATTTTGACTACGCGGCGACTACGCCGGTGGATGAGCGAGTAAGCGAGGCGATGTTCGGATGCATGGGTATCGGCGGCATCTTTGGCAATCCCGCGTCCAGTTCTCACGCGGCCGGGCTCAGCGCAAGGGAAAGGGTCGAGCGTGCTCGCGCGCAAGTGGCAGACCTTATCAAGGCCAGGCCCGACGAAATCGTCTGGACCTCAGGTGCGACGGAATCGAACAACCTCGCGCTCAAGGGGTACGCCGAGAACGCACATGGCCATTGTCACCTCGTGACCAGCCAGATTGAACACAAAGCAATTCTGGATACGATGGCGAGCCTCGAGAAGCGCGGCCATCCGGTGACGTACGTTCGGCCGGATGGAAGCGGTGAAATTGCACCGGAAGCTGTCAAGGCGGCATTGCGCTCCGATACCGGAATCGTTTCGCTAATGTTGGTGAACAATGAAATCGGCACGCTAACTAACATCCCCGAAATGTCTCGTATCGTGCACGCCGCAGGCGCCATTCTTCACGTCGATGCGGCGCAGGCGCTGGGAAAGACGCCCATCGACGTCGAGACCATGGGCATCGACCTGATGTCGATTTCAGCGCACAAGCTCTACGGTCCCAAGGGCATCGGCGCTCTATATGTCAGCGAAAATGTCGCGAAGAGGATTGCGGCTCAGATGCACGGAGGTGGACATGAGCGCGGGCTACGTTCCGGCACTCTTCCGACACACCAGATTGTCGGGATGGGTGTTGCTTGCGAACTGGCCGCGGCCGAAATGATGGTCGACAACGACCGCATTTCGCGCCTCCATCAACGGTTCATGGACGCTGTTGCGGACCTCGGAGTTGTTGTTCAGAACGCAGCCCACGCGAGGCGCATTCCGCACACGTTGAGCCTGACTCTCGACCTGCCGGGTTTCTTTCCTTTCATGCTTTCGGACGAACTGGCGATTTCTTCGACGTCTGCGTGTAGTTCCGCTGCGGGCGCGCCGTCGCACGTCTTGACGGCAATTGGACTGGATGAGGATGCGGCCAGCCGGACAGTACGACTAAGCCTTGGCCGATATACGACGCAGGAGGATGTTGACCACGCGATTGCATGTGTAAGGGCGGTTGTCAGGCAGTGTCGCGAGTCGGTTGCAGCGGGGCTTTGAAAGTGAAGTAAGGCAGGTAGCTTTGGCCTTGGCGGCCTTAAAAGCGGGAGCTTTTGTTTGTCACCGGGCCGTCAGCGGCGGACTATCCGTCTCGTCTCCCGAACTGACCTGTCGCACAGTTAGACCACCAGTCGGTAATCCGCGTTCATCGCGAGGCCGCTTTCACGAACAACGAACAAGCCCATGCCTTCTAACGAAACGCCGCCGATCGTGCGTCGCACGGACTATACCCCGCCCTCGTTCCTGATTGATTCGGTCAGCCTCGAATTCGATCTGGCGCCAGAGCAAACCACAGTGCGCAACACCATGCGTGTTCGACGTAACCCGGAAGCCGTGCGCGAGAGCAGTCTTGAGCTTGTTGGCGAAAAGTTGACATTCATATCTGCAGTTGCTGATGGTGCGCCAGCGGACGTGGTGGTCGGGGAAGGTAGTCTTACGGTCAAAGACGTTCCTGACTCGGTCGAACTGACGCTCACAGGCGTGTGTGCACCGTCTGCAAACACAACGATGATGGGGCTCTATGTTTCTCGCGGCAACTTTTTCACGCAGTGCGAAGCGGAGGGGTTTCGTCGCATCACCTGGTTCCTGGACCGTCCGGACGTCATGTCCACTTATACGGTCACGCTACGCGCTGACAAGGTAAGCTACCCCGTCCTTCTGTCGAACGGCAATCTGGTTGACCAGGGCGAATTGGCGGATGGTCGCCATTACGCGAAATGGGAAGACCCGTTTCGCAAACCTGCCTATCTGTTTGCGCTTGTCGCCGGGAAACTCGAAGCACTCGAAGAGCGCGTCAGGACCAGTTCTGGCGCAGAGAAGCTGTTGCAAGTGTGGGTCGAGCCGAACGACCTGGACAAGACCCGTCACGCGATGGATTCGCTCATTCAGTCCATCCGCTGGGACGAGGCGCGCTTTGGCCTCGAGCTGGACGTGGACCGCTTCATGATTGTCGCCGTGAGCGACTTCAACATGGGCGCAATGGAGAACAAGGGTCTCAATATCTTCAATACGAAGTTCATTCTCGCGAATGCTGAGACGGCTTCGGACGTGGACTATGCGAACATCCAGGCCATCGTGGGTCACGAATACTTCCACAACTGGACCGGAAACCGCGTGACATGCCGCGACTGGTTCCAACTGAGCTTGAAAGAGGGGCTCACCGTTTTCCGGGACCAGGAATTCACAGCAGCGATGATGGGCGGGGACGAGAACGCGGCCGCTCGCGCTATCAAACGCATCGAGGACGTCCGCGTATTGCGCCAGATGCAATTCGGCGAGGATAGTGGTCCGATGGCGCATCCCATTCGTCCGGAAAGCTATGCGGAAATCAGCAACTTCTATACCGCGACGGTGTATCGCAAGGGCGCCGAAGTTGTGCGGATGTATCAGACGCTCCTCGGACGCGATGGTTTCCGCAAGGGCATGGACCTGTATTTCCAGCGTCATGACGGTTCTGCCGCTACGTGCGACGATTTTCGTGCCGCAATGGCCGACGCCAACGGTCGCGATTTTTCGCAGTTCGAGCGCTGGTACAGCCAGGCCGGCACGCCGCGCGTGACGGTAACGACTCGGTATGATGCGGCAGCTCAGCGCTACAGCGTGACGTTAACGCAGAGCTATGGCCACGTGTCGGTGGCAGCCCGGCCGACCCAGATGGGGCCGCTGCACATTCCGTTCGCGATTGGGCTTCTCGGCCCGCTCGGTGTGGATATGCGTCTTCGCCTTGAGGGCGAGAGTGCTGCTCGAGAGACAACACGCGTACTTGAGCTGACGGAGACGCAGCAGACCTTCACATTTGTCGACGTGACGGCAAAGCCGTTGCCGTCGCTGCTTCGCAATTTCTCAGCGCCGGTTATCGTGGAGTACGACTACAGCGTCGACGAGCTCGCCGTTCTGCTCGCCCACGACAGTGACCCGTTTAACCGCTGGGAAGCAGGTCAGTGCCTGGCAACCCGCGAGCTTCTTTCTCTCGCGGCGCGCGCCGCTGCAAGCCAACACCTGGAAGCGAATGACGCGCTTATCAGCTCGTATCGCCGTGTTCTGACCGATGCCACGCTCTCGCCGGGCTTCCGTGAGCTCATGCTCGTGCTGCCCACTGAAACGTATCTGGCCGAACTGATGACGGATGCGGACCCGGCGGCCGTGCATGCTGCCCGACAGTTCCTGAGGAAGCAACTGGCGACTGCGCTTAAGGAAGAGTGGCTTGCGACGTACGAGGACAATCTGACGCCGGGCGCATATGAGCCGACGCCGAATGCCTCCGGGCGGCGTGGCTTGAAGAATCTTTCCCTCAGCTACCTCGCAGAGCTCGACGACCCAGCTGATGCCGTGCGTCTGGCTAGCGCCCAATATCGAGGCGCGAACAACATGACGGACCGTTCGGCAGCCCTCGTGGCGCTGCTGAATGCATCGGCTAGTGCAGGCCTCGATTTCGGGGAACATGCGCTTGACGACTTCTATGGTCGGTTTGAGGGCGACCCACTGGTCGTCGACAAGTGGTTTGCATTCCAGGCAATGCAGCGTGGCACGTCGCAGCGTCCAACTGTCGAGATTGTGCGCGCTCTAATGAGCCATCCGGCGTTCAACATCAGGAACCCCAATCGTGTCCGTGCGCTCATCTTCAGCTTCTGCGGTGCTAATCCCGCACAGTTCCATGCTGCCGACGGCTCTGGCTATGCCTTCTGGGCAGAACAGGTTGTGGCACTTGATGCGTTGAACCCGCAGGTTGCCGCACGACTGACTCGCGTGCTCGAAAGATGGCGTGCATACATGCCTTCGCTGCGCGAGCCGATGCGCAAGGCGCTTACCGCGGTCGCTGAGCAAGTCAAGTCGCGCGACGTTGTAGAAATCATCCATAAGGCGCTCGCCTGATGTTTTCCAGGAGTTCGGCAGTGGTACGTTTGCCATCTCCGATTGCCAACGCTAGATGAAGGAGCGGACCATCACGACAACGGCGGATGCAGCTGACGCGCGACAGGTTGACGGTCGGGATGACAATGTTGCTGCGCACTTGCGCCGCCGTCGCCCCGTGTTCCTGGCGGTGCCGATGCAAACCACGTGCAAGGACATTGCTCAAGGCAGGGAGGCTCCACAGACGGTAACATTCACAACGCGCTAACGTCATATGTTGAACACACTTGCAATCAACAACTATCGTTCGATAAGAGAGTTGGTCATCCCGTTGACGAGACTCAACCTCATCACTGGCCCGAACGGCAGCGGAAAGTCGAACATATATCGAGCGCTACGTCTTCTGGCCAGCACGGCGCAGGACGGCATCATTGCTCCGCTTGCGCGCGAGGGCGGTCTGAACTCTGTGGTATGGGCCGGCCCCGAAGACCGTTCTGGCCGCATGCGCCGGGGGGAAATACCGGTGCAGCATCGAGCAAAAGGGACCCCGGCATCGCGTCTCAAGCTCGGCTTTGCCGGTGAGGAGTTCGGTTACGCGGTCAGTATGGGATTGGTCACACCCGCTGGAAACGAAGACCGTGATACGCCTTCATCTTTCGCACTTGACCCGGAGTTCAAGCGGGAGTCCATCTGGGCGGGCCCGGTCTTGCGGCCAGCAAGCCTTCTTGTCGACCGAGACGGTAGCGTGGTTCGCCGCAGACTCGACCAAGGTTGGGATGTCTTGACGCACCAACTGCCTCGGTATGAAAGCCTGTTTTCTGAAGTCGGAAGAGACAAGCTCAGTCCGGAAGTTTTTTCGGTTCGCGAGGCCATACGCGGATGGAGATTCTATGACCACTTTCGCGTGGACGCCGATTCTCTCGCGCGGCAGCAGCAAATTGGCACTCGAACGCTTGTCCTCGACCACGATGGACGCGACCTCGCCGCAGCATGGCAGACGATTCGTGAAATTGGAGACCGTGAGGCACTCGACGAAGCCGTGAATGATGCTTTTCCGGGCGCGTGGGTCGAAATCGAGTCTCAGCCTGGCGGCTTTTTCTATTTACGGTTTCATCAGGAGGGGCTTTTGCGGCCCCTCGGGGCAGCTGAGCTTTCCGATGGAACGTTGCGATATCTGCTGTTGTGTGCAGCGTTGCTTACGCCGCGTCCCCCAGAACTTATGGTTCTCAACGAACCCGAGGCGAGCCTTCATCCGGACCTTACCATGGCGCTGGGACGATTGATTCGACGGGCGGCTCGGAACTCGCAGCTGTGGGTAGTCTCGCACTCGACGCGCCTTGCCGCAGCTCTTGAGGAGGACGAGGACTGCAACCCGATTATCTTGGAGAAAGTGTTCTCTGAAACCACGATTCCTGGTCAGCACTTGCTCGACCGGCCTGCGTGGTCTTGGGCGGACGGCAAGAAATAGCAAGCAACCGTCCGGTGGAAGCCGCTGGGGACTTTGTGGTACCGAGGACCTCGGTGGTGGCCTGAAAGCAATATTTGTTGTGGAGAACGGCTTCAGCGCGACGAACGGCCTCTTGGGACAGGGTGGGGACATGTTCGGCCGCCAAGCATACGTTGGACTTTCCAAGGCTACGGGATATCTGCTGAGGCGACCATTTCCAGTCCAGCAGCGTGAGGACGATGCGCCGCGCTTACCTCCGGTGCCGGGGCCGGCACTGAAGCGTAGCGCCCCTGCAGATGCTGGCTGACAATCGTTAGTCGCTCTTCAGGCTGGAGTTGTTGACAGCGCTATTTCACGGCAACACCTCATATCAATCAGGGTATTGCACTTCAAACGTGAGAACTTGTTGTCTAACGAAATGCGCGCATTTGCGAATGCATCAGCTGGAGTAGTCGGTTCGAGGCGACGGACAGCTTTCGGCCGACGCGTGTCACGAGCTGCGCCTCCGCGTTGATAAGCAACGGATGATCAATCGGAATCGCGAAGAGTTCCCCCGCGTCCAGCTCAGTCGAGACGGAAAACGCCGGCAAACACGCAATGCCCAGCCCCGATTTGACGAACTGCTTGAGGATGGATATCGAGTTGGTCGTGACGATCGGATCCAGGCGTATCTTTTCGGCAAACTCCACGGCCTCTAGCATCTGCCTGGTACCGAAGGAGGGATGCGCTGCCGCCAGCGGGAAAGACGCCAGCTCTCGCACCGTCATGGCCTTTCCACGTTGCGCGCGAGGAAAGCCGGGGCCAACGATCGCCATCAGTGGTTGCATGCGCGATGCGCGCGCGACGATCTTGGGCTCGGGCGGCGGGTTATAGACTAGCCCGATATCACCCTCGTCCTCGGTGATCTTGCGCATGACCTCGTTCGTTCCGGCGAGGTCGAGATTGACCTTGATGCCCGGATACTGTTTGCAAAACTGCTGCATCGGGCCCCCCAGCATGTCGGACACAAAGCCCTCGCCGAGCACGACGTTGACATGCCCCGTGCGCAAGCCGCGCAGTTCCTGCAAGCGGCTGATGAGGTCTTCCTTGTGCGCCATCTGCTCGCGGTAGTACTCGATCACGTACTGCCCGGCCTCCGTCGGTTTCACCCCGCGCGCATGCCGCTCGACCAGCGCGGCATCGAGTTCACGCTCCAGTAACCCGATCTGTCTGCTCACCGCCGACGGCGCGACGTTCAGCCAGTCGGCCGCCGCGCGAATGCTGCCGAATCGTACGGCTTCGTAGAAATAGACAATCCTGCTCTCCGTCAGACCCTCTGCCATGAGAAATCACCGTTCGAATTATTAGAACGCTTTGCAAATTGGCGTTTATTGATTATAGGTTTTCGAAAGTCCAGTATGGAACCCAGGCAGTCGAAAACGTGGAGCGGCAGCCACGATATGAACTGCGAAATCAAGAGACCTGGAGCTAGAAACATGAAGACGGTTGGTGTAATCGGTCTGGGCAATATGGGGCGCGGGATGGCGCTCTCGCTCAAGCGCGGCGGTTTCAACGTGCTCGGCTTCGACGCCGCGCCCGGCGTTGCCGACAAGTTGCAGGAAGAAGGCGTTCAGGCGCGTGCTTCCATCTCTGATATCACCCGTGATGCCGACGTGCTGATTCTGTCCCTGCCGACATCCGATATCGTCGAGCAGGTCGTGCTCGGTGAAGGCGGCGTCGCCGCGAGCGCGAAGCCGGGCCTGATCGTTGTGGACACGACTACCGCGGAGCCGGGCAGCACGCGCAAGGTGGCAGCGGCGCTTGCTGAACGCAAGGTGGGGTTCGTCGACGGTCCCGTCAGCGGTGGACCTAAAGGTGCCGCGACGGCCACAATGACGATGGTTCTGGGCGGCTCCGACGCAGACGTCGCAGCCGTCGAGCCGATCCTCGCCGTGATGAGCGCGAAACGCGTCCACGTCGGCCCGGTCGGCGCGGGTCACGTGACCAAGATCATCAACAACATGTTGACGGGCGTTCACCTTCTGGCCGCGAGCGAAGCCGTGCGCGCCGCCGAAGCGAACGGCGTCGACCCGCAAAAGCTGGTGGAGGCGCTCAACGGCGGCTCGGGCAAGAACAGTGCAACGCTGACGAACTATCCGACATGGATCTTCAACGGCAAGTTCGACTCCGGATTCACGATGAAGCTGATGAGAAAGGACGTGCGCCTTGCGATGGCGCTACTCGATAGCGCGGACGCTACCGCGCCGATCGCGAAGGAAGCGGGCCGCTTGTGGGCGGCGAGCGCGGACAGCATCGGCGATGCGGAAGACTTCAACCGCATCGTCCAGTTCATCGACAAACAGTAATCGCCAGATATCCGGAGCCATTTTCAGATGAGCAATAACGCAGAAGACCTTCTCGTAGCGTTTCAGCATTTCTTCCCGCAAGCAAAGACCATCGGTTCGTATGTCGGTGGCGAGCTGGTGGAAGGCGCGGGTGAGACGATTCAACTCTTCGATGCCGCGACAGGCGAGAAGAGCATCGCCTACAAAGATGGCGGCGCGGCCGTGGTCGAACAGGCTGCCGCCGCAGCCGTGCGCGCGCAGAAACAGTGGTGGGCGCTGACGCATGCGGCGCGCGGCCGCGTGATGTTCGAGATCGCCCGCCAGGTGCGCGCGGAAGCGGAAGCCCTCGCGCGGCTCGAGTCACTCGGTTCGGGCAAGCCGATCCGCGATTGCCGCGGCGAAGTCGCGAAAGTCGCCGAGATGTTCGAGTACTACGGCGGCTGGGCCGACAAGTTCTACGGCGAAGTGATTCCCGTGCCGACCTCGCATCTGAACTACACGCGCCGCGAGCCGGCTGGCACCGTGCTGCAGATCACGCCGTGGAATGCGCCCGTGTTCACGTGCGGCTGGCAGGTCGCACCCGCCATTTCGATGGGTAACGCGGTGCTGCTCAAGCCGTCCGAACTCACGCCGACCAGCTCTATCGTCATCGGCCTGCTGTGCGAGCGCGCGGGTGCGCCGAAGGGCCTCGTGAACGTGCTCGCAGGTCTCGGACAGACGGTCGCGCAGTCGGCTATCGCGCACAAGGCGATCAAGAAAGTGGTGTTCGTCGGCTCGCCGGCGACGGGCGCACGGATCGCCGAGGCGGCCGCGAAGCGTGTGCTGCCGTGCGTGCTCGAACTGGGCGGCAAGTCGGCCAACATCATCTTCGGCGACGCGGACCTGAAGCGCGCGGCACTGACCGCGCAGGCAGCCATCTTCGCCGGTGCTGGTCAAAGCTGCGTGGCGGGCTCGCGTCTGCTGGTGCAACGTAGCGTCTACGACGACTTCGTCGCGATGGTCGCCACGGGCGCCAGGAAAATCAAAGTGGGCCAGCCGCTCGACGACAGCACCGAGGTGGGCCCGATCAATAACCGCAGGCAGTACGAGCATGTCATGTCGATGATCGACAAGGGCGTGGCGGCAGGCGCGACGCTCGCGTCGGGTTCGCAGGAGCGCTCGAACGCGGGCTACTTTGTTTCGCCGACGGTGCTGTCGAACGTCACCAACGATATGGCCGTTGCCCGTGAAGAAATCTTCGGGCCGGTGGTGGCAGCGATTCCGTTCGACACGGAAGACGAAGCCATCGCGATTGCCAACGATACCGAGTTCGGCCTGGCCGGCGCAGTGTGGACCACCGACGTCGCGCGCTCGCATCGCGTGGCGGCGCAAGTCAATGCCGGCACTTTCTGGGTGAATGGCTACAAGACCATCAACGTGGCGTCGCCGTTCGGCGGCTTCGGTTTGAGTGGTTACGGTCGTTCGAGCGGCGTCGAAGCGCTCTACGAATACACGCAGACGAAGAGCGTCTGGGTCGAAACCGCGAAGGAACCGCCCACGGCCTTCGGCTACCTTTAATCGGCAAGGTATCCTCCCCGTTCTTTCGGGGAGGATCGTCACTCTGGGGAGACCTGACCAAATGAATAGCATAGCAATGCACTCATCCGACGGCCAAGGCATGCGCACGGCCAAGCTACTTGTCTTCGCTGCGGGCGTGATTCTGCTTGCCGAGCTGATCGGATCTTTCACGTTCAAGATCGGCCCGGGCAAGGTGGTCCTCTTGCCGATGATCTGGGCGCTTCTGCTCGGTGCGGCAATCGGCGTGGCCAGTGCGCGATCGAACAGTGCCGCGCGCCTCGACGTGAAAACGCAGTTTTACGCCGCGGCCATCCTGCAGCCTGCGTTGCTGCTGTTCATTGCGAAACTGGGGTTGATGATTGGGAGCGCGCTACCCAAGCTGGCGTCTGCGGGTTGGGCGCTCGCCTTCCAGGAGCTGGGGCATTTTGTCGGCACGATCCTGCTTGGCTTGCCGCTCGCACTTCTGCTCGGTATCAAGCGCGAAGCCATCGGCGCCACCTTCTCGGTCGGCCGTGAGCCTAGTCTCGCCATCATCGGCGAGAAGTACGGGATGGACTCGGCCGAAGGGCGTGGCGTGCTGGCGGAATACCTCACTGGAACCATCTTCGGCGCGGTCTTTATCGCCATATTTGCGGGCTTCGTCGCGAGTCTGAATATTTTCGACCCGCTTGCACTCGCGATGGGTTCGGGCGTCGGCTCGGGCAGCATGATGGCAGCGGCATCGGGCGCTATCGCTGCGCAGCAGACGCCTGAGGTCGCCAAATCGGTGCTGACGTTTGCGGCTGCGAGCAATCTGATTACGACGACGGTGGGCACGTACTTCACGTTATTCATTTCGCTGCCGATGGCATTGTTCGGCTACCGCATTCTCGAGCCGCTGATTGGCCGCACGACCAGTGCCTCGAACGCGCCCGAAGCGGCAGAAGCCAGCGGACCGAAACTGGGCGATGTGCAAACGGAAGCGCCGCATCTCAGCTATGGCGGCAAAGTGCTGGCATGGGTCGTCACCGCCGTGTTTGCACTGGTATGCGACTGGATGGCGCACGGTACGACGCCGCTGGCGGGGCTGCCCGGGATGTTGCTCATGCTGCTGGCTGTCGTCGTGGGCGACGCGCTTTCCACGCTGACTGGCCGCAAGATCCCTGCGGTGTGCTGGGTCTCGTTTGCGGCGATGTACGCGACGTCTCCCTGGTGCCCTTGGGGCGCACAGTTGGCTGAGCTGAGCGCGCGGAACGATTTTCTTGGCGTGACCACGCCGATGCTGGCCTTCGCGGGTCTCTCGATTGCAAAAGACTTGCCCGCTTTCCGCCGGTTGGGGTGGCGCATCGTCCTTGTTTCGTTCGTTGCCAATGCAGGCACGTTCCTCGGTGCGACCGTCGTCGCGCAACTATTCCACATCTAGGCGACCGGCACCGCCTGCGCAAACGCAGCGGTGCAACGCGCGCTATGAGCTGTGCAATCTGACGGCGGCGTCGATTGCCAGCAAGAAACTCCTATCAAGTGACTATGAACGCTATTGCCGAAATCCAGGCATTCTCGGAGGAGATGACTGCCGTCCGTCGTGACATCCATGCGCACCCGGAACTGGGATACAACGTGAACCGGACGGCGGATCTCGTCGCCAGCAAGCTGGAAGAGTGGGGCTTGCCTGTTGTTCGCGGAGTTGGCAAAACGGGCCTCGTTGCGACGCTGAAGCGTGGGAACAGCACTCGCGCAATCGGACTTCGCGCGGACATGGACGCGCTGCCCATGCAGGAAACCAACGAGTTCGCGCATCGCTCCACCGTGCAGGGCGCAATGCATGCATGCGGGCACGACGGTCACACGACCATGCTGCTTGGCGCCGCAAGATATCTCGCGAAGTCGGTCGATTTCGACGGCACCGTGCATTTCATTTTTCAGCCTGCCGAGGAAGAAGGCGCAGGCGCGCAGGCGATGATCGACGACGGTCTGTTCGAGCGCTTTCCTGTCGATGCCGTTTTCGGCGTGCACAACTGGCCGGGCATTCCGGAGGGACACTTCGGTGTGCGCCCTGGTGCGATCATGGCATCGACGAGTCTCTTCAGGATTACGGTGACGGGCGCGGGATGCCACGGCGCGATGCCACATCTTGGTGAAGACCCGGTGTTTGCGGTGGCGCAGATTGTCAGCGCATTGCAGAGCATCCTGACTCGCAACAAGAATCCTGTCGATGCGGCAGCCTTGTCGGTGACGCAGATTCACGCGGGTGAAGCGCAGAACGTTGTGCCGACCGACGCGTGGCTGGGCGGCACGGTGCGCACGTTTTCGGAAGAGACGCTTGACCTCATCGAGAGCCGCATGCGGGCCATCGTCGCGGCGATTGCGTCTGGTCTTGGCTGTCGCAGTGAGATCGAATTCAACCGGAACTACCCGCCGACCGTCAACGATCCTGAACAAACCGCGCTGGCAGTCGAAGTCATGCGTGAAGTCGTCGGTGATGAGGCCGTCGACGCGGCGATTCAACCCACGATGGCTGCCGAAGACTTCTCGTTCATGCTGCGTGCAAAGCCGGGTTGCTACGCGTTTATCGGAAATGGCGTCGGCGACCATCGCAGCGTGGGGCATGGAGCAGGGCCGTGCCTGTTACACAACGCGAGTTATGACTTCAACGACCGGTTGCTTCCCGTGGGGTCGACTTACTTCGTGCGACTCGTGGAGAGGTTTTTGAAACGCGCGTGAGCCAGTGCCATAGCAGGCGATAAGGGCTCTGAACGCAGAGCCTAGCCTCGCAAAGTCTGTTGCAAGTCACTCGGAACTGAACGAGTCGATTGCGCGCTCCAAACGTGCCAACCCTTCGTCAAGACATTCGTACGGAATGTTGAGCGCCGGCGCGAATCGCAAGACGTTCGGACCCGCATTCAGAATCATGACGCCGTGTTCGAGCGCGGCTGTCATGATGTCTTTCGAGCGTCCCTGATACGCGTCGCTCAATTCCGCGCCGATCAGTAATCCGGCGCCTCGAAGCTCGCGGAACACGCCGGTGCGGGAATTGATCGAGCGCAGGCTCGCAAAGATGTGAGCGCTACGTTGGCACACGCCGTCGAGAACCTGTGGGGTGTTGATGAGTTCGACAACACGGTCCGCAACGGCGGTAGCCAAAGGATTTCCGCCATACGTCGAGCCGTGCGTTCCCACGGAGAAGTGCTTGCCGATCTCCGAGGTGGTGAGCACCGCGCCGATCGGGAAACCGTTGCCGAGGGCTTTGGCTGCCGTGAGGATATCCGGCGTCACACCGGCGTCCATATACGCGAAGAGCGAGCCGGTGCGTCCAATGCCCGTCTGCACTTCATCGAAGATGAGAAGCGCGTTGTGCCTGGTGCAGGCATCGCGCAGGCATCGCAGGAAGTCGGGCGTCGCCGGAATGACGCCGCCTTCGCCCTGGACCGGCTCCACGATCACCGCGCAGGTCCGATCGTCAATTGCAACCAGCGCTGCGTCGATATCGTTAAATCGGATATGCGAGATGTCGCCGGGCAGCGGGCCGAATCCGTCCGAGTATTTCGGCTGGCCGCCGACGCTGACGGTAAATAGCGTGCGCCCGTGGAACGATTGCTCGAAGGAAATAATCCTGGTCTTCCTCGCCTCCGTTCCAAACCGGTCGATTGCCACGCGTCGGGCAAGCTTGAGCGCAGCCTCGTTTGCTTCTGCACCGGAATTCGCGAAGAAGGCGTTTTCCGCGAAAGTCGCCTCGGTCAGACGCAATGCAAGTTTGAGCGCGGGGATGTTCGTGAAGACGTTGCTCACATGCCATAGCTGTTCAGCCTGTCTGGTTAGCGTTTCGACCAGCGTCGGATGCGCATGACCGAGAGCGCAAACGGCGATGCCGCTCGTCAGGTCGACGTAGTCCCGGCCCTCTTCGTCCCAGACGAGAGAGCCTTGCGCGCGCACGGGTATCAACGGTGCAGGCGCATAGACGGGGGCCATGACAGTATCGAACGTGTTTCGTGATGGATGTGGTGTAGTCACTGGAGGGTTTCGCTGCAACTGATAAAGGAGTTGCGGAACAAGGGAGGCGTCGCAGGACCGGCGGCTACCTCGCAGTCCGACGGGTGTAGCAGGAGTGTGCCGCTACCCGGCCTGCTTGTGGCTAACTCAAAGTTGCAAACTTGTTCGAAAAATCCGAACGCAGTGTGGCGTCACGCCGTCTAACCTTATCGATAAGACTGGACGGTATTCCATACGGCGGGCGCAGCCGCACCCTCGAGGCCGAGCTTCGAGATATCGAACTGCCCTTGCTTGGATGTGACGATGGTCCTGCTCGATCACGCTGTTCAGAATTCGTTGTCGAGTAGCGATACGTCCAAGGCGACGTATGTCGACTTGTTCAACGGTCGTGTCCGGCGACGGCCTGTTGCTCGATCACGCCATACCAGCCCATTCCCTCATAGCTCTCGTAGCCGGGCGTCAATGCGTAGCCCACGAGCGCGCCGCCCGTGCTCTTGAACGTGCCCGTCGCATGTCGATCCTGCGGAAGCGCGAAGTGGCCGTCCTTGCGGCTGTCGCCGGACGAATCGGCCAGCACGCGCCCGTTTGCGTCGACGATCATGCACCGCGTGCGGCTTCGTTCATCGTCGGTAAGCCGCACGTTCCGGACGACCGTGCCCGCCTGCCGGGCCCAGTCGAAGAACACGGCGAGCACGCCCACCACCCGTCCGTCGGAGCGCCCGGCTTCGCGAATCGCTGTCGCATAGGTCGCGACTTCAGCGCCGGCAAGCTGTCCGGAGACGGCGACGTCTGCGGTCACATACTCCTCGCCGGAGCGCGTGGCCATCGCCGCCCGAAACCAGCCGGCATTCGCGGCATCGGACGAGCCGGCAACCTGGTAGGTGCCGGAACGGCCGTTCGCGAGGATGTTCCCGGCCGTGTCGAGCACCCAGATGTCGAGGTAGACGGTGTAGCTTGCAAGAATCACGGCGAGGCGCTGTGCCGCGTAACCGGCGCTTTCCGCCGAAGGCGTCGCGGCGCAGTCGACAACCGCCGCGTCGGTTGCCCACCACCGGACGTCGCACGAGCGCTCGTAGAGGTTGCGATCGATCACGTCGATCATGTTGAGCGCCAGATCGGCCAGTCGCTGTCCCCTTTGCCGCTCGAACTCGGTGACCATCCGTTGGCTGATGGCGGCCAATTCCTTGCCGAGTTCGCCCGTCAGCGCGCTGATCCGGCCCGACACATCCTTCACCTGCTTTGCGACGACCGCGAAGCCGCGGCCGGCTTCGCCGGCGCGGGCCGCCTCGATCAGCGCGTTGATCGCGAGGTAGGTGGCCTCGCGGTTGATGAGATCGATGTCTGCGATCTTGTCGCCTGAGATCCTGCGGACCGACTGCATCAGTTCAGCCATCCCGCCTCGTCTGGATTGCTGGATGGGTAGTTCAGCTGGTGCATTCACGCTTGCTCCTCCAGGCGCTGGATGTTGGCATACGGATGCCGGCAAAAGTGTGGAAACGCTGAATCTGTTATCGACATCATCGAACGAAACTTCAATAAAATCTGTGTTGTCTCCTTGTCACGCCAGCCATGCACCACTGCGGGGATGATGTACGTGGTCCGGCGCTCCATGCGGGAACATCGCTGCTTCGGAAACGGGCGCTCGCTCGATCCGACGATCGAATCCGCGCGCGTAGCACCTGCGCGAGTGCGGCGAGATTGATCGTATGCTGCCCCTTGTTTTCAGCGGTACCGCGGCCATACCAGCGGCCGATCGGATGCCTAATGAACGTCATGCATAGACGCGATGGCGAGTTCACCAGCGAGCTGGCTCAGTCTTTTGTCCGGTGTCCGATTGTTCCTGGTGCATCATCAAGGAATAAGCAGCATTCGTGGATCGAGCGGGCTGGGAAAACGCGCATTGGTCACGGGAGGCTCAAGGGGCATCGGCGCTGCTATCGCACTCGCGCTCGCGGAAAATGGTGCGGACGTTGCGCTCACTTTTCAACATTCAGCCGATCGGGCGCAGGCGGTGGTCGCTTCGATCAGGAACCTCGGCCGCCGAGCTGCGGCGATCAAGGCAGACATCGCCGCAGCCGTCACGTTCCTTGCAAGCCCGGCGGCACGGCATGTCACTGGCACAATACTGACGGTCGACGGCGGCTTGCTGACCTAGGTCAAGCCACGGTTCGACCTTCGAGACGAGGAGCAGCGTGAAGGTGATGCACGCTGCGCCGTTTTGCATCTGGACGCTAGCGCCCATTGGCTCGGTATCCGCGTGATAGGAAGGCGCATCCGGCTCTTCGAGTTCAGTTCAATGTTTGATGAAATCCGGCCGGCTCATCGGTTGTTCTCCTTTCGGGCGAGCATCGATGATTGCGGGTTAGGAGCGGATGTCAGCCGCAACTCGCGGCCAGTTCGGCCGCGGCCACTTTCGCCGATGACCCGCGCGGCCGCTGCAGTTTGGAAACTGCCGGATATGCGCTGCCGGGTCCATCGTCGACTTCGGGGTCGGCACCGGTCCGATGACCTGTCGTCGCGAGCGTGATGCCGTGATAACGGGCAGTTATTGCACGTGAATGGCTGCACTGCGTATCAATGATGGAGGGATGAGTGATTGCAGCGTTCATCAAGATCCACTCCAGGCATCGCGGTTTCATCGCAGGCTCGGCGATAGGCAGTCGCTGAGACTTAGCCGAATGACTAGTTCTCGCTGGACAGTTCACCGTCCGAGCATTTCCGCATTTCCATTGTCGCGCGATCCGCGTCTGTCCGCGCTGGCCACGCGGACATGGCAATGTCGATGATGCTGCCAAGCGCTTCGCCCGATGCGCCCGCCTGTGGAAGATTCAAAACGGCCTGCAAGACGCCGAGATAGTACCAGGCAAAGGCGTCCACATCGGTCTCCGGTGCAACCTCGCCGTTCGCCACGCCTGCCCGCAGGAGATCCGCGAAGATCTCGCGCTGCCGCGCGACGCCAGCAAGTGTTGTCGTCTTTCCTGCCGCTGCAAGATCCAGCAGTTCGGCAGTGCTTCGCGACAACAGGCAGCCGGCCGGCCGTCGCGACGCTGCCGGCGTTGGCAAGAATTCCCTCAGTATGGCTGCCACGCTTCCCCGCGCTGAGTCCGCGCGGGCTGCGCTCATCCGCCGTAGCACGCGCTCGGTGTAGACGGCCAGCGCATCGCGGAACAGGCCGTCCTTGTCGCCGAACCGCTGGTACAGGCTGGAGCGCGACAGGCCGGTGGCTTCCGTGAGGTCATTGATGGACGCCGTCGCATAGCCGTGACGCCAGAAAACGTCGATTGCTGCAGCGATGACGGCGGCCTCGTCGTATTGGGGTTTCCCACTCATAAATCTTCCCGTTGACAAGCTGGAACGATTGTTCCATCATTCTTGGACTGATCGTTCCATCATACATCGAGGAGTCGACATGCTCAATCAGACAGCCCATTCATCGCGCCCTATGCGCATAGCCGTGGCAGGCGCGACCGGCCGCGTCGGCAATACGCTGATCGACCGATTGGGCACCGATCCCGTCGATGTCGTCGCCCTCACTCGACAAAGCACTACCGCGCAGTTTGCGCCGAACGTCACCGTCGCGACGGTGGACTTCGACCAACCTGCCACGCTCACCGGCGCACTTGCCGGGGTCGACAAGGTCTTCGTGGCGCACGGCACATCCGCCACGCAGGTGGAGAATGAAATAGCGCTCATTGATGCTGCCGTCGCTGCGGGCGTACGCCACATCGTCAAGCTGTCCGCCATGGGACCCGCAACGCATCTCAACCCATTCGCCTGGCACATGAAGATCGAAGCACATCTGGCTCGCCAGCCGGTGGCCTCGACCGCGCTCAGACCGACGACCTTCGCCGACGTGCTCAAGCGCGCCGGCGCGCCGGTTGCAGCGGGCAATTGGGCCGGTGCAGCGGGACATGGAGCCGTCAACTTCATCGATACGCGAGATGTTGCTGAAGCGGCGCGTATTGCTTTGCTCGAAGAGGTTTCCGACGGATCGCAGCGGGCGTATCACCTGAGCGGGCCGCGGAACTGGACGATGCAGCAGGTTGCTGAGGAGTTGTCCCGACTGCTCGGACGCCGTGTCGTCTACAACGACCGGTCGCCCACGGAGCATCGCGAGGCCTTGCTCGCGAGTGGCCAGCCGCCGCTGGTCGTTGACCTGCTTCTTGGCCTGGACAGGCTTTTTCGTGAATCTGCACTCGCGGAGACCACGACGACTTTCGAGAAATTGACGGGCAAACCTCCGCGTTCATTGTCGGAGTGGCTGCGCGAAAACATCACCCTCTTCCAGTGACACGTATCAGCGTTCACGCCGGAGTGCGCTCTGGCGGTGAGAATGCGGCGGTTTGCAGTCGGGTTGCAACGGCTGGAGGTTCCCGTCGTCTTGCCGTTCTCCAGCGCAAATACGGCCTTACGAGACGAACCATGACTAATCGATCATTGAGTGTGCGGCGCAGCCTGCCGGTTCTTGTGTTGCTTTCCTTGCTGACGGGCGCAGGCCTCGCGCAAGCAGCCGATGTTACGCCCGCCGATACTCAGACGATTCGCGCGCTGTTTCTACAGCAGACGGCCGCCGAGACAGCACATGATCTCGACGCGCTAAGCGGCATGTTCGCTTCTACCGCACCGGGACAGCCGGATCCCGTGTCGTTCGTGGCTCGCGCATATCGTTTTTGGGGCAGGAACGAGGTGCTCGAGCATTTCAGGCAGACCTTCGCCGGGACATGGCGGGTCGAGCCGGATCAGAGTGCGCTGCGCATCATTCCGCTGAACCAGGATACGGTACAGGTGTACGCGCCAACCAGGGTGACCATCGGCGCGCCGGGGCAACCTGAGAAGACTGCGACGTTTCTGATCAACGAGTTTATGATCCGCAGCCCGTCCGGCTGGAAGGTTGCAGCGGTGATTCCCGTGCCGGCGCAATAAAGGGAGACGCACATGAGCATTCAAACCTTGCTGGCCTGCTGCGCCGCGGTCGCGGTGATGAGCGCCGCGCATGCTGAAGCGCCGCATCGCTTTACCGATGAAGACCGGCAAGCGGTCGAAGCAGTTTTCATCCGGCAGGCGGAGGCTGCGACCGCGCACGACATCGATGCGTTCGCCGGCGTACTCGCCTCGGCGCCGGCCGGCGAACCCGACCCGATCGTACTCCTCGCCCGTTCGTATCAGTTCTGGGGCAAGCCGGCGCTGATCGAGCATTTCAAGGAAACCTTCAAGGGCGTGTGGAAGTTCGAGCCCGACGTCGCGAGGATCCGCGTTGTTCCGCTGAGTGCCGACGTCGCGCAACTGTACGCACCCACTCGGGTCACGGCTGGCGCTTCGGAGGCCACGGCGAAAACCGCGTCGTTTCTCGTGTATGAAACAGCGGTGCGAACCGTCGACGGCTGGCGCATTGCGTCGATTGTGCCGGTGCCCGCGCAGTAGCAAGGGGCCCGGGACGGCCTGTGCAGCGCCGTAGCCTGTGAGAAAAACGTTCGACGAGACCGGGCCGGCCTCAACGGCTTGCTGCTGAAGAAGCGGTGGCACGACGTGACCGCCGCCGAATACAAGCGCGCCCGAGCGTTAGAACGCATTGAAGACCTCGGGTGCCTGGTCCACGTGGAGTCGAAAAACGAAAACGCTCAAACCGTAACATCCAATACATACTCTGTTGCATTCAATACAGCAAAACCCCGCTCGGCCGACAGTCAGGCATCAAAACCCGAAATAGCGCTAACGCAAAAGCACCAATTTCGGCACCGCATCGCTTCCAGCCCAAACGATCGCATTCTGCCCAAACCGCGCGCCAAGCTCCTTAGCCTCTTCAACCGACACCCCCAGCACCAGAAAACTGGCTTCACCCGCCCAATCATTCGAAGGGTGCTGGCCGACGCCCTCGATGAACGTCAACCCACGCTGTGCCAGTTCGACAGCGAGTATCTTCTGCCTTTCAGCGTTCGCGGCATCGTCGAGCGGTTCGCTGAATGGATTGCACGCCGTCACGAACGCGCTGGCCTCCACGCCGTTCGAACGGTGAATCGCAGCGAGCGTCGCATTGCCTTCGCCGATCTTCAGCAAGGTCGGCGAGAAACCGTGAACGTGATAGTGCGTTTCCAGATAAGCCTGGATCGTCGCGCGAGGAATCTGCGATTCGGAAAACAAAAAACCCTCCGGCTGCGGAGAGGGTCGACGGGTCACCCGTGGCGGGCAGGTTGGCAGGGCCGTCGACCCAATTCAAGATGAACGAGTAGTACATGGTGGCCATTTCAGCGTCAAGGCGGCAGACTCCGCTTCTGCACACCCGCATACGACAACCGGTTGCTCGCTGAAAACCGCACCCGTATCGTTCGCTTGAACTGGACATGGCGCGATTCACGGTACGACTGACCGCATGCGAGCCAAAAGCATCGCAGCAACACGCCGTGCATCCCGAACGCGAATCGAACGGATCGAACGGATCGAACGAGCCGAACGAGCCGAACCGCTCCAACCCGACACGAACCTGCTCAATGAACAAGGAACTCGAACTCAAACGCGCCAAGCGTCGCGCGACGCTCCTGCTGCTGATCGCCACCGGCATTTTCATCGCGACGGCCTTCATGCACCGCAGCCTGTGGATCGACGGGATCAAGGCCGTTGCGGAAGCTGCGATGGTCGGCGCGCTCGCCGACTGGTTCGCTGTCGTCGCGCTGTTTCGCCGCGTGCCGATTCCCGGCGTCGCCGCGCACACCGCGATCATTCCGCATAACAAGGACAAGATCGCCGACAATCTCGCGCTGTTCGTGCGCGAGAAGTTCCTCGACGATACGTCGATAGTCGGCCTGATCCGCAAGCACGATCCCGCGCAAAGCATCACGAACTGGCTGTGCGTCGAAGAGAATACACAGCGGCTGGGCGGCTATGTGGTCAAGCTGACGGGCGGCATCCTCGAATTGCTCGACGACGCGCGTATTCAGGCCTTCATCAAGGATGCGCTTGACGCAATGCTCGACAAGATCGACCTGTCGAAAGCGACGGGCGCGATCCTCGACACGTTGACGCACGACGGCCGTCACCAGCAACTGCTCGACGAAGGGATCGAGCATCTGATGGCGTTGCTGCGCGAACCGGGCGTCCGCGAATTCATTGCCGAGCAGATTGTCGACTGGCTCAAGCGCGAATATCCGACGCTGCAGAAACTGATGCCGTCCGAATGGCTTGGCGAGAGCGGCGCAAACGTCGTCGCGGACGCGGTGAACAACATGCTGTTGCGCGTGAGCGAGGACCGCGATCACAAGCTGCGCCACAAGTTCGACGAAGCGGTCGCGCGTCTCGTCGTCAAGCTGAAGTCCGATCCCGCATTTCTGCAGAAGGGAGAAGAGATCAAACGCTACGTGAAGGAAAGTGAGAATCTCGCGCTATACGTGAAAGATCTGTGGAGCCAGTTGCGCGACTGGTTGCGGCGCGATCTCGAGCGCGACGATTCCGTGCTGCACGCGAAGGTGGCCGCCATGGGGCAGTGGGTCGGACGCGAACTGGCGCGGGACGAATCGCTGCGCCGCTCGTTGAACGCTCATATGGAAGAAGCGGCGCGCGCGATGGCGCCGGATTTTGCAGGCTATCTGACGCGCCACATCAGCGACACGGTCAAGAACTGGGATTCGCGCGACATGTCGCGGCAGATCGAGTTGAACATCGGCAAAGACCTGCAATACATCCGCATCAACGGAACGTTGGTCGGCGGATGTATCGGTCTGCTGCTTTATGCAAGCTCGCAGATTTTCGCGCTCGTGCGCGTTCACCTCTGGTAGCGCGGCGCGAGCGCAGACACACTTATTGCGTAGCCGCCGGTTTTTTTTGCTGGGCGCATTCCTGCGTGAAAAGCATGCTCGCCTGGTCCGGCGTCATGGCTTCGCCGCTGTAAATCCTGTCGATGACGGCCGTGATCGCCTGACGGTCCGAAGCATCCTTGTAATACGTCTGCGCCTGCGTCAACGCCTGCTGCTTCGTTTTCTTGTGACGGCGCCAGGAGGCGACCTGGCCCGCGATATCGCCGATCGCGAAACACTGGTCGGCGACCGTCTGCGCGAACGTCGGCGTCGACGGTTGCGCGAGGCAGACGGCGAGCGCCGCCGCGGCTACTGCTCGTTTCATTTCCGGTTCCTGTTGTCAGATGGGCGATAGTATAAAGACGGGCGCCGCTGCCACCCAGCCCAGGCGCTCAATCCACCGCAAACCCAACTGCAGGACGTCTATGCCGCTCAACCCCTCGTCGCCGCTCGCGCGCTTGATCAACGGTCCGATCCATCCCGGCAAGGTGGTCTGGATAGGCTTGCGGCCGCGGCGAAAAGTCGCGATGTCGGCGGTCGAGACGGCGCAGATCGACGTTGACGCGGGACTTGTCGGCGATCACTACGCGAGCCGCGCGGGCGCACGCCAGGTGACGCTGATTCAGGCTGAAAGCCTGCGCAGTATCGCCAGTCATCTGGGACGCAGCGACGTTGCCGCAATCGACGTGCGACGCAACATCGTGACGCAAGGCATCAATCTGATGGCGTTGAAAGACCGGCAATTTCGCATCGGCGATGCCGTGCTGCAAACGACGGGCGAATGCCACCCGTGTTCGCGTATGGAAGAAGTGCTGGGCGTGGGCGGCTACAACGCAGTGCGTGGCTTCGGCGGCATTACGGCACGCGTCGTGAAAGGCGGCACGATCGGACTCGGCGACGTGATCGAAGCGCTGCCCGTTGTGAGCTAGCGCGTCCGATCTCGCCAGACGCGACGTGCTAAGGCGCAATACGCCAATGTACGTCGCGCATCGGCCTATTTCTTCGCGACTTCGAAGAGGTTCCGGTATTGCCCGTAACCTTCTTCTTCCAGCCGCGACACGGGAATGAAGCGCAGCGACGCCGAATTGATGCAATACCGCAGCCCGCCTGTTTCGCGCGGCCCGTCGGGAAACACGTGACCGAGATGACTGTCGCCATGTTTCGAGCGCACTTCGGTTCGGATCATGCCGTGGCTCATGTCGCGCAGTTCGACGACATGCTCGTCTTCGAGGGGCTTGGTGAAGCTCGGCCAGCCGCAGCCGCTGTCGAACTTGTCCATCGACGTGAAAAGCGGCTCGCCGGAAACGACGTCGACATACAAGCCGGCATCCTTACTGTCCCAGAACTCGTTGTAGAAAGGGCGTTCCGTCCCGCTTTCCTGCGTCACGCGACGCTGTTCGGCGGTGAGTCGGGCGACTGCTTCCGGTGTTTTTTCGTACGCGGGCATGTGTGAATCTCTCCTTGATAGGCGCGGCCAGCGCTGACGCTTGCCACACGAGTCTGACGGCCCGTTTCCAGCGTTGCCGGCGACGGGCACTCCTATATATGGGCACTGTGGATACGCACAAGCATACGCAAATGTCCCGCAGCTTGCATGGCGCGCGCCAGGTGGGCCGCGGGTGCGTGCGCTGCGATTGATGTATTTGCTGAATGATTCGCCGACGCTTGCGAATGAGCGGCGAGCAAGACGACAATAGGCGCGCTTCAGGAACCATGCCGCCGACTCTACGCCCCATATGGGCACCGACGATGAAGAAAACAACTTCCCCCCCGAAGCCCGCCGCAAAAAAGGCGCACGCCGCTGCAAGGAAAGCGGCGCGTCCGAAAAAGCCGCAACCGCTCGACGCGGTCATTGGCGCCGATGGTCTCGCGCGTCCGCCCTGGGCATCCGTCGATCCGCTGCTCAAGCATTACTACGATACCGAATGGGGCATGCCCGTGCGCGACGAGCGGGGCCTGTTCGAACGGTTGAGCCTGGAGGCGTTTCAGTCGGGACTGTCGTGGGCGACCATCCTGCGCAAGCGCGATGCGTTCCGCGAAGCATTCGCCAACTTCGATCCCGACGTGGTCGCACGGTTCGGCGAAAAGGACATCGAACGCCTGATGAACGATGAGCGCATCGTACGCAACCGGGCAAAGATCCTCGCGACGATCACCAACGCTGCCGCGACGATCCGCTTGCGCGATGCGGGCGGTCTCGCCGCGCTGATCTGGTCGTTCCAGCCGCACGCGACACCCGCGCCGCGAACGATCGCCGAGATTCCGACCACCTCGGCCGAATCCCTCGCGTTGAGCAAGGCGTTGCGCAAGCGCGGCTTCGTATTCGTCGGACCGACGACCATGCATGCGCTGATGGAAGCGACGGGCATCGTGGACACGCATCTCGTCGATAGTCATCGACGTGGCACGTCGGGCGTCTGGCCGCGCGAGTGATCGACGCGCCGATTGCGGCGGGGCTCAGCTAGCGCGCCGCGCAGCCATGAACGCCTCGACATAGCGCAGCGCCTGTTCGCACTGATCGGGCGAAAGCGTGTGAATCGAATTGGGCAGCGGATCGAAACCCAGCTCGGTCGAAACCCAGCGAATCGCTTTCGCGCGCGCTTCGAACGCATTGACGCCGTCGCGCCGCACCTTGCCGGCGACGAGCGGTTCGAGCGCGTCGTGCAAGCGGCTTTTGGCGTCGCGCAATGCGGCGTCGGCGAGGCGTCCGAGCGGCACATGCCGCGTGCTGCGCGCATGAATGCCGATCCACGCCTGACATGGCGTGCAGACCCAGACGGGACCGTGATCGTCGCGATACGGATAGCTTTCCTCGCCCGCGCGCGCGAGCACGGCTTTCGCGCCGCAGTAATCACACAGCGGCTGCGGCAGCGCCTTGACGGGTTTGCCTACGCGCATCGCTGCGCCTCGGACGGTTTCACTGGCTTCATACAACGCTCGACGGTTGGTGGCATTCGCAAAGATACCAAATGGCCGCTTTCCGCACGAGAGGCAACGCGTGCTTCGAGTGTCGCTATGGCGCGGGGACACCGCCAGGCGCCGACGATGCCGGCGGCGGAAACGCCGTCGCCGGTGTGCCGAGGCGTCCTGGCGGCGACGGGTCTTGCCGCTTGCGCGGCGCCATCGTCCGAAGCAGCACGACATCGCGCTCCGGTTCGGGCATCGCGATGATCGCGTGCAAGGTCACGCGCGTCGTCCAGCACACGTCGGACGGTGTTGCGAGCGTCGGGTTGGACGCATAGAACGCGAAGCGCTCGATATTCACCTGATCGCCGTGCAACTCGGCGATCAGTGTCCGCGTGAGTTGACGCTCCGCCGCCGCATACTGCTGCGGCGTCGGCGCAGGCAAGGGCGCATTCGAAGCGTCGTTGATCAGCACCTTGAAAAGCAGGCTGAAATACTGATCGACGTCCGTATCCGGCATGTCGCGCAGCGAGACGCGGTTCATCACCGCGCGCATATCGTCGAGGCCGAAGCAGTTGACGGGAACCAGCTCGTCGAGGAATTTGGTCAACAGCTTCACGTACTGAAGACGATCCGAGGGCGTGAGGTGCGCAAGCCCGTTCGACATGAATTCCTCGCGCGTTCTGGAGTCGAGGAAGATCTGCCCGACGTGCCGTGCGCCGCCGCGAGCATCCGACGCGATGACGGGGTCGTGCTGGATCTTCTCCACCCACGCGAGGATGATGCGCGCCTTGTTCGAAGCGGGATCGATGCCGTGGCTGCGCAACAGCTGATCGAGGTCGCGGTGTCCGGGTTCTGCGAGGCTCGCAGTCGCGGCCGAGCCTGGCGCGACAAGCGGCGGCGCGGAATCCGGGTCGTGACGGATCGCCGCGCTGACCAGCGTCGCGGCCGTCAACCCAGCGATGGGTGCGAGGAGAAAAGCTGACCGTCTCATCGGGATGACAGGGTTGCGAATCGATGGCGCCTGTCGTGATGACGGAAAACGGGAAACGACTATTCTTGCTACGTGGCGCCGACTCAATATGATGTTAGGACATCCCTGCGTGCCCTGAGGCAAATCGTCGGCGTGTCTGCCGCCAACATGCGCATCGTCGAAGCAACAGACGCGATGTTAAGAAGCGGTTGCGTAATGCTCGTGGCGAGGCGCGGACGAGATGCGTGACGACGAAGATCGTCACGCCCCAAGCCCACGCGTTAGCATCAGGCAATCACCACAGCCTCACTTTCCGGCTCCGGCATTGAGCGGCGTCGCCAGCGCGCGCGCATTGTCGGCCGTCATTTTTGCACCGCTGGCCCGATAACCGTTCGAATAGAGCAGGAACGCCATGATGTCCGCGTAATCCTGATCCTTCATCTTGCCGGGCTTGTCAGCGGGCATGTTGGTCGACATGTAGGTGAACACGCCGCCAATCGTCAGATGCGAATTCGACGCCGGTGCGAACGCCGGCCCTTGCAGCGCGGGCGCTGTCACGCCCTGCAACTGCGCGCCGTGGCATTTCGCGCACGCCGCCGAATAGAGCATCTTGCCGTGTGTCGCTTGCGCCTGGTCGAACGCGGGTGTTGCGCCCGCCGCGTCGGCGGCGATCTTGACGAAGCGGCCCGCGCTGTCCGCATTCGCCGACGCCAGCAGCGCGCGTCGCGCGGACGCACGCGACGCAGACGGACCGTCGCGAAAGCGCGCCTCGTCGTCGAGCGCGGTGGCGTCGAGCGCGTGCGCGGGCATCGTCCAGTCGTGCGTCAAGCCGGCGAGCTGTCCATTGCCCGACATCCTGTCGAGCGCCGCATCGATCCGCTCGCGCAGCGCCGCCGTGCGCGGCCCGAATGCGAACACCAGTTGCCAGTCCGCATAGGGCGAGCGGGCGGCGGCGACCGTGAAGCGCCGTTGCGGATGCGCAAGCCGGTACGCGACGACAGCCGGATACCATACGATCGCGCGTTGGGCCTGTCCTTTCGCCACGGCTTCGACGGTCAATGCCGACGTGTTCTCCAGATCGAGCGTGACGCTCGGCTGTTGCACGGCGATCAGTTGCGCGGGACTCGCATACGTCGCCGCGACCGTGTTCTTCGCCGCGCCTTGCGGATTGGCGTCGGGTGCTTCGATGCTGACATAGCCCGCGCGCAGGTAGCCGTGCGAGAACTGCAGCTTGCTGCTCGAAGCATCGGCCACATCCGAGCGAGGAAAGCCTGCGATCACGTCACAGCCGCGAGCAAGCGTCTTGTCGAGTTCGCGAAGCGAGACACCGTCGTCGTCGCCTTCGCCGATGCCGTGCCTGACGAGGGTCGCCGCGATGCCAGCCTGCGCAAAGGCATTGCGCGCCACGGCTTCGTCCAGCGCCGCCGACGGACTGCCGGGAAACGTGCAAACCTTCACCGCCGCCATCGAGTGAATCGACGTGAGGGCGAGACAGGCAGCGAGCACGCTCGCTGCCGGAATACGATTGAGAGAACGGTTCATGTCTGGACTTCCGGAAAGATCACGAGTGGTTGAGCGCGAACACGTACAGCGTTCCGCCGCGCGGCACCTTGTCGGCGGCCTTGGCCATCGGGCCGCCCCAGATCGGATTGGCGCCGCCGTAGCCCGCCAGCACCGCGACATACTCCTTGCCGTCGATCTCGAACACGGACGGCTGCGCGATGATGCCGCTCGCGAGCTTCGGGCTTTGCCACAGCACTTTGCCGTTCGTGACGTCGAACGCGTAGAGGTGTCCGTCTAGCGAGCCGCTGAACGCGAGGCCGCTTGCCGTGGTGGCCACGCCGCCGTTCCAGGGCAGCTTGCTCCAGTGGCTCCAGAGCTTCTTGCCCGTATTCACGTCGATGGCCTGCAACTCGCCGTATCCCTTGCTGCCAGGCTCGGGCTTGATCTCGAAGCCTTCGCCGAGGTACGGCAAGCCCTCCATGTACGTCACCGACTTGCCGGACAGCGACATGCACGCATGCAGCGCCGGAATGATCGCGATGTGCTTGTCGGCGTCGTAGGAAACCGACCACCAGTTCTTGCCGCCGAGGAAGCTCGGGCAGGTTTCGATCGTCGTGCCCGCTTTCGGATACTTCGACTCGTCCTGCACAGGTTTGCCGTCGGCGGTGTAGCCGGTGACCGAGGTCGCCTTCACGAACGGGCGCGCGTAGATCAGCTTGCCGTTGCTGCGGTCTATCGCATGGAAGAAGCCGTTGCGGTCGGCATGGATGATCGCGTCATAGTCCTTGCCTTCGTATTTGATGTCGGCGAGCACGGGGGTGTTGACGCCGTCGTAGTCCCACGTGTCATGACGCGTGTACTGGTAATGCCATTTGAGGTTCCCCGTTTTCGGATCGAGCGCGAGCAGCGAGTCCGAATAGAGGTTGTCGCCCGGGCGAAGATCCGCGAGCCACGGCCCCGGATTGCCGACGCCCCAATAGAGCGTCTTGCTGGCGGGATCGAACGTGCCCGTCAGCCACGCGGGCGCGCCGCCATGCTCCTGTGTGCCGTCTGGCCACGTGTTGCCGCCCGGCTCCTTCGCGCCGGGCACGGTGTAGCGCTTCCATTGCACGTTGCCGTTGCCGGGATCGAGCGCCGCAATGAACCCGCGCGCGCCATACTCGCCGCCCGAACTCCCCACCACGACCGAGCCGTCGAGCGCCAGCGGCGCGAGCGAGAATGCATAGCCGGTGGCCGGCTCGAACATCTGCTTCTTCCAGACCAGCGCGCCGCTTTGCGCATCGAGCGCGACTACTTCGCCGTTGAGCATCGCGACGTACACGTTCTTGCCGTACAGCGCGACGCCCCGGTTCACGACATCGCAACACGCGTTCTTGAACGCTTCCGCGCCGAGCTTCGGTTCGTACTTCCACAACTGCTTGCCGGTGGCGGCATCGAATGCGTAGACGTTGTCCTTGGGCGTCGTCACGAACAGGTAGCGGCCGTTGATGATGGGCGTCGCTTCGAAGCCTTGCTGAAGCTCCGCAGGAAACTTGTAGGCCCACGTCTGCTTCAGGTTCTTCACGTTCGACGTGTCGATCTGCTTGAGCGGCGAATGCGCCTGGCCGTTATAGGTGCGGTAGTACGTGAGCCAGCCGGGATCGCTTTGCGCCGACGTGAGCCGCTCGTAGGTCACGGCGGGATAGTCGTCCGCGGCTGCTGTTGCGGGCCTCATACTGATTGCCGCCACGATGCCCGTGACGAGCATCGCGAGCCGTGTGGCCGAAGCCGTACTTGTCTTCATCGTTGTCTCCTATCCAACATCGTTGTGGGTGAGTTATCGTGCGACGCCTGTCAGCAAAGCATTGTTGGCTTGCGTGGCGGCTGCGAGGTCGTAAAGGCAAGTCGCATGCCATTGGTTGGCTATCCTTGAGAATTGGCGCGTGGTGTATCGATACGCGTGCGCGTCTGGTTATCGCGCATGGGGAAGTGGCGCGCGGTGTGTTGCATCGTGGAGCAGCGGACAGTTCACCTGTTGCCGTATGTGACAGCACACGTGCGCCGTATGCCCGCTGTTCGCGACGAATGCCGCGTGCCTGATGGCATGCTTCTCGCACACTGCATGTGCGACGATGAGCGGAGTTGAGGTATCGGGCCGCTGCGTCGTATCGTCAAACAGCGGGTGCCATGTCATGAACAGTTTGCGGGCGATGGTCGAGCGATGGCTTGCGCACATGCCGCCGTCCACAGTCAGCTTTGCCAGATTCGGATGCGACAGCAGCGGGCGGCGCTGTCATGTGCGTGTCTACGTGCATCGTCCTGAAGGCGATGTCGCGATTCATTTCTTTCGACATCGCGACGGCATGTGGCGTGTGTTTCCGCCTGCTAGCGCGCCGGTTGTGATGGGGTATCCGCGGATGTCCCGTTCCACGCCGACGACGTAAAGCGATAGTTGTCGGCGGCAAGCCGCCATTCCGTGTGCGACTTGTGCAGGATCAGTATCCAGATGACGGCCGACAGCAACGCCAGCACGCCGAGCGAACCACCGACGATCAGAAACATCATCAGATCGGACATGACGCTGCCCTCGGGTTCATCCGTGGTTGCGCGCGCATGTCAATCGAGCCAGCCGCGTTGCCGCGCATGATCGATGAACTGATACACGTCCGTCGCCAGACCGGAGGCATTGAAGAGCGCTTCGAGCTCGCCGATGATGCCATCGAGATCGCGCGTACCGTCGCAGCGCGAGAGAATTTCGCCCGCACTCGGATTGAGTTTCACGAGGCCTTCGGGATACAGCAGGACATATGCGTCCTGGACCGGCTCCCATTGCAGTCGGAAAACTTCACGGAGCCTTGGGCGCTCGCTCGCACCGGTGTTCGCAGGCATCGGCATCATGGCGTCGGGTCTTGATCAATGGCGTCGGGCGCCGGTCACAAAGCAGGCTGAAGCGTTCGCGAAGGCAGGCGAAGCGCCGCACGCGATGCGCGGCGGCGCATCGGCGCGACGTCAGCGGTTGGCGATATACATCGTGATCTCAAAGCCGAAACGCAGATCCGTGTAGGCGGGCGTAGTCCATTGCATGGCTGTCTCCTGGATGGGTTTGACGAAGAACCGTGGTTGAGCCGCGGTCGGGGCTGTTGAACGCAAGCTCCATGCCGAAGGGCATTCGCGCGATGTGCGAGAAATTCTCAGTGAACACGCTGTCCATATTCGGAGCACAGGTGTTGCAAAAATCAACAGCCTGCAACAGCGGACGACCGTGCTAGTTTTCGCTCGCGCCGCTGTTTGGCGGATCGGCGGCGCACAGGGACGGCATCTTGCGATACACCGTGTTGCGCGAAATGCCGAGCGCGCGCGCCGCCGCTGAGACGTTGCCGTTATGCCGCGCGACAGCCGCGGCTATCGCGCAGGCCTGCACGTCCTGCATGCGGGCGTCGTGCAGCGGCAACGGATAGTCTGCCGCACGCGCCGCCAGTGCCGAACTGCCGCGCAGATCGTCGAAGAAATCGTCGGGCAGATGTTCGCGGCGGATTTGCCCGTCGTCCTCGACCATCGCGGCTGCCGTGCGCAGCAGATTGCCGAGTTGGCGGAAATTGCCCGGCCATGCGCATTTCTCGAACAGCGTCTTCACGTCGTCCGCGACGCTGAGCGGCGCGCCTGCGATTTCATCGGACGGCACCGATTGCAGCATCCGCTCGATGACGATGGCGAGATCGGTGCGTTCGCGCAATGGCGGCAGTCTGACGACGAGACCGTTCAAACGGTAGTACAGGTCCTCGCGGAACCGGTTCTGCACGATCATTTCGCGCAGATTGCGGTGCGTCGCGCAGATGATCGCGATGTCGACGGGAATCGACTTGCTGGAGCCGAGCGGATCGACGACGCGTTCCTGCAGCACGCGCAGCAAACGCACTTGCAACGGATACGGCATGTCGCCGATCTCGTCGAGAAACAGCGTGCCGCCGTTGGCCTGCAGCAGCTTGCCGACCGCGCCTTTGCGCCGCGCGCCCGTGAATGCGCCGTCCTCGTAGCCGAACAGCTCCGACTCGATCAGGTTTTCGGGTATCGATGCGCAATTGACGGCGACGAACGGGCCCGCGCGGCGCGGTGAATCGTTATGGATGGCCTGGGCGAGCAGTTCCTTGCCGGTGCCCGTTTCGCCCGTGATCAGGATGGGAATGTCCTTGCCCAGCACCTTGCGCACCTTCGCGACGACGGCGCGAACCTGCGGATCGCCCGTGTCGAGCGAGTCGAGCCGCGACGGCGCGTTGGCGGGCGAGGCGGCTTTGGTCTGCGGCGCGCGCGCAGCGGCGGGCCGCGCGCTGGCGGCAGCGTCGGCGGGCCATGTGGTCTCGCTGCCGAGCGTCGGGCGGCGAAACTCGACGTTCGCGCACACAACCGTGCCATTGTTCAGATCGAGCGTGATGTGATGACCGTGGCTCGCGCGCAGGCGGTCGATCAACTCCGGCGTGGTGAGCCCGAACAGCGACGACAGCGTGTGCGCGCGCATCGCCGCGAGCGGCAGCCCGACCTGGAACTGCGCGCTGCGATTCGCGGACAGAAAGCGCCCGTCGCACGTGAAGGCCATGATGCCTTCCATCAGCGTGCCGAGAAACTCGGGGCGGCCATGAAACGCGATTTGCAGCGTGTTGCGGAAGGTGTTCGCGAACAGATGGTTTTCGATCATCTGCACAGACATCTTCGCGAGTGCCATGGTGTGCTGATGGTAGCTGCGATGGTCGCCCGTCACGTCGAGCACGCCGACCAGATCGCCGTACGGATCGAGGATCGGCACGCTGGAACAGGTCAGGAAGCGGTTAGCGGCGAGATAGTGCTGATCGCCGTGCACGACGGTGGCCGTGCGCTCGGCGATGGCCGTGCCGATCGCATTCGTGCCTTGCCGTTCCTCGGCCCAGTTGGCGCCCGCCTTGAGCGCGACCTTCTCGGCGCGCTGCAGAAAATCGTCGTCGCCGATCGAATGCAGAATCAGCCCTTGCGCATCAGTGAGCACGATCATGCTTTGCGTGTTCGCGATCTGCTCGCGCAGCGTTTCCATCACTGGCGTGGCGTGTGCGCACAGCACGAGATTCTGTTCGAGCTTCATGCGCAATTCGCCGTGCGTCAGCACGTCGTAGTCGGGACGCATCGCCGCATTCAGCCCGAACGTTTCCGACCGCTCGTGCGCTTTCTGGATCGACGGGGTGAGCCAGCCGCTTTCCCGGCTGGTCAGCGATCCGGTGGTCTTCGCATCGTCGCGCATTGTCTCCTCCTGTATCGTGCCTGTCGTCGTGCGGGCATCGCGGGAGTGAAAAGCAAGACGCGCGCCATTATTGACGCTGTTAGCCGGACGAAAGGATCGGTTGCTGGCGAGGCGGTCGGCGGGAATCGGGCATGCGAAGATTCATCCTTCAGAACACGCGTTCAGCGCCGGGAACGCACATGAGTTCACACGACACGATGCATCGAACGATCAATCGCGATGGTCACGCGATCGCCTATACCGTGCACGGCGGTCCACACGGTGCGCCGGTCGTCGTGCTGCACGGCGGACCGGGAAGCGGCAGTCAGCCTGGCGTGTTGCGTCTGTTCGACCTCACGCGTTTTCGCGTCGTGATGGTGGACCAGCGAGGCACAGGTGCATCGACGCCGCGTGGCAGCCTTCGCCATAACGACACGCGGCATCTGATCCGCGATCTCGAAGCGATACGCGCGCAATTGGGCATCGCGCGCTGGGGCGTCGTCGGCGGGTCGTGGGGCGCGGCGCTTGCGCTGGCATACGCGGGAACATATCCCGCGTCCGTTAGCGGCGTCGTGTTGCGCGGGCTGTTTCTCACGTCGGAACGTGAAGTGCGTCGCCTGTTCGTGAGGTCGCGGTTTCGTGCGCCGCGTGCGTGGCAAGCGTTGATGCGAGCAGCGTGCTGCGGGCGCGCGCCTGCGCTGCCATCGGCCTGCATACGGTCGATGCGATCGCAATCGCGCGGGCGTGCCGATGCCGTGGCTGCCGCATGGCGCACATATGAAAACGCGGTGTTAATGCACAAGACTGCGGCTCACAAGCGAACATCCTCGAAGCACGATGATGCGACGACAGCGAAGTACCGCATTCAAGCCTACTACCTCGCCCACGGTTGCTGGCTCGGCGAACGTCGGCTGATCGCGCTCGCCAGGCAGGCGGTCGCATCGGGTGTCGCGGTGCACGCGGTGCATGGATCTCGCGATCCCGTTTGTCCACCCGATAATCTGCGCCGCCTGATGCGCGCTGTGCCTGCCGTACATGGCAGGTTGGTCGACGCGGGTCATCTGGCATCGGACCCGCGTCTCGCGGAAGCTCTCGTTGCGGCGATCCGCAACACGTTCGGCGCGTGTTGAAGCGATCGCGCTAGCTGTCCTGATCGGCGAACAGATCGTCAAAAAGATCCGGCGCGGGAACACGTTCCGGCTCCATGGACGGCAGCGTGCCATCGCGGACCTGCGCGAGTACGGCGGGCGGCAGCCACGTCTCTTCCATCGCGGCGATGCCGCTCTCGATCATCTGCTGCAGAAAAAACGACTGCCGGCGTCCCGTGACTTCGGCCAGTAGCCTCAGTCTCCGTTCGATCGCCGGGTCCACTCGTACCGCAACCACTTGTAGCCTTTTATCGGCGGTTCTTTTCACCGCATGCTCCTGTCGACATAACTTTGCGCCGTGCTTCTACCACGGCGCCTGGTCGCATGGCAATGCTTTATTGGAAATAGCGGTGAATCAGCGTGCCTTAATCGTCGTCATCGTCGTGATGACGATGCCAGCCGCGATGGTGGCCGTGATCGTGCCACCTGCGGTCGTCGCGATAGCCGTATCCGTATCCGTAGCCGTCGCCGTAATAGACGGGCGCCGGCGCGTAGACGGCGGGCGGCGGCGGTGCGTAGACAACGGCAGGCGCCGGCTCGACATAGATGGGCGCCGGCACGCCGAACGTGACGCCGACATCGACGTGAGCGAATGCAGCCGTGGACGCGCATGCGCCGAAGAGTCCGGCCGCGCAGATGAGTGTCAGGTGTTTCAACGTGGTGCTCCGTTCGGGGCGTCTGCAGATGGATGCCATTCAATGGCGAGTGAACGGCATTGTAGAAATGCAGTCGTTCTCATGTTGCTTCCGCCCTGTTGCGTGTGTAACGCCAGGTAACGGGCGCCGGACAACCGGCGCACGTCACCGCCCGCCATTTGCGGGCGGTGTCACGCAATCATCAGGAAGCCGTGAGCGAGTCGCCCGACACATGCACGCGTTGTCCAACCTGCACTTGCGGCTGCGTCGGGTAAGTGAAGTTGCGATAGCTGCCGTCCTGCATGCGGACCTGCACCTGGTAGCTCGTCTGCTTGCGCACGGCGTGTTCGATGCCGTTGCCCGCGACTCCCCCGCCGACAGCGCCCGCCACGGTGGCGAGAATACGCCCGCGCCCGCCGCCGAACTGATTGCCGATCAGTCCGCCCGCAACGGCGCCGCCGACCGCGCCGAGACCCGTCGTCGGCTCGGACGATTGCACAGCGTTGATAGCCACGACTTCGCCCGCATACGGATCTGCCGCGACTTGCCTTGTCCCTGCCGATTGCGCAGACGCTTGCGAGTAGTCGCCATTCGCATATTGCGGAGCCGGTGCGACGCGCGGCTTGTGCGTGTGATGAACAGGCTTGGGCGCGGGAGTCTCCGCTTGCTGCGTGGCCGGCTGCACGGCGGGTTGCGCGGCGGGTTGCACGGCATTCGTTTGCTGCACCGCGCCCGTTTGCTGGGCAGCGGCGAGCGGCATGCTTGCCGCTTGCGCCGCGTTGGTCGCGACCTGCTCGTTGGCCGGGGGTGTTGCGTGGGACACGGGCAGAATGCCCGTCATCGCTGCAACACCGGTGACGCTGGCGAGAATCACGGACACAGCCGCGCCCGCGATCAAGGGATGAATACGGCTGCGTTGCGCAATGCTGTTGCTGTTTGTGACGTCGGCGCTCATCGTGGGCTCCACGGTTGGTGTGTGCCTGCAATAACGCCGCTCGAACGGGCGCGGTGCACGTAACGCCGCAACGGCTTTGTAAGCATTTGTAGCGAGTGTTTCGACACGCCATGCACGCTCAGCAAAAGCGCTGCGCGAGATCGTAGATCAACAGAAACACGCAACCCGTATCGCTTCTAAAGCGATCTTCGACCGTTCCTGCTTCGGCGATGCCCACCCATCCCGGCAACAGACGCTGGCCGTTCTGAATGGCCTCGCCTTCGAGCATGTAGACGAACTCCGGTCCCGTATGCAGGTGCATCGGGAACACCGTTCCCGCGTCGAAGCGGACGAGCTGCATCGCGCGCCCGTTGGCTTTGCCGAGATTCTTGATCTGTACGCCGCTGGCACATGCCGACGGTGTCCAGGGCAGCGCTTGCGCATCGACGGATGAGAAGCGCGGCGCGGTTGGTTGCTGGTCCATCTCATCTCCCGTTCGCTTTGCGTTAGGGATTTCCTGACGCGAGATTCAGCGGGCGCGACGTCGAACCCGTTGCCAATCCTGACTGCATCAAACATTGCGGCGTGGGTCAATGTCAACGCGCGTGCGTGTGTCGCTTGCTGATAGCACACATCGGACTTTCGCTTGGGCTGGACGGGACGCGCAGACAGGTCTGGAGAAGGCAATGCATTTCGAGGAGCTTTCCAACGAAGAGTGGTCGCTGGTCGCACCGATTCTCAGCGCGCAGCCGCATGCAGGCGTCCTCAAGCGTGGGCGTCCGCGCATCAGGACGCGCGTCGTCGCCAATGCGGTGCTATGGGTGTTGACCACGGGGCAATCGTGGTCGAAGCTGCCCGCGCACTATCCGTCGCAACCGACTTGCCGCTGCCGTTTCGAAGAGTGGCGGCTCAAAGGCAAGATCGCCGAGATGATCCGCGTCCTGAGCAAGGTGGGACGCAATTTTTCGTACGTGCCCGACGCGCCATGCGTGAGCAAAAAGGCCGTGCCGAAACGCGACGATGGCCAGATGGAAGAGCGCGGCATACCGCGCGTGATCTGGAAAAGCCAGGCGTCGTGGCAGGCATCGCCGGCACAACAGGAATCCGCGCACGAGTTGCGTCCCGACAACCCAGGCCGCGCATTCTGGATGGGACTCGCTGCGAAGGGCGCGCGCGTGGCCGACGAGAGAGGTTATGTCGTCTACATAGCGGCCGATCCAGCGCCGGACGCGATGTTTCGCGGCTGGGCCGAGATCACGCGGGACGGCAGGCGCGTCGCGCGCTCAGGGCTGGTGGGCCCGAAGTTCGACATGCCGGACGAGGCGATGCAATGCGCGCTGACGTGGGCGCGACGCTGGATCGAGTTGCACGGCCTGAGCTTCGAACTCGAACTGCTGCATCGAGCAGCCGATTGACGTGATCCCGACTGCATCGCGCACCAGTTTCGGGCGGTTTATAACGTTTCCTGAAACTGTGAGTTGGTTGATCAGATGTTTATCTGCAGAGCCGATACTCCTACACTGTTTTCAACGCGACGAACAAAACAGTTCGAAGCATCCGAAAACGAATCTGGAGGTAATGATCATGAAATCGCTCATCAAGGCTCTTGCAGTTGCTGCTGTCCTCGCTGTTCCGGTCGTGTCATTCGCTCAATCCAGCCAGCCCGTGACCCGTGCCCAAGTCCGCGCCGAGCTGGTGCAACTGGAAAAAGCGGGTTATGTCCCGTCGAATAGCAGCGACACGCAATACCCGGCCAACATTCAGGCCGCAGAAGCAAAGGTCGACGCTGCCAACGGCGTGCAAAACAGCGGTGTCGGCGGCGTTGCAGATGGTTCGTCGCAAGGTGGCCAACGTGCGTCGTTCTCCCCGAGCGCTTACTCGGTGCCTGTGTTCGAACACCACTAATGCGTAAAGCGCTGGCGCGATAGCCAGCGCAACTGCTTGACTGAGTCCGCCGCGACCTGCGCCGTCATATGACGGACCGCCTGTCGCGGTTTGTCTTTTGACTGGCGTTTCGACGTCGTTGACCGGCAGCGCGTTCCGGCTTCATTGAACAAGCCATCCGCGCGCAATCGGCCACGCCAGCAGCTTCCGATACAGCGCAATCATCCCGTCCGTCACCGCCTCACCCACCAGCGACCAAAGCGGCGTGACGACGCCATACGCCACGCACGCAATCGCAACGGCACCCGCCATATCGAGGGGATAGTGCACGCCGACGAACACGCGCGCCCACGCGACGGCCAACCCCGCAGCGAGCGTTAGCTCGCCGTACCAACGCGTGCCCGCCAACAGCAAGGTCAGCGCGACGCAGGCGAACACCGTGCCGTGATCGCTTGGAAACGATGAATCCGGGGCATGCTCGATGAACGTATGCCCAAGCCCGATCATAAACGGCCGCGGATGCAGCCAGACATGACCGATGATCTGATTGAACCCGAGCGCGAGCAGCACGACGCTGCATACGCGCAGCGCCGTCGCGCGATTGTTCCGGATGCCGGAGAGCCAGAGTGCGGCGAGCACCAGCGGAATGACATAGATCACATAGTCGGCGATGAATGACGCGATGTCGATTTGCCAGTGTGGCGTCGAGGTGGTTGCGTTGATCGTGAGAAAGAGCGCCTGATTGAAGGCTTCAAGTGTATTCATGCTGTGGGCGCGTCGGGATGGAAACCCGGGTAGCAAACGGTCGCCCGATCGTACCGGTCGAAGCTTATGTCACGCTTAGGGGCGTGCAATGCACGCAATGCGCGCTGCGCACTTGCACGCAGCGAACGGAGTATCCTTTCGGTGAACTTGCAAAAGACGGCACATGTGCCGTCTTTCAGCAAAATGCCGAAAATGAAGGACGGTGCTTCATGGATGCTGTTTCCGACGTGCTGCGCGTTGTGCGCCTGGGCGGCGCGGTTTATCTTCATGCCGAATTGACGGCGCCGTGGTGCATGATCGGTCGCGCGGATCAGTCGTTGTGCACAGCCTATCTGCCGAAGTCGGACCGTGTGGTCTCCTATCATCTGATCACGGAAGGCACGTGCTGGGCGCGACTGCCCGACTGCAGCGAGCCCCCCATTTGCGTCGGCGCCGGCGAACTGCTCGTCGTGCCGCAAGGCGAGGCGCACATCATGGGTAGCGCAGTCGATCTCACGCCTGTCCCCGCCGGACCGCTCATCGAATCGCAACTGGCTGCCATGCCGGGCGAAGTATTGAATCTCTCGTACGGTGGAGGCGGCGCCCGGACCAGCCTGCTATGCGGCTTTCTCGCCTGCGACGATGCGCTGACCAACCCCGTGCTCGGCTCGCTGCCGCGCCTCTTCAAAGTCGATGTTCGCAACGATGCGCACTCGGCATGGATCGAGGCGTCGCTGCGCTATGCCGCGACCGAGGCGGCGCAACGGCGCGCAGGCAGCGCTATCGTGCTGTCGCGTTTGTCCGAACTGCTGTTCGTGTGGGCCGTGCGGCGCTGCATCGACGACCTGCCGGCTGACCGCAAGAACTGGCTCGCGGGCGTGAAGGACCGGTTCGTCGGCCGCGCGCTGTCGATCCTGCATGCGCAGCCTGCCTACAACTGGACCGTCGACGAACTCGCGCGAAAAGTCGGCCTGTCGCGGTCTGCATTTGCTGCGCGATTCAGCGAACTGCTAGGCCAACCGCCGATGCAATACCTCGCTCGCTGGCGTCTGATCGTCGCGGCGCAGGAACTGTCGTACAGCAGCAAGGCGATTGCGGCGATCGCCGAGGAAGTCGGTTACGAATCGGAATCGGCGTTCCACCGCGCGTTCCGGCGCGAGTTCGGCCAGCCGCCCGCTACGTGGCGTAAGCGTCATAACCATGTCAACGGAACCGACGCTCTGGCGCCGAGCCAGTAATGCGACAACTCCAGCAGCTGACCGGCAGGCCGCAGCGTGAACGTCACGCGATTGCGCCTGGGCAAGCCGCCGCGCACGACACGGAATAAGGCCGCTCGCCTTGGCATCGAATGGAGAGCCCGATGCTCGTTTGCCATCGCGTGCAGGATGCGGCGCGCTGCGGCTTGCCATGCGAGCGGATCGAGTATCCGCGTGCCGCGTAGCGATCTCAACAGCGATAGCGCAGTGCTGAGTTCGCGCATATGCCTGCCGTGGTCGTTGTTCAACTGCCGCACGATCGCGAAGCACGCATCCCAGCCGACATGCGTATGAAGATGCAGCACCGCGATCAGCAATACGGGCGGCAAGAGCGCGAGGCTCTCGCGCGTCAGCACGTCGTTGTGCAAGAGCGCGAGCAATTGAGCCTGTGAAACGTCGCTGATGCGGCTTCGCTGCAAGTCCGGCAGGTGACGCATGACAAGGCCTCCTGTGAGGAAAGGGTCGCGGATTCTCGTGGCCGATAGTCGTCACGCAGCGCGCGACCACGGCGATGGAAAAGGCTGGACACCTGACTTCACAAGACCTTGCTGCCTGACGTCGTTGAACTTGAACGCGCTTGCTGCAAAAGATGATGCATGGTGCTCGATGCCGTCTCGGGATTCACTATGAAGCAAGGTGTTGCAAAGACCTTTGCCCTCGCGTCGCGCCTCTTTGTCCGATCGTCCGTTTTTGCTGTGCTCGTGGTGCGGGCTTTGCCGCGCGTCCGGCGCGTTTTGCCGGGCGTCCTGCGGGTATCGGCGAGTACCTCGCGATTCCTTCGATTGACGCGAACGAACCTTGCGACAACACTGTGTTCGAGTGCGCCCTGTGCCGCGAATGAACGCGTGACAGGGCGTTCGTTCGTCGGGCATCGATCTGCGTTGGGAGCGCGTACTTCATGAACAGTCTGGATGGAACCATCGTCGCCATTACGGGCGCCTTCGGCAATCTCGGTCTTGTGACGGCGCAAGTACTGACCGAGCGCGGCGCGAAGGTCGCGTTGATCGGCAGAGGGAAGGCGCCGGCGAATCTGCCCGCGTCGCTGGCGCAGGCGTATGTCGCGGGCGGTGTCGATCTCGCAGAACGGGACGCGGCGCAACGCGCGGTCGATTCGATCGCGAGCCAGCTCGGCGGGCTGAATGCGCTCGTGAATGTCGCGGGTGGATTTAGCTGGGAGACGGTCGCGGACGGCAGCGCGGACACGTGGGAACGTATGTTCGACGTGAACGTGAAGACGACGGTCAATGCCACGAAAGCGGCGCTTCATCATCTGACGAAGCGTACAGGCGGGCGCATCGTCAACATCGGCGCGATGGCGGGGTTGAAGGCGGGCATGGGGATGGGCGCCTACGCGGCGTCGAAGGCGGGCGTGATGCGGCTGACGGAAGCGCTTGCCGAAGAACTCAAGGACAAGGGCGCGACCGTCAACGCGATTTTGCCGAGCATCATCGACACACCGCAGAATCGCGCCGACATGCCCGATGCCGATTTCACGCGCTGGGTGACGCCGGAGCAGATTGGCGGCGTGATCGCGTTCCTGCTGTCGAAGGAAGCGCAGTGCGTGACAGGCGCGCTGATTCCCGTCGCAGGGCGAGTGTGACGCCGGTTGAATTCAAACATTACAGAATACTGTCAAAGATATTTCATAATCATTCATTAAATTAGCGCGTCATCAAGGCGCGCCATGGACGACTGATCTGCGGCGTGGGCTGATTGTTGAGCCAACCACCCATCCCCACCAACGGATCACGACAACATGGCGCAGCCACTCGACTACTCACGCCGCAAGGCGCTCAAGATCATTGCCGGCGCACCGATGCTGCCGCTCGGCAGCGCGGCCGCCGCCTCGCTGCTCGCGGCATGCGGCAGCGGTAACGACCACGCGGCGAGCGCCACGCCGTCGCCTTCGACGTCCGCCTTCACGGCGGCGTCGTTCGGCGGCATGGCCGCGCCGTCGCTCGCCGATCCCGTCGCGATGGCGACGACCACGGTCGCATCGACGATGACCGCGCAGTTCGCCGACGGCAGCCGCCGCAGCTACAAGCTCGCGTATCAGCCGTTCTTCATCACGGGCGACACGGTGCAGAACACGACAGGCGGCACGATCGTCGCGGGCGGGTATGTCGACATCAACAATCAGCCGATCATCGACCGTTCGGTTCCCGGCAAGGAGCGCCAGTTCTTCTCCGATTGTCCGGATGGCACGTCGCTGATCCGCCTCGACAAGCCGACGGTGAAGGGCGTGAAGGGCAACCCGGTGTTCGCCGTCGTGCAGTTCGAATACGCGACGCGCGACCAGACGCAAACGGCCGCCGGCGACATGTACGGCAAGCTGCCGTCGCCCATCGCCGTGCTCACGCTCGACCAGGACCCGGCGACGGGCAAGCTCGCGCTCGTGAGCTATTCGAATGTCGATACGTCGGGCGCGCACGGTTTGTGGATCACGTGCGGCGCGAGCCTGTCGCCGTGGAACACGCATTTGTCGAGCGAAGAATACGAGCCGGACGCCGCGACGATCGCCACGAACACGCAGTTCCAGGCGTACAGCCAGAACCTGTACGGCAACACGACGAAGGCGCGGCCCTATCACTACGGACACTTGCCCGAAGTCACCGTGAATCCCGACGGCACGGGCACGGTCAAGAAGCACTACTGCCTCGGGCGCATTTCGCACGAGTTGATCCAGGTGATGCCCGACAGGCGCACCGTGCTGATGGGCGACGACGCGACCAACGGCGGCCTCTTCATGTTCATCGCCGACAAGGAAGCGGACCTGTCGGCAGGTACGCTGTATGTGGCGAAGTGGGCGCAAACATCGTCGGCGGGCGCGGGCGCGGCGACCCTCACGTGGCTCAATCTCGGCCACGCGACCAGCGACGAAATCGAAGCGCTCGCCAACACGCTGACGAACGCCGACATCATGGACATCGTCAGCAACGAGGCCACCCCGCCCAGCGATCCGACGTACACGAAGATTCACTTTGGCGGCAAATTCAACTGGATTCGCATCAAGCCGGGCATGGAGAAGGCGGCCGCGTTTCTGGAGACGCATCGCTACGCCGCGCTGCGCGGCGCGAGCATGGGCTTCACGAAGCTCGAAGGCACGACGGTCAACGCGAAGGACAAGATCCTGTACTCGGCGATGTCGCAGATCACGGCGTCGATGGTGCGCGGCAACGCGCATTCGACGGATATCGCACTGGACAAGGGCATCTCGTCGGGCGTGGTCTACGCGCTGAACATGAAGGGCGGACAGCGTGACCTGGGCGGCGCGGCGATCGACAGCGAATGGGTGCCCGTCGACATGAGCGCGCCCGCCGCGCTCGTCGGCGAAGACCTCGCGACGGCGGACAGCCTCGGCAATACCGCGAACCCGGAAAAGATCGCGAATCCCGACAACCTCAAGTTCTCGGAGAAGCTGCGCACGCTCTTCATCGGCGAAGACAGCGGCATGCACGTCAACAACTTCCTGTGGGCGTACCACGTCGACACGAAGACGCTGTCGCGCATCCTGTCGTGCCCGGCGGGCGCCGAGTCGACGGGCCTGCATGCCGTCGATGAAATCAACGGCTGGACCTACATCATGAGCAACTTCCAGCACGCGGGCGACTGGAGCAGCTTGCACGCGAAAGTGCAGACCGCGCTCGATCCGCTCGTGCGCGCTAACTACAAGGATCGCTTCGGCGCGGCGGTCGGCTATCTGACGGCGGACCCGACCTCGATCAAGCTGGCTTGACGGCAACGCTTGCGGCGATCCTCACGGTCTCATCGCGGGGAATTTGATGACGCTTGGGGCTGGACGGAAGGCACGGTCGCGGGCGATTCATCGACCCCTCTCCGGAGGGGTTTTTTTATTGGCGCACGCTTTTTTGCAGCGCCTGTACTCCTTGCGCAGTTCGGCGATCTTCGCTGCGACGCTCGCCAGAATGCCGAGCGCTCCCACTGTTTCTACCAAAGCGGAAAGCATGGTGTCTCCTTTCTGATGCGAGGGCGATCGACGCGGATGGGTGAGTGGAGCGTGCGTCCACCGCCTGGCCGTCACAATCCGGAAGTTCCAAAGCCAGATTTCGCCCTTGCCGAAGCGTGAAGTTGGCGCGCCGGCAATCAGAAGGACGATCGATGCTGGCAGGATTGAAGGCGCGGGCCGTAGCGAACACCGCTTCCTCACCGCTTCTTTCACGTCGGACCATCGGGCATTCGGCTCTGTCACTATTTGCGGCTATGCGGCGCAAGCGCTGTCAATACACTGGACGCGCCGAAAAGGATCCGGCCTACGTGGAAGAGTTTTTCGTATCGAGAGCGAGTGCCGTCGAGCGCATCGTGCTGGCGCGGCGGGCGTTGATGAAAGAGATCGAGGGCGCGAGCGCGGGTGCGTTCGCGCTCAGTCAAGGTCCGTCGTTGCTCGAAAGACTCGAGCAACTGATGTTCGACGTGCGCGCTGGCCGGGTATCGGATTTCGTCATGCCGTCGCTGACGAGCAAGGTGCGGATACTCGTGATGGCCGGCTAGCGCACTACACCGATTTCCGCCACCAGGCCAGTGGGACACCTACGAACGCAATCGTAAAACCGAGCAGAGCCTCGGAATTTGACATTTCACACTTAACATTTTGCTGCCGGATGTCGATAAACCGTACTTCATACGCCTCTTTTCGCGGATAAGGGACTGCTTCATTCAGCAAAGTCCTGCGAGCGGCCGAGGGGCACATTCTGGGGGCTCTCATGTTACAGGGCAGCTACAACAGTCTTCTCGTGCTGTTCTCGCTCCTTGTCGCGGTGCTGGCCGCGTACACGTCGCTTGAAATGGCGGGCCGCATCACGACGGCGACCGGCCGGACCGCACGTTGGTGGCTCACGGGCGGCGCGTTTGCGATGGGGCTCGGCATCTGGTCGATGCACTTCATCGGCATGCTCGCGTTCAGCCTGCCGATCCCGCTCGGCTACGATCCCGTCGTCACGGTGCTGTCGCTGTCGATCGCGGTTGCGTCGTCGGCGTTCGCGCTGTGGCTGGTCTGCCAGGACGCATTGCCCGCCGGGCGGCTTGCGGGCGGCGCGCTGCTGATGGGCCTCGGCGTCGCGGGCATGCACTACACGGGCATGGTAGCCATGCAGATGGAGCCTGGCATCGTGTACGACGCCGGGCTTTTCGCGCTGTCGATCGTGATCGCCGTCGCTGCCTCGGGCGTTGCGTTGAAGACGGCGTTCAGCCTGCGGCACAACTCGCGCCGCATGCGCCCGCTGCGCGCGGGCGCCGCCGTCGTGATGGGATTCGCGATCGTCGGCATGCACTACACGGGCATGTCGGCAGCGGCCTTTCCGGCAGGCAGCCTGTGCGTCGCGGCAACCGACGGCGTGAACACCACATGGGTCGCCGTCGTCATCATCATCGTGACGCTCGCGGTGACGGGCGTCGCATTGTCGCTTTCCGTGCTCGACGAACTGCGGCTCGAAGCGGAGAACGCGGCGCTCACGCGTTCGCTGGCGCAAGCCAACCAGGAACTCGGCTATCTCGCCTGGCATGACGCGTTGACCAAGCTGCCGAACCGCGTGCTGCTCGAAGCGCGGCTCGAAGAAGCGCTGGCGAAATCGCGTGTGGACGGCAGCCGGTTCGCGTTGATGTTCATGGACCTCGACGGCTTCAAGATCGTCAACGACGCATACGGCCACCAGGTCGGCGACCGGCTGCTGGAGCAGGTCGCCGAGCGGCTCGCGTCGGCCGTTCGCGCAAGGGACACCGTGGCGCGCGTGGGCGGCGACGAATTCGTGCTGCTGCTGCCCGGCGAGGACCAGGCGGGCGCGATGGCCATCGCCAGCCGGCTGCTGGCCGTGATCGGCGCGCCGTTCGAGATCGACGGCCACGAACTGGGCATCTCGACCAGCATCGGCATCGCGATGTGTCCCGCCGACGGCGCGCTCGGCCACGAGGCGCTGACGCACGCCGACGCCGCGATGTATCACGCGAAGTCGCTGGGCCGGAACGCGTATTCGTTCTTCGACGCGTCGATGAACGAGAACATGCAAGGCCAGTTGCAGCTGACGCAGGAGTTGCGCGCGGCCGTCGAGCGCGGGCAACTGGTGCTGCACTATCAGCCGCAATTCGCCGCGCCCGATGGGCCGATTACGGGCGTCGAGGCGCTGGTGCGCTGGGCGCATCCGAAGCGCGGCCTGATCGGACCCGACGAATTCATCCCGCTTGCCGAGAAGACGGGGCTGATCGTGCCGATCGGCGAATGGGTGCTCGACGAAGCGTGCCGCCAGATCGGCGAGTGGCTCGATTCGGGCGCGTGCGACTGGAACGTCGCCGTCAACCTGTCGCCCATGCAGTTCGGCCACCCGCAACTGACGTCGCTGGTGCGCGACACGCTGGCGCGGCATCGCGTCGATCCGCGCCGTCTGACGATCGAAGTGACCGAGTCGGCGGCGATGCGCGATGTCGAGGCGAGCCTGCGGATTCTGCAAAGCCTGCATGAGATGGGCGTGCGCATTTCCATCGACGATTTCGGCACCGGCTATTCGAGCCTGATGTATCTGAAGCGTTTGCCTGCGAGCGAGCTGAAGATCGACCGGGGCTTCGTGCGCGAGCTGGCGCATGACGCGGAGGATGCGGCGATTGTGTCGTCCGTGGTCGCGCTTGGGCAGACGTTGGGTATCGACATCGTCGCGGAAGGGGTCGAGACGGCGACGCAAAAGGAGTTCCTGACGCGGCTCGGCTGCAATTCGCTGCAAGGCTTTCTGCTCGGACGGCCGGTTCCGGCTGCGGACCTGCACGCCTTGTCGCGAGAATGCACGCAGCCGAGCTTGTCGTGACGCAGGCGGCTGCGCAACGTGTTTCGTCTGAACGTTCGATTGACCACATAGCGGCACGCGCCCGTCGGCGATACTCTGCTTGCGCACGGGGGAAGTTTGCGCGTAACGCGAAAAACCAGAAATGGCGAAGGGTTGAACGGTCGGCAAAGTGTGAGCGCCGCAGGCGCGAGTCTTTGCCGAATGTCTAGCCCTCCGGCGCCGTCAGGCGACCGTGGCCTTCAAAACTACAGCATGAACGCCGGCCTTGGCCGGCGTTTTCTTTTGTGCGCGCAGTGCGCTCGGGCTGCCGGGCTGCAGCTTTGCTGCGTGCGATTTTTTCATCGCCGGTAGTATCTGGGTTTGGCTTGCGCCTGCTCACTTTCCGTCGATGCCACACAACATGCTCGCTGTGCTCAAAAAATGGCTGTTCATCGTCTATCTGCTGGGAAGCGGAACGATCTGGTCCACGGTGATGCTGCTGCTGTATCCGTTCATCAACCGGTCGGCGCGCTACCGGCTCGCGGCGCTATGGTGCCGGGCGCTCGTCGCGGTGATGCGCGCGGCGTTCGGTATCCGCTGCTCGATAGAAGGTCTCGAACATCTGCCGAAGGAACCGTCGATCGTCCTGTGCCGCCACGAATCGACGTGGGAAACGCTCGCGTTTCTCGCGCTCTTTCCGCGCCGGATCAGCTTTGTGTTCAAGCAGGACTTGCTGCGTATTCCGTTCTTCGGCTGGGTGCTGAGGGGGCTCGACATGGTCAGCCTGGACCGCGGCTCGCCGCGCCAGGCACATGTCGCCGTGACGCGTGAAGCAGCCGAGCGCCTCGCGAAGGGTGATATGGTCGTGATCTTTCCGGAAGGCACGCGCGTGCCGCACGGCGCGCCTGTCAAGCTGACCTCAGGCGGCGTGCGTCTGGCCTGCGCGACGGGCGCGCTGATCGTGCCCGTGGTGCACAACGCCGGCAAGGTGTGGCCCGCGAAAGGCTGGCCGGTGGGCGCGGGAGATATTCGCGTCGTGATTGGTCCGACGCTGTCGCCTGCCGAGCGCTCGCCGCAGGAACTCAGCCATCAGGTGCACGACTGGATGCAGGCCGAGCTGCTCAAACTCTAGCGCTAGCAGCGTCCGCCGCGCTCAGGCGGCGACGGGGTGCGCGAGTTCCTGTTCGGTGCGCATCAGCCCTTCGATCATCCGCGCTTCGGCCTTGGCGATATCTTCCAGCGAGGCAGCGGCGAGCTGGCGGTCGAACGCATCGAGCGCGATGGTCAGCCACGCGTAGTTGTCGCCTTCCACCGTCCACTCGCCGCGCGCCGTCTTGGCGCTGTCGATGTCGGTCATCGCGATCTGCGCTTCGGCGATATCGTCGATCGCTTCCGGCAGGTGGCCAATGCGGCTCAGTTCTTCGGCGATGAGCAGTTGCCGGCCGAGCGTCGTGAACAGTTCGCGCGAGCCTTGCCCGCGTCGGAACGCGTCGAGACTTGCATAGGCTTGCAACAGCATGGCCCGCGTGATCGGCTCGTGTGCGGCGCGGCTGAAAGTCAGCGCGCGCAGCAGCGGCGACATGGCGGGAGCGTGACGGGTCTGCTTGCGGCTTCTCGACTTGTTCGACATGGTGATGTACCTCTTTTCTTCGTTTCCTGTGCAGGCGGGGGCCTTGTGTCGCCAGGAAAAAGGTGCCGCCGATGCTCTGGCGGCACTACAGGGGATGACTGGTGTTACATGGGCCGGAAGTCGGCGCCGAGGCGCAACTCCCGTTGGCAGGGTTCCGACGACAAGCCTGCGAACGAATAATGAGCCGTGACAATTAAGACAGACTTAAATCGCGAAGGCTCGTTTCGAGCGACGCAGGCACGCTCGCCGGCATTACTGATACTGGGCGTGAATGGCCTGGCGCTGCGCGGCCTGTTCGTCGGCGTGCTTTTTCGCAAGATGCCGCCCGACGATGCAACCGCCGACCGCGCCGACCACAGCGTGATGGCCCGCGTAGTGTCCCGCGACGCCGCCGACCACGCCGCCCTTGATGCAACCCGCCGCATGTGCTGTCCCGCTGATGGCGAGAAACAGCGTTGCGGCGGCGAGTGTGGCTTTCCCGAAAGCGGTCATGCTGATACCCCGTTTGTTTTGATCGAACCGATGTTGCGCCAGTGCGCCCGATTTCAATAGCGTCGTGTATCGGAGCGCGCTGGATACTGTGAGCGCAGTGTACGTGGCGGCCCATGCCGAAGGTGCAACATGTGTGCGAGTTTCGTAACAAGCAGTTAGACGGCGCTTCACGGCGCGGGTGAAGAGGAAGGCGCAGGCGTCGCGCGCAGGCGGTGCGTGGTTTTCGGCGCGGCTGCAGCAGCCGAGGCCGCTTCCGATACGCCCGCCGCACCCGCGGGCACATCGACGGGGCGCGTCGACGGGCCTGCCGCGCCGGGATACATCGCCATCAAGGTGCGCAGCACGCCATTGGTCCAGCCGAAACCGTCCTGCAACGGATATTCGCCGCCGCCCGCCGCCGTCGTCCCTGCCCTGGCATCGACGTCGTACTTCTCGACCAGCTTGCCCGTGTGCTGGTAATACGCGACGTTGGTGCCGATCCAGCGCGTGGCGATCTGCTGCGCGAGGTCGGCATGACCATAGCGCCGCAAGCCCGTCACGGCGAGATATTGCAGCGGCGCCCAGCCGTTCGGCTCGTCCCATTGCTGGCCTGTGTCGACCGTTGTGGTCGCGAGGCCGCCGGGGCGCAACAGGCGAGCGCGGATGGTCGCCGCCACCTCGGCCGCTTGCGTTTTCGTTGCGACGCCCGCGTACAGCGGATAGACCGTCGCCGCGCTCAGCCGATGCGTGAGCCGATGCGCGATGAAGTCGTAATCGCCGAATGCATTGAGTTGCGGGTCCCACAGCACGCGGCGGATCGCATCGGCGCGCGCGGCGGCGCGCTGTTCGAGATTCTCCGCGTGCGAAGCGTCGCCCTGCACGCGATACGCCTTCGCCAGCGTGCCTTCGAGATCGACGAGCAGGCAGTTCAGATCGACGGGAATCAGCGACGTGACTTCGATGGTCGCAAGCGTCTTGCCGTCGGCGAACCAGCGCGAACTGAAGTCCCAGCCCGTTTCGCCGCCCGCGCGCAGATTGCGCCACAGGTCTTCGGCGTTGCGCTGCGGCGTCGCTTGCGCGGTGGCGACGTCCTCCCGATACGATTCGTCGCGCGGCGTGGCGCGCTCGTCCCAATAGCGGTTCAGCAGCGTGCCGTCAGGCAGGCGCACGAGATGCCGGTAGGCGGTGCCAGGCGCGACCTTGTCGTGGCCGTCCATCCAGTACGCGTATTCTTTGCGCAACTGCGGCAGATAGCGCAGATAGACCTGATCGCCTTCTCGATCGGCGGCGAGACGCACCATCTGCGCGAAGAACGGCGGCTGCGAGCGGCTCAGATAGTACGTGCGATTGCCGTTCGGAATATGTCCATAGCGGTCGATCAAGATCGCGAAGTTGTCGAGTTCGTTCTTCAGCAGGTGTTCGCGGCCGCTTTGCCTCAGTCCGAGCATGATGAAGTACGAGTCCCAGTAGTAAATCTCGTCGAAGCGGTCGCCGGGCACGATGTATGGATACGGCAGCGGCAGCAGCGACGACCACGGGCTCGCGCTGGCATCGGGGTCGCGCCTGAGCACGGACCAGAGCGTGTCGATGTGCGCCGTGATGCTCTGGTTCGGGTCGGACACGTAGTTCTTCGTTTCGCGTGCAGGCAGTGTGAAGCGCTGCGCGACGAACGACTTCAGTGCGAACTGCGCGTTGTCCTTCTGCCTGGCATAATCGGCGACGATCTGTTGCGGCGGTGCGTTCGGCACCATGTCGGCGAAAGTCTTGCTGTCCGGGTACAGATGTGCGAGTTCGACATCGCGATACAGCGCGCCGTATAGCTCGGACGGCGGCACGGGCACGACGGGCGATGCGTTGCTGACAAGGCCGGCCTGATTGGCCGCTGGTGTTTGCGCGGCGCCAGGCGGCATGTGAACGACGAGCAGCGCGGCGGCACAGAGGGTAGTCGAGAGAATGCGGCGGGCATGGCTTTGCTGAATCGACATGACGCTCCTGAGTAAGGGCTTTCGATTACAAGGGAGTCACGGCAGCAACGCATGTTCCCCAATGAGCGGAAATTGCACTCGCCCAACCCGCGTTTCATGCGTTTTGATGGAAACACCTGAATGACCGTTCAACAGCAAGACTGGTTCACGAATCTGATACGCGCCCCCGAAGCGCGCCGCTTCGGACGCACGCTGACGGGCTGCGTGCTCAGCTACGGCGCCGCGACGCTGGCGGGGTTGCCTGAAGGCTACTGGGCCTTGATCACGACGATGATCGTCGTGACGCAACCCAGTCTAACGCAGGCCATTACGATCGCACGGGACCAGATTATCGGCGCGTGTATCGGCGGGATCGTGGGCGGCATCGGGCTGGTCGTGATGGATCGCGGCATCGAGCCGCTCACGGTGTTCTCCGTGGCGCTGCTGCCGTTGGCGGCGCTGGCTGCCGCGCGGCCCGGTTTGCGGCTCGCGTGCGTGACGCTGGTGATCGTGGTGCTCGTGCCTGGCGACGGCGGCTCGGCGTTCGTGCGGCCACTGCATCGCGTGGCGGAAATTCTGATCGGCGCGGCGGCTGCGTTCGTCGCGACGGTGCTGTGGCCGAACCGCGCGCTGAAGGGCGCGCATCGGAACGCGCGCGACTGTCTGGAAACGCTTGCACAGATGATCGAGCACAAGCTCGCGTTCTCCCGGGACGATGCGCAGATGGCGCGGCTCGAGCAACGCAGTCTCGCCGCGCAGACGGCGCTTGCGGACGCATTGCAAGAGGCGGGGCGCGAGCATGTGTTCGTGCCGATCCTGCGCGGCAGTTCCGACGCGATCGACAAGGTGCCGCCGTTTCTGAGCCGCTTGCATCGGGACGTGCTGGTGTTCGGCCAGGCGCTTGCGCACACATGCGCGGGCGACGAAGCGCCGCATCTCGATCAGGCGTGGTCGGCGGTGCCGCGCGCATTGTCGCAACTCGCCGATGCCGTCGGCGCGATTCCGTTGAACAAGCCGAAGTTGCAGGACGCGCGCGCGACGCTCGACCCGTTGCTCAAGCGGATCAACGCGCGTGTGGACGGCGCAAACGCGACGCTCGCGCCGGGCATCGAACTCGTGATGGCGTTGATCGTCAAGGACACGGACGGGCTCGTGCAGGTGTTGACGCCCACCGCAAAAACGAAGTCACCGTAAATGTTCGCAATGCCTCACCAACACTAACAACGGGACGAAGCAGCGACTATGCTTTTTGATGAGGCCGCATAGTGCGTCGCACGCAAACGACTGACGAATCGTATCGCGCCCGCGTCATCGACGTTTGCAAACCATCGCGCCTCGCTCGCCGTCGATTGTTGTCGCAACGATCAAACAAGGAGTTGAACAATGAAGACCCTTGCGTTTGTTCTTGCTGTCGCGGGTTTGGCGGGGCTGGCCGCCCCCGTGGCCTCGTTCGCGAAGATCGATCAGAACGCCGACTACTATCGTGCCGACTACCGCGTGCACGATACGGGCAACGATCCGCAGGAAGCAAAGCGCCAAAGCAATTGCCAAAGCCGCGGCGACTGCGCGCCTGTCGATCGGTGAAGCGGCGGCTGCGCCGCTCTTACAACTGCCGCGGATCGACCGTCGATTTGCACAGCGCGCCGTGGGCCATGCAGGTGCCCGGCGCGTCGTAGGCTCTCGTCATCGGACAGTGCATGCAAACGCCCGGTCGATCGCCGACATCCATCCCCGCCGACGGCGAAAGACTCTATCAACCACGAAGAGTGAATGACGGCCTTCGCGCGAGCGATAACGCAGCGATAATTCAGGCTCGCAACACAAGTCAATCTTCCCGCATGCAACACCTCGATCCGCGCAAGCCGACAGCGAAAAGAAAGCTACCGGGCGAATGAGCGTTTAAAATCCGGGCTCGCGTATTTTTCGGACCGGATGCAACGCTTCCGTCCATCGGTCAATTTTTTCCGTTCAAGCCCATGTCGACACCTAATCGTGCCAACGCTCGCCGTTCGCTGACGCTTCTCGAAACCCTCGGTCTGGTCGGTATCGCCGCCGCGCTGTGCAGCGCGCTGCTGCGTCACTTTTTCTGAGCGCGGCGGCCGATACGTCCGCTGTGCGGCGAGTGGTCGCATGCACTCGTCCAGCTATCACATCACATGTACACGAAAGCCACTGCCGTCGAACTCCAGTTTTCACCCGACCGCCTCAACGATGGCGCGGGCGATCCGTTCTGGATCGATCTGAACCACAACGAAGCCGTCGAGCTTCATCAGGCGCTGCAACGCTATCTCGACACGCCGGCCGCCGGGCGGCCTGCGCCGCTCGTCGTCTCGCTCGACAAGGACAAGCGCGCGGGCGTTGCTGAATCAACCGGCTCGAATGCCGCCACGCAGACACAGACATCCGCCGACGACTTCAAGCAATGGGTCTGCGTGATCTGCGGCTGGGTCTACGACGAAGCAGCCGGTTTGCCCGAAGAAGGCATCGCGGCCGGCACGCGCTGGGCCGATGTGCCGGAAGACTGGCGTTGTCCGCTGTGCGATGTCGGCAAGGAAGATTTCGCGCTCGTCGAATTCTGATCGCGCCGCGTTGGCGAAGCGCTGCGCAAAGCCCACAGACGACCCAAACGGTATCCGTCCGGCGAAGCGGGTATACTCTCGCGCCTTGAACGTTTGCAATACATCTGCACTTCCGGGCACCGCTTCCTGATGAAAAGCATTACTGCCCTATTGGGCGTCTTCAGTCTCGTGTGGTTCTGCACGAGCGCGTTTTCGCAATCCCAGGCCGACGTGCCCGACGACTACGCATATCTCACGCGTCTTCACGTCCGTCCTGCCGTCATCAACTGCATCGCGGAGTTCGACCGCTGGATTCGGACTACCTCACGTTATGACATGTTCCTCGCACCGGACCGTCGCGTGCTGAAGGCCAAAGTCAACGAAGACGGCGGCTTATTCTCCGGCAACAACGGTTCGCAGCAGGTCGAATCGACCGTGTCGATGCGCGCGTTCGCACGCCTTCGTAACCGGCAGTCGTGGATGCCCGTGATCGCGCAATGCGGTGTCTGGCACGAGCATGTCGTCGGCGTGTCGTTGCAGCAGGTCGACGGGCAAACGCCCGTGGTGCGCTGACGAAGCGCGCGGCTCAATCGCCGTGGATATTCAGCTTGAAATCCACCGGCGAGCCATATGAGAACCTGCGCGTCAGCGAACGCACATCGTATTCGCGCAACGCGGAAAGATAGGACGGACCGTGGATGATGGCGGGCGAAGGCGTGCCCGAGCGGTGCCGGTCGTGATGATCGGCTTCGAACGCGGGCGAGTCGAAGTTGGAAGACGGATTGGCGAGCGCGATGATGACCGGGCCGTCCGCGTAGGCCGAGTAGACCCCGGCTGTGCCGAACGCGGCCATCCATACTGCGAGCAGTACGACGTAAGATTTCATCTGCGACGGGCTGCCGGGCTGATCTCGGCGTGTCAATCGCGCACGATGCGCGGTTTCGCGCCATGAATTGATATTAGTCACGCAACGACGGCAACGCAAGGCGGGCCGCCGGCGCGCGCTACGTCAGTTCGTCGATCAACTGCCGCGCGGCGGGCGAAAGCACGGAGCCGCGCCGCCATGTCGCGCGGCATCAGCGAAACAAGTGTGTCGGGTCGCTGCAACATCAGCACGGTGGCGATCGTCGATGCCGTTTCAATGGGATGCGGCGGCACGGCGAGTCCCGCTTCCTTGAATTCGCGCTCGAACAGCCCGCGCAGCGGCATGATGCCCGGATCGACGATCCAGCCGCTCTTCGCGAGATCGGCGAGCAATCGAATCGACGTTCGGCAGCATGAGGGAGGAAGAGAGGAGGTGAGGCGTGAGCGTCTCAGGCTCTGAGCTTGTCGACGAGGAAGTCGACGAAGGCGCGCACGCGCGACGACAGATGCCGCGCATGCGGATACAACAGCACGAATGGCCTCGTGCGGCCGCCGTACGGCCTGAGCACTTCGCGCAAGGTGCCGTCCTTCAGGTCTCTTTCGACGACGAACCGATACGTTTGGAACAGCCCCGCGTCGTGTCGCGCGAGCGTGGCCCCTGCGAGCACATCGCCCGACGTGCTGTTGCCGCCGCGCGTCATCATTTCGCTCTCTTCGCCTTCATGCTGGAACAGCCACGGAATGTTGCGCCCCGTGCTCGGCAGCGCGAACTGGATGCATTCGTGGTGAACAAGATCGTCGGGTGTGTCCAGCCTGGCTGCCGACTTCAGGTAGGCGGGCGAAGCGACGACCACCAGTTCGGCGTCTTCGAGCTTGCGCGCGATCAGGCCGGAGTCGTCCGGCGCGCGGCCCCGGATGGCGAGGTCGAAGCCTTCGTCGGCGAAGTCGATGTTGCGGTTGCTCAGGTGCGTTTCGACCGTGACGTCGGGATAGAGCTTGCGAAATTCCGCGAGCAGCGGCAGCACGCGATAGTGGCTGTACGGCGTCGGCATGCTGATGCGCAGCACGCCCGACGGCGTGCTCTGCTGTCCCGTCGCTTCGCGCTCGGCATCGGCGAGTTGGGCGAGCGCCTGACGGCATTGCTCGAAGTAACGGCGGCCCGCGTCGGTGAGCCTGATCTGCCGTGTCGTGCGTACGAAAAGCCGCACGCCGAGCCGTTCCTCCAGGCGCGCAACCGACCGGCTCACGGCCGCAGGCGTCACGCTCGCGGCCGTCGCCGCGACCGTGAAGCTTTCCAGTTCGGCGGCGAGACAGAACAGCTCGATGCTGCCCAGCAGTAGGTCTTCGAATTGACGCTGCATGTCCTTTCCGTGAACGGCGGATGTGGTTTGCGCCGGGCGCTGTCGAGACGCACGAAGCGAAGCGGCGCAGGGCGCTGCGCCGCGTGTCCGCAGAGGATAGCAGGTCTCAAGCCAACTGATACTTCTCCCGGACGAGATGCCCGATGCCGATTCCGGCATGGAGGTTGACGCCGCTGCCAATAAACGTCACGGGCCCGTTTTCTTCGATGTCATGCTGGCCCCAGCGCGCGCCGAGTTCGGCGACCTTCTTGCGCTGATCGGCGCTCAGCCGTGTTTGAACTGGAACGCGCTGACCTCGGCGCCGCAATGGTCGAAGCGGATCGCCCCGGGGCCGATGCCTTGCACCTGGCTGGCCGGGTGCTCGGTGCCGCACGACGCGCAGAACCTGGCGACGAACGGATCGCCGTGATAGCGCCCTTCGACGCATCACGCCGGACGACGTGTCATGCGACGTCACGCGCATGCGCTGGATCTGCAGCGCGACGGCATCGCCGACCTCCGCGCCTTCGCGTTGCTTTGCGGACAACGAGTCGTGAACCTGGTTGCTGTTGGTGAGGGCGCCGATTTGCCTGTACGCTTGTGGGATCAGGGTCAGCCGTTCGCGTCTGCGGCAACGGTCCCGGATGTCCCCACGATCAACGCGCTGCGCCGCGTGCGGCGCAAGGCAGATACAACAGGAGTTTCAATGCTTTTACATCTTTCGACCTGGACCGAGATCGAGCAATACCTGAAGCGAAGCCGCGCGATCGTCGTGCCTATCGGTTCGAACGAGCAGCACGGTCCGACGGGCCTGCTCGGCACCGACTGGCTGTGCCCGGAGATCATCGCGCGTGAAGCGGAAAAGTCGGCCGATATCCTCGTCGCGCCGACCTTCAACATCGGCATGGCGCAGCATCATCTCGGCTTTCCGGGGACGATTTCGCTGCGGCCGTCCACGTTCATCGCTGCCATTGGCGACTGGATTCGCTCGCTGGCGGCGCATGGCTTCGAGAAGATCCTGTTTCTGAATGGCCACGGCGGAAACATCGCATCGATCGAGGCGGCGTTTTCGGAGGTCTATGTCGAAGCGAGCTTCGCGAAGCGCCGCGCAGGTTTTGCGATGAAGCTGGCTAACTGGTGGGATCTGGAAGGGGTCGGCGAACTCGCGCGCAAGCAGTTCCCCGAAGGGCATGGCGTTCACGCTACGCCGTCCGAAATCGCGATCACGCAGTGGGCTTTCCCGGACGCGATCAAATCCGCCGATTATTCGCCGAAGATCGCGCCGTCCGGCCCGATCCGGGAAGCGCTGGATTTCCGCGCGCGCTATCCCGATGGCCGCATGGGCTCGGACCCGGCTCAGGCGTCGCCGGAAAAGGGCGGCGAACTGGTGCGGCTGGCGGCGTCGAGCCTCGTGCGCGAACTGAACGCGTTCGCCAGCGAGCCGCTTCCCGGCTGATGCGCGGGACGGACGCGGCGGGGTGCCGCGCCTTTCACCTGTTCCCGGCACTCAAGAGTGAATTGCCCGCTTGATGGTTGACCCATCGTCCGCTGAAAAAGATGATCTGAGGTACAGATAGCATGGCGAGAGCGTTTGCAATTGGGGCGAGGCGTTTTGATCGCTTGTCCTTTCTCCGGTTGCGGGCCGCCCATGCGCCAACCGTTTTCATGAGGACATGACATGAGCACTCGTTCCGAAGGCGAGCCGCTGTTGAGTTTGCTGGGCATCAGCAAGCCGATCATTCAGGCGCCGATGGCGGGCGTCAGCACGCCGGCGCTGGCGGCGGCCGTATCCAATGCGGGCGGCCTCGGCTCGCTGGGCGTGGGCGCGATGAAAGCCGACGCGGCGCGCAAGACGATCCGCGACACGCGGGCGTTGACGAGCGCGCCGTTCAACATCAATGTTTTCTGCCACGCGCCAGCAACGGCGAATGCGAAAGTCGAGCGGGAATGGCTGACGTGGCTTGCGCCGCAGTTCGCGAAGTACGGCGCGAGCGCGCCGGAAAAACTTGCCGAGATCTACACGAGCTTTGTCGAAGACAAGGCGATGCTCGACGTGTTCGTCGAGGAAAAGCCTGCCGTCGTCAGCTTTCATTTCGGGCTGCCGTCGAAGGAAGTCATCCAGGCGCTGAAGGACGCGGGCATCACGTTGCTGGCGTCGGCGACGAACCTGGACGAGGCGCGGCAGGTGGTCGATGCGGGCGTCGATGCGATCGTTGCGCAGGGCGTCGAAGCGGGCGGCCATCGCGGCGTGTTCGACACGCAGGCGTTCGATGAAGGCCTCGGCACCTTCGCGCTCACTCGTCTTCTGGTGGAGAAATTCGATCTGCCCGTCATCGCGGCGGGCGGCATCATGGACGGCGCGGGCATTGCCGCGGCGCTCGCGCTCGGCGCGCAGGCGGCGCAGCTTGGAACGGCATTCGTGCCGTGCCCGGAGACGTCGATCGACGAGGGCTACCGTCGCGCGATTCTCGGCGATGCTGCGCTTCACACGACGATGACGTCGGCGATTTCGGGCCGTCAGGCTCGCAGCATGGTCAACCGCTTCACGGAACTGGGCCGCGCCGCCGATCGCCCCGCGACGCCGGATTACCCCGTCACCTACGATGCAGGCAAGGCGCTGCATGCCGCCGCGAAAGCGCAGGGCGAGTTTGGTTTCGGCGCGCAATGGGCTGGCCAGGCGGCTGCGTTGGCGCGTTCGCTGCCTGCTGCCGAACTTGTGGCGCGGCTCGATGCGGAACTCGTCGAAGCGATCCGCAGATTGCAGCGGTACACGCACTGATACATAGAGACAGGCAACGTCCAACCGATGAATGAACCGACAAGGCATACCGAAACAGGCAGCAGCGCGCAGCTGCTTTCGATCAACATTGGCGTGTGCGAGCCGCTCGACGTCGGACTGGCTGCCGACGGTCTGAGCGTCGAGTCGGCGATCCGCAAGCGTTCGGTGAGCAGCGTGAGCGAAGGCGCGGTGGTCGAAGTGAAGAAGCTTGGACTGGTGGGCGACGAGCAGGCGGACCTTAGTGTTCACGGGGGCCTCGACAAGGCTATTTATCTCTATCCGTTCGAACACTACGCGTGGTGGCGGCAGCGGCGCATCGAAGCGGATCTGCCCGATGCGGAGGAACCATTGGCATTCGGCATGCTGGGCGAGAATTTGACCACGCAGGGTTTGCTGGAGTCGGACCTTTGGGTTGGCGATACGCTCGTGATCGATCAGGTCAGGTTACGGGTGGAGGCGCCGCGCAGTCCCTGTTTCAAGCTCAATGCCGCGATGGGGTACAGGAAGGCTGTTAAGCATATGTATCTGAGTGGGTTTGCTGGTGTGTATCTGAGCGTCTTGCAGACGGGGTTTATTCAGGCTGGTGCACGGATTGTTGTCGTGCCGGGGCGTAGGGAGGAGTCGGTGAGCGGGATTCTCGAGTTGCGGCGCGGGAAGGCTCGGAGGGAGCCGTAAAGGGTTTGGTTGTTCGGGCCTTTGCGCTGGCCTTTGCGTTTTGCTTTTGCTTTTGCTTTCGCTTTCGCTTTCGCTTTCGTTGGCATCCGCGAATTGTTAGCTCGCTTCAAGCGTCGCCCCTGTGCGGGGCGGCACCTACTTTTCTTTGCCGCCGCAAAGAAAAGTAGGCAAAAGAAAGCGGCTCACACCGCCAGCGCTAGTTCTTGCCTGAGGGCCCCCACAGGTTCTTACGCTTCACACGGCAACCACGTGACCCACGTCCGTTGCCAACGCTCTGAATGAGCGCCTCACCCGCTTCATATCCCCGCGTTTCAGCATGCCTCACCAGACAGTCCGCGGCCGCCCAGGTGGCAAACTGTGTGTCGGCTTTCGCGCCATACGCGCACCACTCCGAACCGATAGCGCACGCGTCCCACCCGGTAAGAGCGCCACCCTATACAACGCGACAACCTACACACAGTTTGCCACCTGGGCGGCCCATACCATTCGCTGGCGCTTGCACGAGTGCGGGTAATTGAAGCGGGTGAGGCGTACATTCGAAGCGTTGGCAACGGGCAGCAACCGGGGCGCTGGCGTGTGAAGTGTGGGGACGTTGGGGGCCCGTGGGTAAACGTCAAGAATTGGCGGTGTGAGCCGCTTTCTTTTGCCTACTTTTCTTTGCGGCGGCAAAGAAAAGTAGGTGCCGCCCCGCACAGGGGCGACGCTTGAAGCGAGCTAACGAATCGCGGATGCCAGCGCAAAAAACCAAAAACCAAAAACCAAAAACAACGCCCGCGCCGCCAAGGCCCCCAACCCGAAGACCCCCACTCACCTCTCAGACCTTCCCCTCGGCTTTCAGCCGACGATACTCATCAACCGGCAACCCACCCCATCCCCAGTTTTCCTTCTCGACTTCCTGAATAACGACGAAGGTCGCTTCCAGCGGCTTGTTCAGCACCTTCAGCAGCAGTTCGCTCGTTCCCTTGATGAGTTGCGCCTTCTCTTCCGGTGTCACTGCGTTCGTGCCGGGTGTGTTTCCCTCGCGTGTAACCTGAATAGTCACGATAGGCATCAGAATCTCCGTAGTGTCGTGTGAGGCCGGCGCCGCTGCCGGCGCCTCGCCGTGCTTGTTGAGGTGCTTAGTGGCCTGCGCTCTGGCCGCCGTCGACGTGCAGGATCTCGCCCGTGACGAACGACGCGGAATCGAGATACAGCACGGCATTGACGATGTCGCTCATCTCGCCCATGTGGCCGACGGGATGCAGCGCACCCAGTGCTTCGTGGGTTTCCGGCGCGTGCATCGGCGACTTGATGATGCCGGGCGAAACGGCGTTCGCGCGGATGCCCGACTTCGCGTATTCGATGGCGAGCGACCTGGTTGCGGCGTTCAGGCCGCCCTTGGTCAACGATGCGAGAACCGACGGCACGCCTGAGATTGCGTGATCGACGAGGCTCGTCGAGATTTGCAGGACGTGGCCGCTCTTGTTCTTTTCCATCTCGGCGATGGCGAGCTGCGTGATATGGAAGAAGCCGTTCACATTCACATTGAGCACGGCGGCGTAGTCTTCGGCCGTGTATTGCGTGAACGGCTTGGCGATGAAAATACCTGCGTTGTTGATCAGCGTGTCGACACGGCCGAAGCGTGCAATCGCTTCCGACACGGCACGTTGCGCGACTGCGCGGTCGCCGATGTCGCCAGCGATCGCCACGACGTTCGGATCGTCCGACGGCTTGATCGAACGCGCAACAGCGACGACGCGATAACCATGCTCGCGGAAGCCCTTGACGATCTCGGCGCCAATGCCTTGCGATGCACCCGTGACGATTGCTACTTTTTCCGAATTGCTCATGATGGACCTCGAACTGTTGTTCGGCTTGTGTCGGAATTGACAGTGCCGTTAGGTCGTAAATCTAGGCTTCCTCGGCGGCGTTGCGAACACCCGGGTTGGACAAACTGTTGTGATTGCGAGGAATAAATGGGTTTTTGCTGTCTGCGACGCGGGTTGGTTTTTTGTCGTTGCGGTGGGTGTGGGCGGGCAGGGTTTTTGCCTTTGGGCTGGCAGTTGCGGTTTTGAGTTGTTGGGCTTTGCGCTGGCATCCGCGATGCGTTAGCTCGCTTCACACGTCGCCCCTGTGCGGGGCGGCACCTACTTTTCTTTGCCGCCGCAAAGAAAAGTAGGCAAAAGAAAGCGGCTCACACCGCCAATTCTAGTTCTTGCCTGAGGGCCCCCAAAGGTTCTTACGCTTCACACGGCAATCACGTGACCCACGTTCGTTGCCAACGCTCTGAATGAGCGCCTCACCCGCTTCACGCACCTGCGTTTGAGCATGCCGTGCCAGACAGCCCACCGCCGCCCAGGTGGCAAACTGTGTGTAGGCCCTGGTACCTCACACGCATCACTCCGGACCGATTTCGCACGCGTCCCACCCTGTAAGAGCGCCACCCTATACGACGCGACAACCTACACACAGTTTGCCACCTGGGCGGCACATACCATTCGCTGCCGCTGGCCTTTGTACGGGAGTCTGAAGCGGGTGAGGCGCCAGTTCGATGCGTTGGCAACGCACACGAACAAGGGCGTTGCCGTGCGAAGTGTGGGGACGTTGAGGGCCCGTGGGTAAACGTCAAGGATTGGCGGTGTGAGCCGCTTTCTTTTGCCTACTTTTCTTTGCGGCGGCAAAGAAAAGTAGGTGCCGCCCCGCACAGGGGCGACGCGTGAAGTGAGCTAACGCATCGCGGATGCCAGCGCAAAGCCCAACAACCCAAAACCCAACAACCCAAAACCGCACGTCTCACTCACGATGATGTCATGCATCATCAATCATCATTTTACTTGATCGATCGCCGCTCCTATCGTTGAGGAAAGCAGAAGAGCGTGTCGGGTAGCCCCCGAAATGCGCCCACTTCGAAACGAAATACAGGAGACATCGTGGTCCAAACGACTGCACTTCACAACGTCCGGTTGTCGCCGGCTTTCGTACGACTCGTCGCGCGGCGGCGCAGGCTCGTCGTATTGCTCACGCTCGGCACCTTGCTGCCTTACTACGCATTCGTGCTGACAGCAGGCTTCGCGCCGCAAGTGCTCGCGTTGAAGCTGTTTCCCGGCAGTGTCATGACGATCGGCTGGCCGTTGGGCGTCGCGCTGATCGTCGGCACGTGGATACTGACGGGCATCTATATTCACCGCGCAAACGGCGAGTTCGACGAGTTGACCGCTCAGGTCCTCGCGGGAGACGCGCAATGAAACGATGCTTCGAACTCATCGGCGGCGTGCTGGCCGCCTGCATCGCCTGCGACGCAATGGCCGCAGCGGAGGTGCTCGAAAAAGCACAGAAGCAGCCGCTCAACACGACGGCCATCGTCATGTTCCTCGCGTTCGTCGTCGCGACGCTCGGCATCACGTATTGGGCGGCGTCGAAGACCCGGTCGATGAAGGACTTCTACAACGCCGGCGGTGGCATTTCCGGTTTTCAGAACGGTCTCGCGCTGGCGGGCGACTATATGTCGGCGGCGGCGCTGCTCGGCGTGACGAGCATGATCTTCTTCAACGGCTACGACGGCATGCTCTACGCGGTGAGCTTCTTCGTCGCGTGGCCGTTGCTGATGTTCCTGTTTGCCGAGCGCATCAGAAATCTGGGGCAGGTCACGATCGCCGACATTGCATCGTTCAGACTCGACCAGCAAAGAATACGCACGCTCATGGCATTCGGCTCGCTGACGGTGGTGTGCTTCTATCTCGTCGTGCAGATGGTGGGCGCGGGTCAACTGATCCAGTTGCTGTTCGGGCTTCAATACAACTATGCCGTCGTCGTGGTCGGCGCGTTGATGGCGGTGTACGTGACCTTCGGCGGCATGGTTGCGACAACCTGGGTGCAGATCATCAAGGCCGTACTCATGCTGTTCGGCGCGACCCTGCTTGCGGTTCTCGCGTTGAGCAAGTTCGGTTTCTCGATCGACGACATGTTCGCGCTAGCGATCGCCACACATAAGAGCGGCGCCGGCATCATGCTGCCGAGCAAGCTCGTCGCCGATCCGTTTGCGATGCTGTCGCTGTCGGTGGGACTGGTGTTCGGCACGTCGGGCTTGCCGCATATCCTGATGCGCTTCTTCACGGTGCCGGATGCCAAGGCGGCGCGCAAGTCCGTGTTCGTCGCGACGGGCTTTATCGGGTACTTCTTTCTGATCGTCATGGTGCTCGGCACGGCCGCGATCGTGATCGTCGGCCGCAATCCGGCGTTCTACGAGGGCGGCGTGCCCGGCGGCAAGCTGATCGGCGGCGGCAACATGCCCGTCATGCATCTGGCGAAGGCAATGGGCGGCGATCTCGTGCTGGGCTTCCTGTCTGCCGTCGCCTTTGCAACCATCCTCGCTGTCGTGGCGGGACTGACGATGGCAGGCACATCGGCCATCTCGCACGATCTGTACGCGATGGTCATCAAGCGCAATCGCGCCGACCACGCGAAGGAAAAGCGTGTGTCGAGAATCGCGTCGATTGCGATCGCGGGCGTGGCCATCGTGCTCGGCATCGTGTTCAAGGATCAGAACGTCGCGTTCCTCGTGGCGCTGACCTTCAGCGTGGCCGCGTCGGTCAATTTTCCGATCCTCACGCTCGCGATCTACTGGAAAGGCCTGACGACACGCGGCGCGCTGATGGGCGGCATTGCAGGGCTCGTCAGCGCAGTGGGTCTGGTCGTGCTGTCGCCCGCTGTGTGGGTCAAGGTGCTCGGACACGCGACGCCCGTCTTCCCATACGACTACCCCGCGATCATTTCGATGTCGATCGCTTTCTTCTTCACCTGGATCGGATCGGTCACCGATCAGGGCGCGAGAGCGGCAAACGAACGCGAGCAATTCGACGAGCAGTTTGTCCGCGCCCAGACGGGCATCGGTTCGTCGCGCGCCGCCAGTCACTAGTGAACGCTGCAATCGATAGGGAACAAAAAATGTCGAACTCGCCTACGTCATCCACACGCGATGCTCAAGTGCGCAGCACGCATGTACACGGCCGCTTTCAGTGGCGCGATACGGGCTTGGGTTTTTCGCCCGTCACGATCGCGCTGCACTGGATCGTCGCGGCGCTGGTGCTCGCGATCATCGGCATCGAGATCGCGCTTGTCGCGGCGCCGAATGCCGAGCTAGCGAGGGTTCTGAATCTGCTCGGCGCGATTCTGTTTCCGGTCTCGGTCTATCGGTTCTGGGCGCGCCTGACGTCGTGGCATCCGTTGCCGCTCGGCACGCCGAATCCGGTCGAGGTGATCGTGAGCCGGTCGGTTGCGACTGCGCTGGCGCTGGCGATGGTGCTGCTCCCCGTCGCCGCGTGGCTGGCTAAATCGGCGGCTGGCCAGCTGGTCGAATTGCCCGGCGGATGGATCATTCCATCGCCGATGCAGCCGAATCCGCAGGCCGCGCAGGTCTTCGAGGTGCTCTTCAGGATCGGCGCAACGCCGTTCGTGCTGGGCCTGGCGCTGCATATCTTCGGTGCCTGCAAGAATCATTTCGTGTTGAAGAACGATGCGTTGAAACGCATGCTTGGCAAACGCGTGGAGCTTTGAATCATGAGCACAACAGGTTTTGAGTTGGGTGGAAACGCCGTCACGAAGCTCTGTGGCGTCAGATATCCGATCTTCCTCGCCGGCATGGCCGCGATCTCCGGTCCGAAGCTCGTTGCCGCCGTCGCCAATGCGGGCGGGATGGGAACGGTGGGCGGTTTGCGTCTGCCGCCGCTCGCGCTGCGGCGATGGATCCGTGAAACGAAAGAACTGACTGACAAGCCGTTCGGCGTCAATCTCGTCCCTTCGTTCGGCGGCCCGGATGTATTCGAGGCGCAGTTTCAGGTCGTGTTGCAGGAAAAGCCCAAAATGCTGTCGCTGTTCTATGCGGAGAACTATCCGCATATGATCTCGCGCGCAAAGGACGCGGGAATGGTGGTGATGGTGCAGGTCGGTTCCGTGGAGCTCGCGCGCAAGGCTATCGCGCAGGGCGCCGATATCATCACTGCGCAGGGCAGCGAAAGCGGCGGGCATCTGAACCGCGGCACGATTGGATTGCTTTCGCTGCTGCCGTCGCTCATCGCTGCGGCGGGCGGGCGTCCTGTGCTCGCGGCAGGCGGGATCACGAATCGCGACGACGTCCGCACGGTGATGAACATGGGCGCGGGCGGCGTGCTCTGCGGCACGGCTTTCGTTGCGTGTGACGAGTCGAATGCTCATCCGCTTTACAAGCAGAAGATCGTCGATGCGACGGTCGATGACACCGAATACCGCACCGGCTATTCGTTCGGCTGGAAATACGGCACGCCGCACCGGGTCATTCCGAATCGCGACAAGTGGAACCTGTTGCGGCATATCGGCGGCGGCGCGCGGGCGATCGACAAACCGAGAATGGCGCAGAAGTTGTCGTTGTATGCGGGGCAGGGCGTCGGGAAGATCGACCGTGTGATGTCGGCGGCGGCGCGCGTGGAGGAACTCGTGAAGGGGCTTGCTGACGAAGGCGAGCGGGATGCGGCTGAACCGTTCGAGGGGGCCCGGTTGCGCTATGCGTAGGGTGCGGTGATTCGACGGCCGGGCATCGAGGCCGGCTGGTCGGCTCGTCGTGCGCGGGAAGCGATTCAGCGAGGTTCCTTGGCTAGCGGCTGCGAAATCGTGTCACTCCGGAACCCGTTCCCCCAAAAAAAAGCGCCGCGGGCATTCAGCCCGCGGCGCCATTGCGTGGTGCTACGACGAGAACGACACGCCGTAGCCCGACAGCACGCTTACATCTCCACGGTGTCGGCCACTTGCTTGAAGTCCTCGATCTGGTCGAAGTTCATGTACTGATAGATCTTGTCGCCATTGGCGTTGAGCACGCCCATGTCGGCCATGTACTCTTCCTTGGTCGGGATCTTGCCCAGACGCGAGCAGATCGCCGCCAGTTCCGCCGAGCCAAGGTACACGTTCGTGTTCTTGCCCAGGCGGTTCGGGAAGTTACGGGTCGAGGTCGACATGACCGTCGCGCCTTCACGCACCTGTGCCTGGTTGCCCATGCACAGCGAGCAGCCCGGCATTTCGGTACGCGCGCCAGCCGTGCCGAACACGCCGTAGTGGCCTTCTTCCGTCAGCTGCTTCTGGTCCATCTTGGTCGGCGGCGCGACCCACAGCTTGACGGGGATGTCGCGCTTGCCTTCCAGCAGCTTCGACGCGGCACGGAAGTGGCCGATGTTGGTCATGCACGAGCCGATGAACACTTCGTCGATCTTGGCGCCGGCCACGTCCGACAGCGTCTTCACGTCGTCCGGATCGTTCGGGCAGGCCACGATCGGCTCGTGGATGTCGGCCAGATCGATTTCGATGACGGCTGCATACTCAGCGTCGGCGTCCGGCGACAGCAGTTGCGGGTCGGCCAGCCACTGCTCCATCGCCTTGATACGGCGCTGCAGGCTGCGCGGGTCCTGATAGCCTTCGGCGATCATCCACTTCAGCAGCGTGATGTTGCTGTTGAGGTATTCGATGATCGGTTCCTTGTTCAGACGCACCGAGCAACCGGCGGCCGAGCGCTCGGCGGAGGCATCCGACAATTCGAACGCTTGCTCGACCTTCAGATCGGGCAGGCCTTCGATTTCGAGAATGCGGCCCGAGAAGATGTTCTTCTTGCCTTGCTTGGCAACCGTCAGCATGCCTTGCTTGATGGCGTAGAGCGGAATGGCGTTGACGAGATCGCGCAAGGTCACGCCCGGCTGCATCTTGCCCTTGAAGCGGACCAGCACCGATTCCGGCATGTCCAGCGGCATCGTGCCCGTAGCGGCGGCGAACGCGACCAGGCCAGAACCGGCCGGGAAGCTGATGCCGATCGGGAAGCGGGTGTGCGAGTCGCCGCCCGTGCCCACGGTGTCGGGCAGCAGCATGCGGTTCAGCCACGAGTGGATCACGCCGTCGCCCGGACGCAGCGCGATGCCGCCACGGTTGCTGATGAAGTTCGGCAGCGTCTGGTGGGTCTTCACGTCGACCGGCTTCGGATAAGCGGCCGTATGGCAGAACGACTGCATGACGAGATCAGCCGAGAAGCCCAGGCACGCCAGGTCCTTCAGCTCGTCGCGCGTCATCGGGCCGGTGGTGTCCTGCGAGCCGACCGAAGTCATGCGCGGTTCGCAGTACGCGCCCGGGCGAACGCCTTGGCCTTCCGGCAGGCCGCAGGCGCGGCCAACCATCTTCTGCGCCAGCGAAAAGCCCTTGCCGCTGTCGGCCGGCTGCTGCGGCAGGCGGAACAGCGTGGACGGAGCCAGACCCAGCGCTTCACGCGCCTTGGCGGTCAAACCGCGACCGATGATCAGCGGAATGCGGCCGCCGGCGCGCACTTCGTCGAACAGCACGTCTGACTTGACCTGAAACTCGGCGATCACTTCGCCGTTCTTCAGCGCCTTGCCTTCGTACGGGCGCAGTTCGACCACGTCGCCCATTTCCATCTTCGACACGTCGAGTTCGATGGGCAGTGCGCCGGCATCTTCCATCGTGTTGTAGAAGATCGGGGCGATCTTGCTGCCCAGGCACACGCCGCCGAAACGCTTGTTCGGGATGAAGGGGATGTCTTCGCCCGTGAACCACAGCACCGAGTTGGTGGCCGACTTGCGCGAGGAGCCGGTGCCGACCACGTCGCCCACGTACGCGACCAGGTGGCCCTTTTCCTTCAGCGACTCGATGAACTTGACGGGACCACGCTTGCCGTCCTCTTCCGGCGTGATGCCGGGGCGGGCGTTCTTCAGCATTGCCAGCGCGTGCAGGGGGATGTCCGGGCGGGTGGTGGCGTCCGGGGCCGGCGACAGGTCGTCGGTGTTGGTTTCGCCCGTCACCTTGAACACGGTGATGGTCAGGCTTTGCGGCACTTCCGGACGGCTGGTGAACCATTCGGCGTCGGCCCAGCTTTGCATCACGGCGCGGGCGTTGGCGTTGCCCTTGTCCGCCAGTTCCTTGACGTCGTGGAACTGGTCGAACATCAGCAGGGTTTTCTTCAGCGCTTCAGCGGCGACGGTGCCGACTTCGGCGTCGGACAGCAGTTCGATCAGCGGCTGGATGTTGTAGCCGCCTAGCATCGTGCCGAGCAGCTCGGCGGCGCGGGTGCGCGAGATCAGCGCGCAGGCGGTCTCGCCTTTGGCCACGGCGGCCAGGAAGCCCGCCTTCACGCGCGCGGCTTCGTCCACGCCAGCGGGCACGCGGTTGGTGATCAGGTCGAGCAGGGTCTGCTCTTCGCCAGCGGGCGGGTTGGTCAGCAGTTCCACCAGCTCGGCGGTCTGCTGAGCCGTCAGCGGCAGCGGAGGAATGCCGAGCGCGGCGCGCGCGGCTACATGAGCACGAAAGTTTTCAAGCATGGGAGACCTGCTGGTATTGCGTTTCAGGGGAGGACTTTTCAGGCACGTCGAAACTGCTTCGGGCACTGCTTTAATCCCGATTTTAATTGCAATACCCTATGCGGTCAAATGTCTTATGTCTTATATAAGAGTTGGAGGCGGAGACGGTGAGCGCGATTGCAGGGAACGGGGGGCGCGAGAAAATCGCCTGGCGGCGAGATTACCTTTGACAGGCCGCTGAAATGCGCATCGCCCGACAGGCTCCGTGTGATCTCGATGGATGGCTTTTTCCGGCGCGGTGATTCAGCCGTCGCGTCGGACAGGTGAGGAATCGCGGGCCTGTTGGGTGATCGTTAGGTCCGGGCCTGTTTTTTGCTCACATAGTCACGTTCAGTCGTCCGCATCGCGTCGAATTCGCGCGATCCTGGTTGTTTTCGCAGATTGCCGGCATGGTCCGGCAGAAGGCGGTGTCGAATGTTGCGGTCAGGAAAAGACCATGGATGCGCGGGATGGCGCGGCGAAATGGCCCTGCGAATCCGTGACTTCGATTGGTCGAGGACGTCGCTCGGCCTCATCGACGATTGGTCATCGAGTCTGCGAGCGGCTGTTCAGTTAGTGCTCGCGTCTCCCGTACCGCTCGTGATGTTGTGGGGGCACGCTGGACATATGGTCTACAACGACGCCTATGCGGTTTTCGCAGGCGGCCGCCATCCGTTTCTGCTCGGGTCTCCCGTCGAGGAGGGCTGGCCAGAGATTGCCGATTTCAATCGCAACGTCGTCGACACTTGCCTCGCGGGCGGCACGTTGTCCTACAAGGACAAGGAACTCGTTCTGTTCCGCAACGGCGCCGCCGAAGACGTCTGGATGGATCTTTACTACAGCCCCGTGGTCGAGGATGACGGCGCGCCCGCTGGCGTCATCGCCGTCGTCATCGAGACGTCCGAGCGCGTCATCGCCGAGCGGCGGCAACAGGAGGCTGAAGCTGCGCTGCTCAAGCTGACGCGCAACCTGGAGCAACGGGTGGCGGATGCGGTGACGGCCCGGGTAGAACTCGAAGAGCAACTTCGGCAGTCACAGAAAATGGAGGCGATCGGCGCACTGACAGGGGGTGTCGCGCACGATTTCAACAACGTCTTGCAAGCCATCTCGGGCAATCTGCAAGTGCTCGCGCTGCAGGAAAAGGGTAACGAAAATGTCCAGAAACGCGTCACCGCTGCGGCATCCGCTGTGGAGCGCGGCGGGAAACTGTCATCCCAACTGCTTGCTTTCGCTCGCCGCCAGCCCTTGTCGCCCACCGTCATCAATCCAGGCCGCATTTTCGATACGCTTGGCGACCTGCTCCAACGGGCTTTGGGCGAGAGCATTTCTGTTCAGATGTCGCTGTCGGCCCATCCATGGTTCATACAGGCCGACCGGAACCAGCTGGAAAATGCGGTGCTCAATCTGGCCATCAATGCGCGCGACGCGCTGGACGGAGAGGGCCAGATTAGCGTGATCGGAGAAAACGTGGTGTTGACCGCGAGCGACGTGACCGGTGCCGAGATCGCGGCAGGAGAGTATCTGCGCATTACGGTTCGGGACGAGGGGGTAGGAATGTCACCCGAGGTTCTCGAACGTGCGTGTGAGCCGTTCTTCACCACCAAAGGGGAAGGCCAGGGAACCGGGCTGGGTTTGAGCATGGTGTTCGGCTTTGTGCGGCAAAGCGGCGGCCATCTGACCATCCTCAGCGAAGTCGGTCGAGGCACGTCCGTACAGATGCATTTTCCTCGGAGTGCCGTGGCAGAGGGCACGCTATCGGAATTCAGCCTTGTCTCGCATGTCGGTGGCAACGAGATCATTCTGGTGGTGGAAGACGACGCCAGCGTTCGGGCGACCTCTGCGGAACTGCTGCGGGAACTGGGCTATGAAGTCGTCGAGGCCGTCAACGGGGACGCGGCATTGGCGCTGTTGCAAAGCGGCGTCAAGGTCGACCTGGTGCTGACGGATGTCGTGATGCCGGGCGCGGTGAAGAGCGCGGACCTCGCCGCCTGGGCGCGTAGCAGAACGCCGCCCGTTCCTGTGCTTTTTACCTCTGGCCATACGCGCGACATCATCTCGAAAAATAATATTCTCGCGCCCGACGTCAAGCTCCTGCGCAAGCCATATCTTCCCGAAACGCTGTCCCGGATGGTGCGCGCCGTGCTCGCGGAATCGACGCGGCCGGGCTAGCGTCGAACGGCGGTGCACGCTCGGGAAGCAGTCGATGCCCGCGTCCCGATACGGCTTAAGGCGATTCGTTCATGCAGGCATCCACACGAGTCCGTCGATTCGAAGCGCCGTCACCCAGCTTGCCCGCGATGTACTTCGCGACGCGCCAGCCGAACACGATGGCCGGCCCCAACGTCGTGCCGGGCCCGGGATACGTGCCGCGAAATATCGAAGCCAGATCGTTGCCGCACGCGAAGAGTCCCGGTATCACGTTGCCGTTCACATCGAGCAGTTCGCCGTTCGCATTTCCGCTCAGACCCGCGCTGCACGCGAGGTCGGCTGGCCACACGGTCACGGCGTAGTACGGGCCTTTGCCCAACGCACGGATGCACGGATTGGGCTTCTGCGCGGCGTCGCCGTTGAAGCGGCTCATCGGGCTGGAGCCGCGGCCGAAGGCGGGGTCGCTGCCCGATGCGGCATCGCGGTTGTAGGTTTCGACAGTGTGCGCGAGCCCTGTCGCATCCACGTTCAGTTTCGCCGCCAGTGCGGCCAGCGTGTCGCCTTTGACCAGATACCCGGCGCGCTCGAATTCGGCAATGCGCGCGCGGCTTCGCCCCGGCATCAGCAGGCCCAGACCATAGGCGCGGATAAAGTCTGCGTCGACGATCAGATGCGCCGGCACGCTCGGGCCATGGCCGTCGTCGCGCAGCATGCCCATCACGAAGTCGTGATAGGAGCCGGATTCGTTGACGAACCGCTCGCCTCGGCTATTCACGGCAATGAGTCCCGGCTTCGCGCGATCGAGGATGATATGCGGCCACACGCTATCGCCGCCGCCGGACGAACGGCGGATCGAGCAGGGCATCCAGAGGCCCGGGCTGTCGCCGCCGTTTTCGAGTCGCGCATCGACGGCGAGCGCGCTGCCCACGCCGTCGCCCGTGTGAGTGTCGGGAGCAAGCGACAGCCGTTGTGCGGCAGCCGGAAACAACTGTTTGCGCAGCGCCGGATGCCGCGCGACGCCGCCCGTGGCGAGCACGACACCGCGACGCGCGCCGATGCGCCGTTGCTCGCCGTCACGCGAACCGATCACGGCGCCCGTCACGCGGCCTTGCTCGCGAACCAGTTCGACGAGCGGCGTTTCGAAGCGTATTGCCACGCCGCGCTTGCGCAAGCTGTAGAAGAGCCGGGCGGCGAGCGCATTGCCCATGACGAGTTGCGTGCCGCGCGCAAAACGCACGCGGTCGACGACATAGCGGCCGACCACTTCGACGGTGCGCCTGAAATTGCCGAACGATCCGAACGGACTGAGCAGCGCGCCGAGGTCGCTGCGATTGACCATCATCCCGCCCAGGCCCATGAATTCCTTGCGCGGCGGGCGCACGCGCGAGAAGTCCTTGTCCAGCACGCGGGCATCGAAAGGCAAGGGCGCGAGCGCGCGGCCGCCGAATGCCGCGCCCGGCCCCGTCACATAGTCGGGATGCGCGGCCGCCGCGACGAATTTGACGTCGCTGATGCGCTGCAATTCGTCGATGGCGAGCGGGCCGCTTTGCAGGAAGGCCTCGCGTGCTTCGTCGCCGCCGCGCTCGCCGACCACCGATTGCAAGAACCGGCGCGCGTCGTCGACGCTGTCGGGCACGCCCGCATCGACGCTCAATTGCGTGCCCGGCACCCACGTCGTGCCGCCCGACGTCGATGTGATGCCGCCGACGGCCTCCGTCTTTTCGCACAGGAGAACGTCGAGGCCCTCGTGATGCGCGATCAACGCAGCCGTCATGCCCGCCGCGCCCGCGCCGAACACGAGCACATCGACTTCTTCGTCCCATTGGATGCTGCTGCCTGAATTCATGTTCACTGTCTCCTCTGATGCCTTGCTGCCGTTTCCGTGCTTGCTGGATGGTGTTTGAAGCGGACGTCAGTAAGTCGCGCGTCCGCCGGACAGATCGAAGGTGGCGCCCGTCGAAAACGAGCATTCATCCGATGCCAGCCACGCGGCCAGGCTTGCGACTTCGCCGGCCGTGCCGGCGCGTTGCATCGGAATCTTCGCCAGACTTGCGGCGAGCGCGTCGGGGGTCATCTGCTGCAGCAAGGGTGTCTCGATCACGGCAGGCGCGATGCAGTTCACGCGCACCGGCGTCAGCGCCAGTTCCTTGCCCATCGACTTCGTGAACGCAATCACGCCCGCTTTGGCCGCCGAATACGCGGACATCGACGGATTGCCTTCCTTGCCCGCAATCGACGCGAGATTGACGATGCGGCCAAAGCCCGCGTCGAGCATGGGTTGGACGGCGGCGCGCGAGCACAGGAACACGCTGCGGAGATTGACGTCGATACAGCGCTGCCATGCGTCCAGCGCGCTGTCGGCGACGGTCGAGATCGGGCCCGTCGTGCCCGCGCCATTCATCAGCACATGCAGCGCGCCGAAGCGTTCGAGAGTGGTGTGGAGCGCGGCGGCGACGGAGGCTTCGTTTGTCACGTCCACATGCACGCCGATGGCTGCGCCGTTCGTGCCGCTGTTTTCGTCAGCGCACAGCGTGTCGGCGGCTTCGCGCGCCGCACGCGCATCGAGGTCCCACAGCGCGACGCGCATGCCGTCGCGTTGCAGCCGCGCCGCAATTGCCCGGCCGATCCCGCCCGCGCCGCCCGTGACGACGGCGACTCGCTGCGCCGCGCTCATGCCGCTCATGCTTTTGCGTCGAGCAGAAACTCGACCATGCGATCGCATACGCGCGCGAACATCTGCGTGCCTGTCACGGTCTTGCAGCCTCGCGCCCGTGCCGCTTCGATGAACGGCGTGAGCGGCGGCTTCGTGACGACGTCGCCGACAAACGTGGAGGCAGGCAGGCGCGACACGTCGATAGGCAGCGGATCGTCGGCGCGCATGCCCATCGGCGACGCGTTGACGATTACGTCGAACGATCCGGCTTCGACATCGGCCGCCGCCACGTGCACGGCGCCGCGTTGCATCGCGGCGAGCCGTGTGACGAGCGAAGCCGTGCGCGCCGTATCGTTGTCGCGCACGCCGAGGGCGGCGACGCCCGCGCTCACGAGCGCTTGACCGATGGCCGAGCCCGCGCCGCCCGCGCCGATCAGCAGCGCGCGTTTGCCGCGCAGATCGCAGCCGGCATCTTCGAGCGCGGCGACGAAGCCCGTGCCGTCGAACATACCGCCATGCCAGCCGCCATCGGCCGTGCGCCGCAGCGTGTTCACCGCGCCGAGAAACGCGGCCTCATCGGACAGACTCGAGCAGAACCCGGCGGCGCTGAACTTGTGCGGCACGGTGATGATCACGCCGTCGACATTGCGCATTGGCGCGACGCCAGCGAAGAATGCCGCGAGATCGTCCGGCGCGACGTGCGCGGGGACCACCAGCGCGTCGCGTCCCGCTTCGCGCATTGCCGCCGTCACGCCTTTGGGCGAGCGCACCTGCGCAATGGGATCGCCGACAATGAAATACACGCGCGTCGCGCCGCTGAGTCCCTCGTCGAGCGATACGGCGACGTTCGTTGCAGTCGTTTGGGTCATGCTGTTTTCACCTCCGGAGTAGAACGGGCATCGTCATGCACGATGCCGAGCAGTTTGGCCTGAGTCGCGCTGTCCTGCGCGAGCGCGTCAGCCGTGTTTTCGTACGCGACGCGGCCGTTGACGAGCACATACACGCGGTCGGCGATCGGCAACACCATATCGGCCTGATGTTCGACGATAACGACACTTGCACGCTCGCGCAGCTTGACGACGGCATCGAGCACTTCCTGCACGACGGCAGGCGCAAGACCTTCGAACGGCTCATCGAGCAGGATCGCTTTGGCGGGCGCCATCAACGCACGCGCGATGGCCACCATCTGCCGTTCGCCGCCCGACAGATGTTCGGCGCGTACGTCCTTGCGGTTCGCGAGCCGAGGAAAAAGCGCGTAAATCTCGTCGACGCTCGCGCCGCCCTTGCGTGCGGCGAGCCGCAAGTTTTCGTAGACGGTCAGATTCGGAAACAGGCGGCGGCCTTCGGGGACCATCGCGAGACCGAGCCGGTTGATCTCGTGCATGGGCCGCGACGTGATGTCGTGTCCGTCGAACGTGATGGTACCGGCGCTGATCTGCGCGACACCCGTTGCCGCGCGCAGCGCGGTCGTCTTGCCGACGCCGTTGCGCCCGAGGACCGCGATCACTTCGCCTTCGTGCAGCGTGAGATCGATGCCGTCGAGAATCGTGTTGCCCGCATAGCCCGCCTTCACGTTTTGCAATTGCAGAAGCACGCGCCGGTTGGCCGGGGTGTCGCGTATGTGCGCGACACGGTCGGCGAGACGCGCATCGACGGGACGCTGGCCCTTTGCGTGACCCATGTACGCTTCGATCACTTCAGGATGCGCCGCGACTTTGGCAGGCGAGCCGTCGGCGATCAGATGGCCGCGATGCAGCACGCTGACGCGGTCGGAGATGGTCAGCACGCGGTCGATGTCATGTTCGATCAGCAGCACCGCGTGATGATTCGCGAGTTCGCGAATGATACGCGCGACATTGGCGCGATCCGCTTCCGCAAGGCCCGCGAGCGGTTCGTCGAGCAGCAGCAGACGGGCTTGCGTCGCGAGCGACAACGCGATTTCGAGCAGACGCTGTTCCCCATGCGAGAGACTCTCGCACGACGCCGCCGCTCGCTCGACGAGACCGACGGCTGCGAGCAGCGACCAGGCGCGCGCGTTCTGCGTGTCGAGCGTATGCGCGTCGCGCCACAAGCCGAGCCGTTCGCGCTGCGCGGCCTGCACGGCGACGCGCACGTTCTCGAACACGGTGAGGTTGCGAAACACGCTGAGAATCTGGAACGAGCGGCTCATGCCGAGCCGCACGCGGCGGAACATCGCCAGTCTCGTCACGTCCTTGCCGTCGAACGTGATCGTGCCCGACGATGGCGGCAGCACGCCCGTCAGCATGTTGAAGAAGGTCGTCTTGCCCGCGCCGTTCGGCCCGATGAAACTGTGCAGCCGATACGGAAAGACGTCGAGGTCGATCTTGTCGGCCGTCACCAGCGAGCCGAATTGCTTCGACAGCCCGCGCACGCTGAGAATCGGCGCGTCCGGATTCATGTCGATGCGGCTCGCGCGGTACGGCGCGATCACTTCGGGACGGGCGGGAATGGTGTCGCGCACGAGCGTCCAGCGCGGCCGGCGCAGCAGGCGCTGCGCGAGACCCTGAATGCCTTCGGGGGAGAAGAACGCGAACGCAATGATGATCGGCGCGAACATCAGCCACCAGTGTTCGGTAAGGCTGCTCAGCTTGTCTTCGAGCAGGATGAACGCAATCGCGCCCCACAGCGGCCCGAGAAACTGGTGCACGCCGCCCAGCACTGTCATCAGCAGACTGTCGCCTGCGTGTTCCCAGCTAAGGTTGTTTGCATACGCGCCCTGCAGCATCAGGCACAGTAACCCGCCCGCGTAACCGATCACCGAGGCCGAGATCACGAACGCATACAGCTTCAGGCGGTAGGTGTCATAGCCGAGGCTCGCGGCGCGCTGCTCGTTGTCGCGCAGCGCCTGCAACGCGCGCCCGAATGGCGCGTGGACGAGGCGCCACAGGCCATATGCGACGGCGATCACCGTGACGCACGCGAACACATGAAAGCCCGTGGTGGTCGCGAAGGTCGGGCGCGGCACGTTTTGCAGGCCGTTCTCGCCGCCCGTCACGTCGGTCCATTTGAACGCGATTTCGAATGCGATCTGCGAGCAGGCGAGCGTGAGCAGCGAGAAATACAGCCCGCGCCGCTTGAGCACGATCGCGCCGATCAATGCGGCCATGACGGCCGTGACGGCCACGCTCGCGGCCAGCGCAACGAGTTCGTTGCCGATCAGACGTTGCAGCGAGATCGCAACCAGATACGTCGAGGTGCCGAAGAACACCGAGGCGCCGAACGGCACCAGACCCGCATAAGCGACCAGAAGATTCACGCCCATGCCGTAGAGCGTGTAGATGGCGATCTGTGTCGCGCGTTCCAGCGGCGTGCCGCTTGCGGTCAATGCGATCGAGACGATGAGGAGGCACGTGGTCAGCAGCGCGACGGGGTGCCGGGTCAACAGTTTGACATTCATTCGAAGCGCTCCCAGCGTTCGCCGAACAGCCCGCGCGGACGCACGAGCAGAACGAGTGCCATCAGGACATACATCGCCACCGACGACCCTTCCGGAAAGAACTGCACGGCGAGCGCCGTCACCACGCCGACCAGCAGGCCCGCGACGACGGCGCCCGCAAACGAGCCCAGACCGCCGATCGTCACGATCACGAAGGCGGGCATGACGGCTGCCGTCGCCATGCTGGGCGTGACGGTCAGCAGCGGTGCGGCGAGCACGCCCGCCGCGCCCGCGAGCAACGCGCCGAGACCGAACGCGCCCGTCAGCACGCGCGGCAGATTGATGCCGAGCAGGCCGACCATCTCGGGGTCGCGGCTGCCCGCGCGCAAGATGCGCCCATAGGGCGTGAACTTCATGAACCACCACAACGCGAGCAGAATCGCGACCGTCGCGGCAAGCACGAACAGACGATACTTCGTGATCAGCAGCGGCCCGTAGACGAGGAAGCCGCTGAGCGCGGCAGGCGGACTGAACGGCAGGCCGCCCGCGCCCCACACGAGGCGGATCAGCGCCGTCAGCAGCAGCGACAGGGCGAACGTCACGATCAGTCCGAGCAGAGGCTCCTTGCCGTACAGCCGCCGGATGAAGATCACTTCGATCAGCACCCCCGCGAGCGCGACGAGGACGGGCGCGACGATCACGGCGGCCCAGCCGAACTGCGTCGACAGGGCGATCGCGAAATACGCGCCGAGCGCGAACAGCGCGCCGTGCGCAAAGTTGACGATGCCCAGCAGCCCGCAGATGATCGACAGACCGATCGCGAGCAACACGTAGAGAAAGCCCAGCACCAACCCGTTGGCGATCTGGGACAACACCATTTCTGCCATGCCTGTACTCCAGCTGAATGCAGATAACCGCAGGACATTGCGGAACGGATCGGGCCGCTGCATGAGGCTCACGCAACGGCCCGCCGATGCCGCAGCAAAGTTCGCCGCGCGTTATCGCGCAGCCATCGTGCAACCGATTTCCTGCTTCGTGCCGTAAAGGCTGTCGAGCTCCGCGGGGTTCTGCGGCACGGCCGACACCTGGTTGAGCCAGTCCCACTTGTCGGTGATGTGGTCCTTCACCTTGAAGACCGTCCAGCGGCGCAGCATCTGGTGATCCCACGGGCGGAAATAGGCAGGCCCGCTGCTGTCGCCGAACTGCACGGTCTCGAGGCTCTGCACGATGTCCGGCCCGGACGTGCTCTTCGCCTGATTGACGCCGGCGAGCAGGGCGCGCGTCGTGAACCAGCCGATCCACGCCTTGTCGGCAGGCGGCTTGCCGTACTTCGCCGTGTACTTCCTGATGAACGCGAGCTCTTCGGGCGAATGCCCCGGCGAACTGTAGTGCCAGGGCTTGCCGTAGTAGCCGGTTGCCGCATCGACGTTGATCGACCACAGGTCCGAATCGCCGATGATGGGACAGGCAACGGGAATCTTGTCCTTCATGCCCATTTCCGCGTACTGCTTGAGGAAGGTCGAGAGATCGCCGCCCGGCAGGCCGAGCAGCACGACATCGGGCTTCGACTGGCGGATCTTCAGAATGAACGAGCTGAAGTCGGTGGTGTTGAGCGGCGTCACATCCGCACCCGCGATCGTGCCGCCCGACTGCTTCAGCAACTCGGACATGGAACGCTGGATATCCTGCCCATACGCGTAGTTCGCGACGAGGAAGTGCCACTTCTTGCCGATCGCCAGCAGCGACGGCGCAAGCGCGCGGCATGTGACGGGCGTCGGACTGAGCACGCGAAACGTGTACGGATTGCAGCTGCTGCCCGTCAGCTCGCGCGCGGCGGCGTTCGGCGCGATATAGGGCGTCTTGGTGCGGTTCGCGACGGAAGACATCGCCAGCGACGTGCCGCTATTCGTGCCGCCGATCACGGCGATGACCTTGTCCTGCTCGATCAGCTTCTGCATGTTCTGCTGCGCCGACTGCGGATTCGGCTCGTCGTACCAGACCAGATCGACGCGGCGGCCGCGTGCCTGGTTGTTCGCATCGTCGAGCGCCATCTTCACGCCGTTCGCGATCACTTCGCCCTGCTCGGTCCACACGCCTTGCTTGGCCATCAGCAGCCCCAGCTTGAGCGGCTGCTCGCCTTGCGCGCGCACGATCGCGGGCGCAGCCAGCACGGCCGCGCCGCTCGCGAGCGTCTTGCCCGCGGCGGCGAGCCACGCGCGCCGCGTCATGCCCGCGCTGTCGGGCGCACTCTGCGCTTCGTGATTCATGGGTTGTGTGTGTTCGTCCTTCATGTCTCTCCGCTCCTCTCCGTATTCGTTCGCAAACTCTCGACGCCCCGAACTTTTGGTGAACTGTAGTTCGAATTGGAATAGTATTCAACAATCAAAGCGAATTTCATTAAATCCGGGTATTCACCTGGACGCTGTTGTATGACCCTTGTGTTCAACCTGAGGAGATGACGGAAATGGCAAGGAGACGTTTGGCGGTGATCGGCGCGGGCGCGATCGGACGGATGCACGTGGAACGGGCGCGGCTGCACCCGCAGGCGGAAGTGGTCGCGATTGCGGACCCATCGCCTGCCGCGCGCGAATTCGCGCGTGAGGAAGGGCTGCGCTGGTTTGCCGACTACGCGCCGATGCTCGACGAGGTGCGCCCGGACGGCGCGATCGTCGCCACACCGAATGCGACGCATGTCGACGTGGGGCTCGCATGCATTGCGCGCGGCATTCCCGCGCTGATCGAAAAACCCGTTGCCGACGATGTGGAAGCGGCGCAACAACTGAGCCGCGCAGCCCGCGAGGCGAATGTGCCGCTGCTGGTGGGGCACCATCGCAGGCACAATCCGATCCTGCGGCGCGCGAAGGAAATCGTTGTCTCCGGGCGGCTCGGCACGCCCGTCACCGCGAATGCGCTTGCGACGTTCTACAAGCCCGACGCGTATTTCGACGTCGAATGGCGGCGGCGCGCGGGCGGCGGGCCCGTGCTGATCAATCTGATCCACGACATCGACATCATGCGATTCCTGCTCGGCGATATCGTCGAGGTGCAGGCGCTGACGTCGAATGCGGTGCGCGGCTTCGAGGTGGAGGACACGGCTGCCGTGTTGCTGCGCTTCGCTAGCGGCGCGCTCGGCACACTCGCCGTGTCGGACTGCGCGTGCGCACCGTGGAACTGGGACCTTGCGGCGGGCGAAGCGGCGCACTATCCGCGTCAGCAGGTGAACACGCATTTTCTGATCGGCACCGATGCGTCGCTTACGCTGCCGCAACTCGACGTGTGGGAATACCGCGCGCGCAAAGGCTGGCACGAACCGTTGACCGTCGAGCGCAGCACGCCGCACAGCGCCGATCCGTATCACGAACAGTTGCGCCACTTCGCTGCCGTGATCGCGCGTGAAGAAGCGCCACTCTGTCCGGTCGACGACGCCGCGCGCACGCTGGCCGCAACGCTCGCGGTGCATCGGGCCGTAGCGGCGCGCACGCCCGTCGCGCCCGCGCTTTGAGGTCGGGTTGTCGTCAGTGATGTGCGGCGTGCGTGTGACGGTAGAACGCTACCGTCTGCCGCAGACCTGCTTCGAGCGAGGTCTGCGGCAGGTCCGGCAACAGGTGCGCCAGCGCGGGATCGCGCGGAAACGCAGTCGCGATGGGCAGCGCAGCGCCTGCGGCATCGATGCGCGCGCCCGGCACGATCGAGGCAATGCTGTCGATCACCGTCTGCACGGAAGCGATCTGTCCCGCGAGCGTGAACGCATGGGCGCCTTCCACGTCGCGCAACAGGGCCGCCTCGTAAGCGGCAGCGACATCGTCCGCGTACACGAAGCCTGTCGATCCCGTGAACGGCATCGTGTACCGCTCGCCGCGCGCGGCCGCCCGGCACGCGAGGCTCGGCCCGGCGCTCGATCCCGTCTCGCGTCCCGCGCCATAGACCACCAGCGGGCGAAAACCGACGCTCGCGATCCCATGATCGTTCCAGTACGCGCGCGCCGAGCCTTCGCAGGCGAGCTTGAACGCGCCGTAGTGCGTTTGCGGATGCGGCGTCGCGCCGTCGTCGGGGCCGAACACGCCCGCGCTGCTTGCATAGAGCACGCGTTGCAGACCCGCCGCGCGCGCCGCGTCGAAGACATTCAGCGTGCCGATCAGATTGATCTGCGCGCCGCGCACCGGGTTGGCCGCGCAATCGGGCGTGAGGATGCCCGCGAGATGAATCACGGCATCGCAGCCATCCAGCGCACGCGCGACCTCGGCGGCTTGCGCGATATCGCCCGTTCGCCACGGGACCTCGGCCGGCAGTTCCGGCGACAGCGTATGCAGCAATTGCGGCTTCGCCTGCAGATCGAACGCCACACATTCGATGCCGCGCGCAAGCAGCCGCCGCATGATCCACGCACCCAGAAAGCCGCTGCCACCCGTTACCAGCACTCGCATGTCCCTTCTCCTCATCGTCACAAAAACTTTGCACGATCGCAATTTGTGGAATAGTATTCCACAAAGAAAGTTAGTTCCATAGTTTCTGGAAAAGCAGAGCCGAAGATGAAGCGTGAAGCGATACTCGAATGCGATGTGCTGGTGCTGGGCTCCGGTGCGGGCGGGCTGTCGGCTGCCGTGACGGCGGCGGCGCAGGGCTTGCGCGTGATGGTTGCGGAGAAGGAAGACGTGTTCGGCGGCACGACTGCGTGGTCGGGCGGCTGGATGTGGATTCCGCGCAATCCGCTGGCGACGCGCGCGGGCATCCGCGAGGACATCGACGCGCCGCGCACTTACCTGAAGAGCGAACTCGGCGCGCAGTTCGATGCGGACAAGGCGGATGCGCTGCTGGCGCGCGGACCCGAAATGGTCGAATTCTTCGAGCAGCATACGGCGATGCGCTTCGTCGACGGCAATCGCGTTCCCGATTTCCACACGACGCCCGGCGCGGCGACGGGCGGCCGCTCGGTATGCGCCATGCCGTTCGACGGCAGGGAACTAGGCCCGTTGATCCACAAGCTGCGCGAGCCGCTGTCGGTGATGACGATCAAGGGCATGGCGCTCGCGTCGGGGCAGGATCTCGCACACTTCTATCGCGCGACGCGTTCCGTGAAGTCCGCGCTCTACGTCACGCGGCGGCTCGCGGCGTTCGCGTGGCAGAAGCTGCGCCATGGTCGCTCGATGCATCTGGTCAACGGCAATGCGCTGGTAGCGCGCCTGTTGAAGTCGGCGGCGGATCGCAACGTGGATCTGCGCACGCGCGCGAGAGCAATTGGCCTGTTGCGCGACGACGCGCGCGTCACGGGCGCGCGCGTCGAGATCGGCGGCGTGGTGCACGAGGTGCGTGCGGCGCGCGGCGTGGTGCTCGCATGCGGCGGCTTTCCGCATGATGTCGCGCGACGTGCCAGCACGTTCGCGTACACGCCTTCGGGCAAGGAACATTGGTCGGCGGCGCCGCGCTCGAATACGGGTGACGGTATTCGTCTTGGCGAATCGATTGGCGCGCGCTTCGACGATACGCTCGATGCGCCCGCCGCCTGGGCGCCCGTTTCGCTCGTGCCGCAACGCGGCGGCGATGTGGCGTTCGCACATCTGATCGAACGCGCGAAGCCGGGTGTGATCGCCGTCACGCGCGCGGGACAGCGTTTCGTCAACGAGGCGTCGTCCTATCACGATTTCATGTCCGCGTTGCTCGGGACGACGCCGCGCGGTGCGGAGGTGTGTGCCTGGCTGATCTGCGATCACCGTTTCCAGCGCCGCTATGGGCTCGGTTTTTCGAAGCCCTTTCCGTTTGCCGTTTCGAGCTACGTGCGTTCGGGTTATCTGAAGCGAGGCGCGACGCTGGCTGAACTCGCCGCCGCGTGCGGCATCGATGCGCAGGGTCTGGAGACCACGGTTGCCGCCTACAACTCGTACGCGAAAGACGGCTTCGATCCGCAGTTTCACAAAGGCTCCACGCCGTACAACCGCGTACAGGGCGACCCGGCGCATGAGCCGAACCCCTGCATCGCGCCGATCGAAGACGGGCCGTTCTACGCCGTCAAGCTGCTGCCGGGCAGCCTCGGCACGTTCGCGGGCCTCGCCACCGATGCGAACGCCCGCGTGCTCGATCGGCACGGCGACGCGATTGCCGGCCTCTACGCGGTCGGCAACGACAGCGCGAGCATGATGGGCGGCTGCTATCCGAGCGGCGGCATCACACTCGGCCCGGCGATGACATTCGGCTATCTCGCGGGACTTTCTCTTGCCGGTGCGGCGCAAGTCCCGACGCGCGCCGGCTCTTCCAGTTCACATCAAGGAACCACGCAATGACACTCTATGACACAGTCACGCTCACGGTAAAAATCGGCACCAACGCGCAGGTGTTCGAAAGCATCAAGGCGAGCGGCAATCAGCCCGGCTCGACATTGCTCGGCTGCTGGTATTCGGACATCGGCGCGCTCGGCAAGGTGATGGTGCTGCGCGGCTTCGAGTCGGAGGCGGCGCTCGTGAACGAGCGCAAGCGTCTGCTGCTCGAAGGCAATCCGTTCGGCTGCGGCGAGTTCGTCGAGGACGTGAAGGTAGAGAGCTACGCGCTCTTTCCGTTCCTGCCGCCCATCGAACCGGCCGTGCATGGCGGCATCTACGAGATGCGCGTCTACGGCACGAAGCTCGCGAGCCTGCAGCATACGATCGACGCATGGGAAAAGGCCGTGCCGGAGCGCACGAAACGTTCCCCGCTGATCGGCGCGATGTATTCGCTGGACGGCACGGTGCCGCGTTTTCTGAACATCTGGCCGTATGCGGGCGTCGACGAACGCTCGCGCATTCGTGCCGAAGCCGTCAAGGACGGCATCTGGCCGCCGAAGGGCGGACCCGCGCATCTGACGACGATGGAGTCGACGATCTACGTGCCCGCGCCGTTTTCGCCGCTGCGCTGAACGGTGTACGCAACGCACGAAACGCTCGAAACGTACGAAACGTACGATATGAACTGGATAAAGGAGACATGATGACCCAGGCTCATGCGCGCGCGCTGTCGCTGTCGGCGCTGACTGTGCTGGAACTGACGCCGCCGCAAATGGTGCAATGCGCGGTCGATGCAGGCTACGACTTCGTCGGCCTGCGTCTGCTGCCTGCCACCGATCACGAAGTGCGGCATGAAATCGTCGGCGATACGCAGCTCAAGCGCGAGACGCTCGCGGTGTTGAAGGACACGGGCATGCGTGTGCTCGATGTCGAGATCGTGCGGCTAAAGCCGGATACGGAGGTGGCGTCGTACAAGCCGATGCTCGACACAGCCGCCGAACTGGGCGCGCGCTATGTGCTCGTGGCCGGCAACGATCCCGACGAAGCGCGCATGGCCGACCGGCTCGGCAAGCTGTGCGATATCGCGGCGCCGCTCGGCCTCACGCCTTCGCTCGAGCCGATGCCATGGACCGACGTGAAGAACATCGCGCAGGGCGCGCGCATCGTCGAAGCGAGCGGCAGGCGCAACACGGGCCTCATCATCGACCCGATTCACTTCGACCGCGCGGCGGATTCGCTCGATGCACTGCGCGCACTGCCGCGCGAGTACTTCGGCTACGTGCAGTTCTGCGACGCACCCGCCGAGCGTCCCGCCGATCTCGATACCTTGCTGTTCCAGGCGCGTTGTGAACGGATGATTCCGGGCGAGGGCGGTCTCGATCTCGTCGGCATCCTGCGCGCGTTGCCCGGGCACTTGCCGGTGAGCGTCGAAGTACCGACGCAGCGTTGGGCGCAGACCACCTGTGCCGTCGATCGTGCGCGCCGCCTGCATGAGGCGGCGCGGGCGGTGATCGAACAGGCGTGCGCGAGCGCGACGTGAGCGCTGGACGCTGACCGCCGGCGGCCCCCAGCGAAGGACATGCGAAACCGCTTGAATTCCACTGTGGAATCATGTTCTCATTTGCACGATACAGTTTAAATGAGAGTGCACTATGGCAGGCAATCTGGAGCGGGCGCTGGCGGTGCTCGAACTGCTGGCGAAGAATGGCGGGCGCATGCCGCTCGCGGCCATCGCCGACACGCTGAACATTCCGCGCAGCGGCACGCACCGTCTGCTGTCGATGCTGATCGACGAAGGTTTTGTGCGTCAGGACGAAGACCACGGCGAGTACATGCTGGCGCTGAAGCTGGTGTCGCTGGGGCTGATCTATCTGTCGACGAGTGGCGTGTCCGATATTTCGCAGCCAGTGCTCGACCGGCTTGCGGAAAGCTCGGGCGAGCTGGCGCGCCTCGGCGTGGTCGAGGACGACCACATTACGTTTGTGGGCAAGGCGCAGGGCGCGAAGTCGGGGTTGCGTTACGACCCGGACATGGGCAGCCAGCCGCCGCTGCATTGCACGGCGAGCGGGCAGGCGTGGCTATCCACACTGTCCGACGAACGTGCCATCGAGCTGGTGTCGAAGCAGGGCGGCCTTGGGCCGAAATCGCTCAATGCGCCGCGTGCGCCGAAGACCATTCAGCAATTCCTCAAGGATCTGAACGGCGCGCGGCAACGCGGCTATGGCGTCGCGATCGAGACGTACGAGGCGGGCATGACATCGATTGCCGCACCCGTGCGCAATCCCGTTACGGGCGAGGTGGTGGGTATCGTGAGTCTTGCTGGGCCGACGAGCCGATTGCCGGAGTCGCGCTTGAAGGAGCTTGCGCCGTCGCTGTTGAGCGCCGCGGCGGACATGGGGGCCGCGACGCTCAGTTCGCCGCTGTTCAAGCGCGCGCCCGCCGAGGCGGCGCCCGCGCAATCGGCATCCGCACCAAAGAAGCGTGCGCGGGCGGGGGCGAAGGCGTAGGCGGCTGTGGCACACGCGGTAGCACTTCGATCCGTGTGCGACACATTCGCGACATGGTCTGTCGCCGCTATCTGGCGTGATGGCTACCGATCCGATGTCCGGCACCCGGCAAGGGATTGTGAAGGCCCGCCAGGGTCGGGTCTAATCCGGGGACTCGTGCGTCAGAGGCTGAACGCATGACGCACGTCCCGGTTTTAGTGGTCTCCTCGCGTACTGCAAGACTATCCCGTCAGTTGACCTGCAACTGGCCGCCGCGGCCAAGACCGCCTTTGACGTCCTGTGCCTTGTAACTGCGCAGCGCCACGACCATCTTGTTGTACGCGTCGATGAACGCGGCGACGGTGGCCTTGCCTTCCGGCGTCTTCGAAAAGCCGCTCAGGCTGCCGCCTGCCGTGCCGCCGAATCCCGCCAGTGCTGCGCCGTAGTTGGTCGCGGTGGAATTGCCTTCCGCCGCCGAAATCTGCACCGCCGACCGCACGTCGAATAGCGTGAGTGTCACCACCGACGCCTTCGATTGCATGCCGCCCGCAATCTTCGCAATGGCGGCGTTGCCCACGAGCCCGCCGAGCACGCCGCTGACCCCGCCGATCGCCGAGTCGTTGATGACGATCTGCGGTTCCATGTAGTAGTCGGCGGCAACGCGTTGGCCCTTCTGCTGTTTGGAGCCTGCGCGGTATTCGCCGGAATTGCGCTGCAGCGACGTGATCCGGCTCAGGCGCGCATCCGTCTTCTGATTGCCGATCGACGTGATGACGAAACAGTTCGATTGCTGGACGGCCAGACGCAGCAGCGGTTCGATCGTCGTGACCTGAGTGGCGCTGCCGAATGGGCCGAACCAGTCGGCGTTGCGGCCGTCGTCGACGGCGATCGTGCCGAGCGGCGCCGTGCAGCGCTCCAGCGTTTCCTCCGCGCCGGCGCTGACTGCGCCGCCTGCCGCGCCCGACACGCCCGCGCTCTGTCCCCCGGTGGACACCATGCCGCCGCAAGCGCCGAGCGCCCCGATCATGACGATCGAGAGCATGCTCTTAACCGCCGGATGTTTTGTAATGAGAGTCATGTTGTAGTGTGCGTAATGGATGGTTCGACATGAGGATGCTTCGACTTCGACCGTCGATTCAACCCGGATAAAAGCCCTTTAATAGCCGTACCACGCGCGCTCGCGCCAATACCCGTGATACGCGTAGCCCGCGCTCCAATAGCCGTAGTAAACCGGCCGCCATTCGGTTTGCCACCGGTAATAGTCTTCATCGGATTGCTTTGCGGCTCTTGCTTGCGCGAGCAACTGCTTCGATTCCTGATCGCCGCGGCCCGCTGCCATCAGCAGCCATTTTTCTGCTTCGCGCGGGTCCGGTCCCATCTCTTCGAGACCAAACAGATAGAAACTGCCCAACGCCTTCTGCGCTTGCAGGTCGCCGCCTTCTGCCGCCTTTCTCATCCACACCAGCGCCTGATAACTGTCCTGGCGCACACCGTCGCCGCGGAAGTAGCGCAGGCCAAGGTCGTAGGCGGCGCGCGGGTCGTGTTCGGCCGTCTGCTTCAAGGCATGGATACGCTCGTCCTGACGGGCGTTTTTAGCGTTGCTGGAGGCGTCGAATGTCTGCTGGTTCTTCGGTCGATCCGAGCATCCCTGGTCGTCGCAAATGCGCACGACGTTGCTTGAATTCGAAGTTTGGGCGCAGGCTGACAAAGCCAGGATTGCACAGAGTGCGAACTGGCGAGACTTCATTTTTCGAACCCCGATTCTCGTTGGAATGGACGTCGGAATAGCGCCGCGCGACACGCGATCCATTCGGCTCGGCGTGCCCGGAATGCGCAGTTGCAGTGAGGAGTCGAAGCTCTCGACGTGCGTGCTATTCCTGACCGGTCAGGCAGGAAAAATGTTAGCAGCGTTGTGCGGTGTGATCTGGCCTGTGCGTCTCAATTGCTTGACTGTGCGTCTCAAGAACCGCTATTTGTCGAGCTTGTCGAGCACTTCCCGCAACGAACCGGGTCGTGATGGAACATGGCGCCGTGTTGGTGCAACCTGCCGATCGCGCTGCATGCCGAGGTCGCGGGCTTCCGTCGGCGAACAGCCGAATGCCTGGCGGAAACTGCGGCTGAAGTGCGACTCGCTCTTGAAGCCATATTGAAACGCAAGCGTGGAAATGCGCTGATCGCGCGCTTTGCCGCTTTCGAGTATGTCTCGGATGGCAGCGAGGCGCCGCTGCTGGATGTAGAAGGCGACGCCCGATTCACGCGAAAACAGCCGGTAGAGCTGCGCGCGCGAAACGCCCACTTCCTTGCAGATGCCCAGGGGATCGAGGTCGGGGGACGTGAGGTGCGCATCGATGAAGCGGCGCACGCGCGTCATCATCGCCCGGTCGATTTCTCCTTCGGCCTCGGCGAGCGCTTCGACGGACGGCGCCAGCGTGGCCGAGATCATGGCCAGCGTGGCCTGCTCGACGTGCGGCATATCGGCCGGCGACAGATGCGGCAGTTGACGGCGCAGCGAATACAGATGATCGGCGAGCAGCGAGCTCATTGGCCCATGCAGAACCGTGCCGTGCAGTCTCGCGGACTTGACGCGCTCGGGAAGCAGGTCGCGCGGCACGGTCAGAATGATCGTGTCGCCGGCGACAATCTCCGAATCGAGCTCGGACGCGAGATCGAGCAAATAAATGGTTGAGGGTTGCGCGTGGATCGGCTGCCGCCCCGCATATCCCGTCAATGAATGCGTAATGCCGAGGCACAGATAGAAATGATCGAGTCCGTCGCTGCGGAGCATTTTTGTCGATCGTTTGACGCCATAGGCAACGGGGTCACCCTGCCCCGACCACGTGCCGCAGCCCATCAATAGCGAGCCGACATAACCGGTCGTCAACCGGTAGTCAAAGCGCGCCGACGCGGACGGGTCGATATCGACATCGAATATCGCATTGACCTCGTCTCGCCATACTTCAAATCGTTGATTGCCTGGATAAGTGCCGGTATCGAAATGATATAGATACGGATTCACTATTTAGCTCCCGCGGCCGCTTGATATACATGGAAGTGCTTTATCTGGCCGCGCCATTCTACGGTGATTCTCCGTTCTCTTCAGGCACGCTGAAAAATCGAATTGAAATCTTTAAATCACCGGGCAATTGCTGTGCGGGAAATTGTTAAATACAGTCAATTGGAAGCGAATCAAAATTGGAAAAATGTTCTGATTGAAGCCTGTTAAATCGCGATTCGGAATAATTTCCCCATGCTGCGATCGGGGCGGCGATGAGTTTTCTCGGTGTTCGCCTGATCGCGGAAGGCGCAATGGGTATCGTCGGTGTCAATATGACAAGCGGCGACAGCGTGAACGTGCGCGAGGTGCGCGGCTATCTTCTCGAACTCACCACATCCGACGGAAAGGCGTGGTGACCTGAATGGCACACGTCGGACATACCCACGGCTCGGTCGCGGACATGATTTTCTCCGTTGGACCACGTGTGCATAGGGCGCCGCGTTATCGAAACAGTTTGCGCCTTTCGAGACACCCGCGCGGAAGGCCCGCATGCGGTGCGCACATGCACGGTAAGGCGCCGGCAGCCCAATGGGACGTCCGCCCGTTCCAGCGGCCTATAATCTCTCATACACACGTGCTTTGGCCATTCGGCGGGTGGCTGCACGAGCGGCGCAATTGCCGCCTTCCACGCTGAAAAAGCCGAATAGCGCAGAACAGGAACGTAAGCACGTTCAGACGCGTGAGCGGAAGTAACGCCCGATTCCAGTCGTTACAACGCGGCCGCTCGCGACAACCTTGCTGCAGAGAAACCCAATGAAGAAAGGAAAGACGAAACTTACGCGCCATGATGCCGAGCGCCTTTTCGAAGGACTGCCTGCCGGGAGCGTGAAGACATCGAGCCGGCCTGAGAACCCATTCGAAGCAGGGGCGTTCGACGTGGTCGAGCGCGTGGACGAGGAGTCCAAACTGTGGAAAGACAACCTCATTTCACTTCCGATGGCGATTGAATTGCCCGCCGGCTACGAGTCGATATCGCGCATGCGTGAATCGATGGTGAAGGCGTGGCGCGTGAAGTGGGTGAGGGAAGGCAAAAACGAGGTCGTCACCGAGTTTCCCGAAGGATGGGCCGCCGTTCGCCCGAAAAGCGGCCCCATCGAGTTGCGCGATCCGTCCGGCGTGGTCCGCGCCTTGTACGGGTGGGCCGAGGATGCCGAGCTCAGGATTCTGCCGCGCTATCAGCTCGAGTCACAGGCCAACAGTTCGAGCGGACTGGGCAGCTTGCTGGTGCGTGATCGCATGAACGGACAAATTCTTGAGAGGTCGTCGACCTGGTCGGCCCAGACGGGTACCAACCATCCGGATTGGACCAGGCTGTCGGTATGGCTCAAGGCACACTATCCGGAGCATCACGACCCGCTTCGATATTGGGAAGATTGCGAGCGCAACCTCCGGGGCTAAGCGGGTTTATGGCGCACGCTTCTCGCGTCTGCTGCGGGTGCATGAACAGAATCCACTGCAATGGTAAACATTGACCACGATACCGCTTCGATAATTGGAGTGATCGGTTCAGTTGTATCGCTGCTGGCGGCCATTCCCTATGCACTCGCGATTCTCAGGCGCGCTGTTCATCCGCATCTTTTCACGTGGTTAATCTGGTCGATTGTCACGACCATCGCTGCTGCGGGTCAATTTGTTGCGGGTGCAGGGCCCTCTGCGTGGTGCACGGCGGCGATCGCCGTCACATGTATTCTGATTTTCGTGGCGAGCATCTATCGAGGCGAGAGAAGTTGGACAAAAGCCGACTGGATGTTTCTTGGGGCAGCGTTGCTAGCCATACCGCTTTGGATACTGACTGAAGACCCAACCCTCTCGGTCTGCCTGGTGACGGTGATCGAACTTGCGGGCCTCGGTCCGACGGTCCGAAAGACGGTTCGTGATCCCTGGGGCGAAAGCCTCGTCTATTTCGTCTTGTGCGTCGTCAAATATGCTCTTGCATTACTCGCCTTGAGACAATGGACGGTGGCAGTCGCTTTTTATCCCGTTGCCAATATCATGGCGTCAGCCGGCATCTGCCTGGTGATGGCCGTTCAGCGTTATCGCCTGCGCGCCGGGAGCGCCTTCCACTAATCGAACCGGGACATGGCGCGCCGGTAAGATCCGCTAGCCACGAACGTAAGGAGAGAACTCAATGCCGAGCCTTGAGCGAGCGCGACCGGCCATGTTTATCGACTTTGTCTGGCGCATGGTGCTTCGCCTCGGCTATCGATTCGCCCGCGTCTGGTGGCAGATTCGACGGCCTCGTCATGAGGGCGCGCTAGTCGCCATTTACGTCGGGCAGGCACTGTTGCTTGTGAAGTCATCGTACCGCGCCGAATGGAATTTTCCCGGCGGCAGTATCGAGCCCGGTGAGGCGCCTGATGCGGCTGCGCGGCGCGAACTGGAGGAGGAGATTGGCCTGTCGTCGCACGCATTACGCCCTGCGGGCTGCATCTGCGGCAGTTGGGAGGGACGGAGAGACCAGGTGCATTTCTTCGAACTGCACCTCGATCGCATGCCCGAACTGCGGCTCGATAATCGCGAGATCGTCGCGGCACATCTGGCATCGCCGGAGGAATTGCGCGGTATCGCGCTGACGGGGGCGGTGGTTGCGTATCTCGGCAGAAATCCAGGCAGTTAGTACACTGGCCTGACGGAATGCTTCGGGTCTTTCATGGCCTCATGGACTTGCAGGCTCACGCGCTCGTTTGGCCTGCTCTCTTCAGCGACTCAATCGGAAAAGGGAATGTCATGGCAAAGAATGAAGTTGTCTGGGGCATCATGGGCACCGCGAAGATCAACGACAAGGTTGTCGTGCCCATGCACAACGCGCCGAAGTGCCGGGTGAAGGGCATCGCGTCGCGCTCTCAGGAGAAGGCCCGGGAAGCCGCGGCCCGATATGGTTTGAGCGTCGCATACGACAGTTACGAAGCGCTGCTTGCGGACCCGGAAATCGACGCGGTCTATATTCCGCTGCCCAATCACATTCACGTGGAATGGACGATCAAATCCGTCGAGGCGGGCAAGCACGTTCTGTGTGAGAAGCCGATCGGGCTCGACGCGCAGCAGGTTGAACGGCTCATCGCGGCGCGCGACCGGAGCGGCCGATGCATCCAGGAAGCCTTCATGGTGCGCACGCATCCGCAATGGTTGAAGGTGCGTAGCTTGATCGACGACGGCGCGATTGGCGAATTGCGGGCGGTGACGGGCGGCTTCACCTATAACAACACGAACCCTGACAATATCCGCAACCAGAGCGGACTGGGCGGCGGCGGTCTGCTCGATATCGGTTGTTATCCCATCACGACGTCACGCTTCGTTACCCGGGCTGAGCCAGGCCGCGTGGTTGCGCTGATCGAGCAGGACCCCGTATTCGAAGTGGACCGGCTAGGCTCCGTGCTGATGGACTTCGACGGTGTGCAGGCGAGTTTCTTTTACTCGACTCAGACGCACCCGTATCAGCGGATGCAATTTCACGGTACGAAGGGGCGAATCGAGGTCGAGATTCCATTCAATGCACCGAACGATCGGCCGACGCGTCTGTTAGTGAGTGAGAACACGAGCGCCGGTGCCGGGACTGATCGCTGGGTGGAGATTCCGGCGTGCGATCAATATGGTGTCGCTGCCGCCACGTTCGCGGAGGCGATACTGAGTGGAACCCCGCAGGCTATCCCACTTGAAGATGCGCGCGCCAATATGCGTGTGATCGACGCTGTGTTTCGCTCGGCGCGATCGGGTGCGTGGGAGACCATTGCGCAAAGCTGAGGTGAGGCGAGTACGAGCATCAAGCGCTCGCGCGCTTCACAACACTCATTTCGATGGCGCATTCGGGCCGGTTCATGCCGATTGAATCAGGCGTGGCGTATCAGTACCGCAAGAAAAGCAGCGGCACGGTGATTGCTCAATTCATGGTCGAGCAGGCGGCGATCGTCTGCGTCGATATTCCAGTTCAATCAAGGAGGAACGGATCATGAACAAGGCAACCAGCGCACTCATCGCGGCCGTCGCGGCGCTCGCGCTGTCGGGCGGCGCTTATGCACAGACAGCGGGTGGCGCGGCAGGTGGCGGTTCGTCGAGCCATGGCAGCACGTCCAGCCCGGCAACGAACCAGATGAACGACTCGACGAGCGGTTACGGCACGCCAGGCGCAGCCAACTCGGACAGCGGTATGAGTGCCGGCTCGCCGAACACAGGCATGCAGCAGGGCCCGAACAACAGCTCGACACCGGCCCCGAAGACTAACAATACGCTTGCAACCCCGACCACGAAGTCGCCGGCCAGCAATTAGGGATCGGATCCCGATGCAGTGAGCGCAAGCGTATCAGCGCGTCACAACCGTGCAGGGCGCGAGAGTAACTGCGCGATGGCCGCCGTAATTTTCGCGGCGTGCAGGCGACGGTTACTACGAGCGGCCTGCGCGGTTCCGGTATGAAGCGGGATAGGCTCAACGATTTTCTCGCGGTGATGAGTCGCTAAGACCTCTCCGCGCCTAGCGCATCACGCACCGCTTTCACCACACTGTCCCAGTCACCGAGCGCTGGTTGCCTGAACAACCGGACGCCCGGATACCACGGACTATCCGTGCGATCGAGCAGCCATCGCCAGCACGTATCGAAGCGGTTCATGATCCACGCCGGCTTGCCTATCGCCCCTGCGAGGTGAGCAACGGCGGTATCGACCGTAATGACGAGATCGAGGTTCGCTACTAACGCAGCCGTGTCTGCGAAGTCATCGAGTTCATCGGTGTAGTCGATGATCCGTTCGCTCAACGCCTGGTGCTCACGCAACTGTTCTGCGGCGGGACCCTTCTGCAGGCTGTAAAAGCGCACATGCGGCACATCGAGGATGGGGCTTAGCGTTTCGAGCGTCACCGAGCGCCGCGCATCGGTCTTCCTCAGCTCGGCGACATGCGGACGATTTCCGCCCGCCCACACCAGCCCGACCTTCAGCGCAGGCGCGCCGTCGCCAGCCAGCCGCTGCGTCCAGCGCTGCGCATTCGCGTTGTCCGCACTGACATAGGGTGCCCCGGACGGGATATTTGCGAGGTTCGTGCCAAACGCGAGCGGCAAACTGAGCAGCGGCGCATGGCAATCGAAGGCCGGCAACGGTTGGCCCTGCTCGACCAGTTCAGCGACGCCGCGAAGCGTCGCGAGCAGTCGCATCAGTTCCTTCGGCACTTCGAGGACGACTCTTGCGCCCATCGCAGCGACGAGCGGCGCATAGCGGCAAAACTGCAGCGTGTCGCCCAGCCCTTGCTCGGCGTGCAGCAGAATGGTTTTGCCTTCGAGCGGAAATTCGCCCAGCCATAGCGGCTGTGTAAAGCTCCGCTGAGACGCCTTGATGCGATGGCGCCGCCAGCGCCATTCGTACTCGCGCCAGCCCTGTTCGAGCCGACCCATCTGCAGCAGACACAACGCGTAGTTCCAATGCGCCTCTGCCCAATCGGCGTCCAGCGCGAGCGCGCGCTCGTAGCACTGCAGCGCGTCGTCGTGCAGCTTCATGTCCACCAGCGTGAGGCCGAGATTGTTCCAGGCATCGACGAATGCGGGAGCGAGTTCGAGCGCCCGCTGATAGCTCGCTTGCGCGTCCTGCGGACGGTTCATGTCGCTCAACGCGTTCGCGCGATTGCTCCATGCGTCGGCATAACGGGCCTGCAGCGCGATAGCCTGATCGCAGTTCGCGAGCGCGTCGGCGGGGCGGTCGAGGTCGCGCAACACGCAGGCGCGGTTGTTCCATGCCTGTGCAAGTTCGGGCTGCAAGGCGAGCGCCTTTTCGAAGCTCGCCAGTGCTTCCGCCGGCCGGTCGAGTCCGGCAAGCGCGTTGCCGCGATTGTTCAGTGCATCGGGGAAGTCCGGTTGCAGCGCCAGCGCGCGGTTCGCGCTAGCCAGCGCCTCGCTGAAGCGGCGCTGCGCGTTATACGCGTACGCGAGATTCGAGTGCAACGGTGCCTGCTTTCCGTTGATCGACACAGCTTTCTGCAACAGGCCGACGCCTTCGTCGATGCGCCCGGCCTGTAACGACAGCGCGCCGAGCAGCTGGATCGCGTCAAAGTGCATGGGACGTAGCGCGAGAATCTCGCGATAGATCTCCTCGGCCTCGGGCTGCGCTCCGTTTTGCTGCATGGCCACGGCTTCGCGCAGCATCGCGTCGATGCGGCGTTGCTGATTTACGGTTTTGCTCATACGCGGCAGGGTCGGATTCCGGTTGACCAGATGCCGTGCATTATCGCTGATGAGCCTGAACGCGTCGGGTTCGCTGGCCGGCCCCGGGCGAAGTCGCCGGGCATTGCGTCCGCTGCCGACGGCTTACCCGGTGATCGATCCTGCGCCTAGTTGCCGAAGAAGATGCTGCAATAGCTGATGGGCCCGGTACAGTTGTCGCCCGACGCACTGCCGCCGCGATGCCAGAAGCCTCCCGCCTTCTTCTGCGACCCGGCCTGGTCTTTTCCAGCCGCGCTGCCGCCGTAGCCGGATTCGGAGGCGCTGTTCGGCTGCGATTGAACGGGAGGACTGCTTTCCTCAGCCTGAGACAATGCGGGGACGGCAAGGGCCGTTGCGATAACCAGCGTGCGAACAAACAATTTCATCATGCTCTCCAGAGGCGACCTGCCGCAGACGCGTGTCCACGGCGCTTAAGAAACGGATAAACGGGGAAGGTGGCGCGCGTCGTCTGCGCTGCTTCAATGACGCACATCCTGTTGCGCGTACGACGACTCCCATCCGCCGCCGAGCACCTTGCATAAGGTGATGAGGTTGGCGGCGGCGTCGGCCTTGCTTTGTTCGAGATTGCTCTGCGCGTCGAGCAATTGCCGCTGCACATTGAGCACGTCGAGAAAATCGACGGCCCCGGCCTTGTAGCGCTGCCGCGCAATCGAGAGCGCTCGCAGATTCAGGCTCACGACTTCTTCCAGTCGATCATGCCTTCGCTGTTCAGCGTCGTAGACGATCAGCGCATCATCCACCTCGCGCCAGGCCTGAAGCACGGTATGTTTGTAGACGATCGCCGCTTCCTGCTGTTGGGCCTCGCGCAACTGCAGGGTTCCCTTGAGGCGTCCGCCTTCGAAAATCGGAAGCGTGATCGAGGGTCCGACGACGAACTGACCCGATGCCCAATCCGCCAGATTCGACAGCTGAAGACTTTGGAATCCCGCACTGCCATTAAGCGAAATGCGCGGATAAAAGTCCGCCTTCGCCATGCCGATCGCTGCCGTTGCCGCGTGCAACTGAGCCTCGGCCTTTCTGATGTCGGGCCGGCGCTGTACGAGTTCTGACGGAAATCCAATCGGCACCTGATTCGGAAGTCCGGGAACGTCGCGTGTCCCGGCGAGCATCTGACGCAGCGCGCCCGGCTGCTCGCCCAGCAACACGCCGATCGCATTGATCGTCGTTTCGCTGCGCGATTCGAGCGTGGGAATCAGGCTTTCGATCGTCGCGACCTGTGCGGATGCGTTGGCTACGTCGAGATCGGTCGTCACGCCTTCGCGTACGCGCGTTTGCGTGAGCCGGGTGGCGTCACGTGCAATCTCCAGATTCTGATGCGCGATCTGAAGCAGAGCCTGCGTGTCGCGCAGTTGAATGTAGTCGCGCGCGAGCTCGGCACGCGCGGACAGCAACACCGCGTTGCGCTCCTCGTACGAGGCATCCGTCAATGCCGACGCGGCTTCCACGCTGCGTCGAACACGGCCCCAGATGTCGACTTCCCATGACGCGTCGAAACCGAACTGATACAGGTTATAAGCGGGCGAACCCTTGCTTCCCGGCAGCGGCGCGACGCCAAGCGGAGCGCTGCCCGAAGCCGATTGCGGCTGGCTGTCCGTCGGCGAAACGCCGAGCAACGAAAGAATGCCATTCTCGCTGCCGCGCTCGCGGTTGTACGAAGCGGCGCCCGTGAGCGTCGGATATTCCGCCGCGCCCGCCACGCGCTGCTCGGCGCGGCTTTGCCGCAGACGGGCAGAGGCCGCCGCTACGTCGAGGTTCGCATCGGCCAGTTTCTGTTCGAGCGCGTTCAGCGTGGGATCATTGAACAGCAGCCACCAATCCGGATTGAACTCGGATTCGGTCGCCTTGCTCGGCGCCTGTGCGGTCTGCGTGCGATTGAAGACGTCGGGCGTGGCCGACGTCGGACGTTCGAAGTTGGGGCCCACCAGACAGCCGCTCAGTGCAAAGCAAAGCAAACCTGCCAACGCGGGCGTACGAATGGAAAACGCGCGCGCGTTCATTTGTTGTCCGCTCCCGCGATCGTCGCGTTGCCATGTTTGCTCACCGCGACTTCTGCTTCGACAGACAGCCCCACGCTCAATGCAGATGCCGCCTGCTGGCCCGCATCGATCGTTATCTTGACGGGCACGCGCTGCACGACCTTGGTGAAGTTGCCCGTGGCGTTGTCGGGCGCGATCGGCGCAAAGCTCACGCCGGTAGCAGGCGCCAGACTGTCGATATGCCCTTGAATGACAACGCCAGGAAAGCTGTCGACCTTGATACGCACACGCTCGCCGGGCCGCATGTTGGTGATCTGGTTCTCCTGGAAGTTCGCGACCACATAGGCGTCGGAGAGCGGCACGATCGCGAGCAGCGGCGCACCGGGCGTGACGAACGCGCCGACCCGCACGGAACGCCTGCCCACCTTGCCATCGACGGGCGCATGAATCTCCGTGTAAGAGAGGTTGAGCCTGGCTTGCTCCAGCGCGGCCTCGGCGTGGGCCAGCGCACCGGCGGCCTTGTCGCGCTGCGTGCGCAGCACATCGAGATTCTGTTCGGTCGCGGCCAGCGCGGCGCGATCATGCGCCTGTTGCGCGAGTTGCTCGGCAAGCGCGCTCGCGGCGTGCTGATGTTCCTGCATCGTGCCCGCGCCGGACTCCGACAGGTTCTGGTAGCGCGCCGCATTGGCGCGTGCGAAATCGATCGACGCTTCGTCGGAGCGCAGCGTGGCGCGCGCCTGTTCGACGAGTGAAGGGTGACGCGCGATCTCGGCGTCGTAGTTCGCGACGGATGCCCTGGCGGCCGCCACGTCGGCCCGCGCAGTCAGCAACGCCGCCTGGAAGTCGCGATCGTCGATACGCACCATCAATTGCCCGGCCTTCAACTGCTGGTTGTCCTCGACGAGTACCTCGGAAACCTGTCCGGCAATACGCGGCGCCACCAGCGTGAAATCGGCGGCCACGTAGGCGTCGTTGGTGGATTCGTAATCCGGATTGGCAAGCAGCTTCGTACAACCCCAGGCAGCAACGCCCAGCACGACCACGACCGCGGCGATGCGCGCCAGTTTGGGGGGAATTCGGGTGAGGAATGACATATGAATCAATGGTTAGCGATTGGATGGCGGTGTCGTGCTCCACGGCGGATAGATACGCACCGGCAGCACTGGGACGAGAAGGAGAACGGCAACGGCGATCACCGCCATCACGCGATAAAGGTCGGCGGAGGTGAGCACCACCGCCTGCTCGTGAATCCGATGCGCGAGTTCGCCGAGACCATGTGCGGCGTTGACGCTCTGACTCGCGATCAATGCGTTGTTGCCCAGATGGTCGACCAGCATGCTCGAATGAAAATGCTCACGGGCCGTGCCCAGACCGTCGATCAGCGCCGTTGCCGCCACGCCGGTGAATGCCTTGAGCGAGTTGAACATGGCGGAAGCGAACGGCCCTTCCGTCGGCGGCAAGCCCGTTGTCACACCCATCAGAATGGCGACGATCACCATCGGCTGCGCCACGATCTGCAACGACTGGAGCCAGTAGAAGTTCTCGCGAACCCACTCGGAAGTCATGAAGCTTCCGAGAAAGCACGTAGTGGCGACCAGCGACAGTCCGAACGCCATGACCCAACGCGAATCGATCCGGCGCGTGTTCAGCAGGGCGGCCGTCAGCGGAAGCGTAATCAGCAGTGGAATGGCAACCAGCAACGCCAGCGGCGCGGTTTGAAGCGGCCGGTACGTGTGCACCTTCGCAAGGAACTGGGCGGGAATCACAGCGACACCGACCAGCAACATCACGGCGCCCACCAGCGTCGACAAACCATGCGAGAAGTTTCGGCGGTACAGCAACTGCAGCTTGAAGAACGGAACCGGCTGATACCACTCGTTGACGAGAAACGCGATGAAAAGCAGCGTTCCGCCGAACAGCATCACGCAGATAAACGTCGAATTCAGCCAGTCGAGTCGATCGCCCTGTAGCAGTCCAATGACTAGCATGGCAACAGCCGGACCGCCTGTGATCAATCCGATCCAGTTGAACGTCCGGAACCTTTCGAGCTTGACAGCATCTTGCGGCAGGCCGTACTGGATCGCGACACAGCTCAACAGTCCGAACGGCACGCTTTGCCAGAACGCCATCTTCCAGCTGACATACTCCGTCCACAACGCGGCGAGTGGCGTGCCGATCGTCGGCCCGAAGGTTGCTGTGAGCGCATATCCTGCGAGCCCATACAGCTTGATTCTGGGCGGAAGATAGCGCAACGCCACGATGATCAGCATGGGCGGCAGACAGCCGCCGGCGACGCCCTGGAGCACACGCAGCACATAAAACGTGGACAGGTTCGGCGAAAGCGGACAGAGAAAGGCAAACAGCATCGAGGCCGCCACCGCACCTATCGTGAACCGCTTCAGGGTGAAGGTGATACCGAACCACGGTGCAAAGATCATCGTGGACACGTTGGCGGCTTCGAACAGAACGGTCAGCCAGCTGCCGTCGTCATGTCCGATGGAGAGCGCGCCACGCACGTCCGTCATGGCAAGTGCCGTGACCTGTTCGTTGACGATGGCCAGCAGCGACGCGAGCAGCATCCCACTCAGACCAATCGCCAGGCGCAACGACATCTCCGCTTGCGCGGGTGCCGGAGGCGCGGACGTCGGTGCTTGCGCGGCAGGCAACGGGGCGGGAGACGATGCAACAACCGGGCCGGCCGTTTCAGTCATCGAGGGATTGACACTCGTCATAGGGGTGCGCTCGGCAAATAGTCCTCAACAACGCATCGCATCTGGATGGACCCTCAGACGATGGACGCTGACGGAGACCTCAGGCGTTCCAGGAAAAGACCTTGGCAATGATCTCCTGATCATTTACGTGGTTAATTCACCCGGAATTGCAGCGGCGTTTTTACCGTGCGATGACCTGATCAATTCTAGGAGTTGAACAGGTTTTCTTAAAGCTGCCGCGTGTAACGTTTTAGGCCAATTGATTTTGAAATCTGGCCATGCGCGTTTTGCCGGGATTTTTGGCGATCAGATGGAAATTGACTTTTTCCATACGATCAATGAGCGCCTATTGTCATAAGGTTGGCCGCAATCTCTGCTGTCCGGCCAGGATCGAGGGCTGGAGCCGAGGTCGCTGCATTTGCAGTAATCCATAAAATAGATTCCGCATGAATCATTCTGAATCTGAAACACATAGTTGTTTTACGTGCATCGACGCAAATCCAGGCGCCGGATAGAATCAAATCAAGTCGAATGAATCCGGCGGCCTGCAATTGATTAACGGTTATTGATTGGTGAGCGAAAATGAAATTCTCAGTTAAAGAAGCAATTCAGTCTGACGATATCTCCAGAATCCAGCGTGCAATGAAGAGCGTCGACGCGGATGCGCAAGTCGACGTCAATGTCGCTGCGAATACGGTCAGCGTGGATTCGTGGCTGATGCCTGAAGAGTTCTTCGTTGCCTTCAACGACGAAGATTACAACGTGGCCATCCTCGAAGCATAGCGGCCGGCATGGCCGGTGCGGTTTGCAACCGGCCATGGCAATCACGCGTCATCACTACGGGTCGACTTGAGCAAGACGACGAAACCTGCAACCACGATGACGGCGGCAATGGCCACGTACGAGGCTATCTCTTCATGACCGGAGAGTAATCCTTTGAATGCGGCAAGCGGGCCGCCCACTGCGACAAACACACCGATCTTCAACAGAGTCGATCTAAGCTTCAGCCGGAACATACCCGCTCCCAAGGTCACGCGACCTGGTCGATTGTCGGAGATGTACTTGGGTTCTTGAAGCGCGCACGCAGCATGTTATGGGCCATTCAGTGCGCGAATTGAGCCAGGCCGGGCGTGACGCGGAAAAGCGGACATACAATCGCGTCGAGAACTGAAGTCGGGAATTACGATGGACAAATTTCGTGAGATGGAGGTGTTCGTCGCCATCGTTGATCGAGGCAGTTTTACCGGCGCGTCAGAGAAGCTCGGCATGTCGGCTCCCACGGTGTCGAGGGCGCTGAATTCGCTGGAAACACGAGTCGGCGCGCAGCTGATTGCGCGGACCACACGGTCAATCCGTCCCACAGACGCGGGCATGTTCTACCTCGAAGCATGCCGCAGAGTACTCGATACCATCGCGGATGCGGAATCGAATATCGCCGCAGAGCAAAGCAAGCCTGCGGGCACACTGACTGTCTCCGCGCCCGTCCTGTTTGGCCAGCGCTTCATTGCCCCGCTCATCAACGCCTACGCGAACATCTATCCGGACGTCAGCGTGAATGTCGTCTATGTCGACCGAACGACGCGGCTGATCGAAGAAGGGGTGGATATCGCGATCCGCATCGGTCATCTTGGCGATTCTTCGGTGTTCGCCGTGCCATTGGGTTCCGTGAGCCGCCGCACCTATGCGGCCCCGGCTTATCTCGACGCGCTCGGGGAGCCCCTTCATCCCAGGCAACTGAGTGACCATCACTGCGTGTCCTTCACGGGCGTGACGCATCCGCTTGAATGGCTGTATTACGAAAACGGTTCGAGGTTGCCCGTTCGCGTTCGCCCGCGAATGATCGTCGATCTGGCGCCTGCGGCTGTCATGGCGGCCGTCGATCGCGTGGGCATCACGCAATTGCTTTCGTACCAGGCAGCGCCGGAAGTGCTCAGTGGGAGTCTGCAACGAATCCTGGCAGCGTTCGAGCCGGAGTCGATTCCGGTGAATCTGCTGCACGTGGAGCGAAAAGGTACGAGCATGAAGATTCGCTCGTTCGTCGAATTCGTGACTGAAACGCTGCGCAGAAACGTGCACCTTCAGTTTGTCGATGCGCCGAAGACAGTGAGGGTGGGAAGTGCGGTCGCTGATCTGGCCGAACCGTAAGACGTAGGTTATCGGGTGCGAGTGGATTCAAGGTGCGCCTGCACCGGGTCGACCGCGAGACGAAGCTCACGATACGCGCAAACCAGTGCATCCAGACTGAACGCGCGGTTCAGGCCACTGGGATTGGGCAATACACAGACGCGTGCGCCGCCGAATGTGACTGACTGAAGTCCCCAATCGACGTCGCGTTTGCCGATCAATTCGGAAACCGCCATCTTGCCAAGGAAGGCGATATAGCGCGGCGCGTACTGCGTGATCTTTCGCTCGAATTCAGGCGCGGCCGCCTTGATTTCCGATCGGGACAACTGTTCCGCACGCGCTGTCGGGCGCGATACTGCCGTCGTCAGGCCGCACCCGTCGCGCAGTAATGAATGGTCGTCTTCAGGGCGTAGCTGTTCGCGCGTAAAGCCCGCCAGATGAAGCACTCGCCAGAACCGATTTCCCCGCCCCTCGAAGTGATGGCCCGCGGATGCCGCGGCTAGCCCCGGATTGATCCCGCAAAACACCACCGATAAGCCGGTATCGAGAATGTCCGGTAGACCTTGAAGCGAGTCGGGGTGAGTCATGAAGATTGCGTGCCTTTCGATGACGATTGGTTAGACGGCACGTGCGGGACGCGTGCCTGGAACATAACCCGATTTACGCGGTTCACTCGGCGAGCGCATCGAGTTCCAACGTGTGTTCGCCCACTTCTCCTCGAAAGCGCTGCCGATACTGTTTCGGCGTCACATTGAGCCGTCGGGCGAACGTCGTACGCATGTGCGTGGCGCTGTGGAAGCCGCATTTGAATGCAACGGTCTTGAGTGGCGCATCCGTTTCCTCGAGCAGCTTTCTCGCCGTATCGACGCGGACCTGCTCGACAAATGCCGAAGGCGTCACCTTTGCATACTTGGCGAACAGGCGCGAGAACGTGCGTCGGCTGACGGAAACCGCGCTTGCGAGTTGCTCGATTGAGAGCACGTCCGTAATGTGGTCCATCACGTAACGCTGCACCTTGCCGATGATGGGATCGTCGTCTTTGCGCACACCGACGTAAGGGCTGTATTGCGACTGCCCGCCTTCACGCTGGATATAAACGACCAGCCGCTTCGCGACGCGCACGGCCAGTTCATGCCCCCAGTCTTCCGCCACCAGCGACAGGCAAAGATCAATGCCCGCAGTGACGCCCGCTGAAGTGAACAGGCGGCCGTCGCGAATGAAAATCCGGTCGGGCTGCACGCACGTTTGAGGAAAATCGTCGGCGAGGCGTCCGGCATCGGCCCAATGGGTCGTCACTTCGCGGCGATCGAGCAGCCCCGCATGCGCGAGCAGGAAAGCGCCATTGCAAACGGAGCCATACCGGGTCGCGCCGTTCGCCTGACGCCTCAACCAGTCGAGAAACGGCACGGGCGGACGCAAGTCGGGCAATTGCGGTCCGCCCGCTATCAACAGCAGGTCGCATTGCGTGTCGAAATCCGCATAACCGAAGGGCACGGCGAGTTGCATCCCATTGGATGCCGTGACCATGCCCGCTTCCAATCCCACGAACGAGACCTGATACCGCTGATGCTCGGGAAGAAATGTGTTGGCTTCGGCGAACACGTCCAGTGGGCCTGCGACATCCAGGGCTTGCACACCATCAAATATGACAACGGCGACTTTCATTTCGTGACCTTCATTGACTGTAAGCACGCCCACGGGTAGCTCATGTTGGACGCTTCACTACAACGCATCACGCAATGCCTTGAAGCCTGGTAACGCGCAGTCGATCAGCTTATCGTAAGAATTCACCGTCACTGTGTCGTGATCAGAAAATCTCAAATGTATTTTTTCCGGAATGCCAGGTTTGCAGGTCGCTTTGCTATTTTTGTCAGTAACTGCAGAATCAGGTTTCCTCAACTTCGTGCTGTCGTTCGCTTGAATAGTGCACCACAAAGTCGGTGAAGGCGATGGCCGAAAACGGCCTCAGTTTGGCCCGCGAATGCGCTTGTTGGGCAATCGCGCCGGCGCAATGCTTGTCACAATGAAGGCGAAACCTCCTCGCAATTCTTCCGGTTGCACATCACAAACGTGCTGGACGGGTTGGCTATGCACGGAGAACCCGTCAGGTCGATCGTCCGCAAGCTGGTGCTGAACATACGTTGTTCTCGAGTTGGAAGGGAGATTGGCCTTTGAATCGGGCCGCTGAAACGATCAGCGCCCTTTCCATTCGAGACAACCATGACCCGCAACCCAAACGTCGCTTCACAAGTTCTCCAGAGATCAGAAAACGCCGGCGAGCCGATGTCGGGCGCCGACATCATCCTGCGCGTACTCAGCGAACAGGGCGTCGATACCGTGTTCGGCTACAGCGGCGGCGCGATCCTTCCGACATACGACGCAGTCTTTCGCTTCAACGAACTGCACGAGCACAATCCCGAGCGTCAGATCAAGCTCGTCGTTCCTGCCAATGAACAGGCGGCAGGATTCATGGCGGCGGGTTATGCGCGCGCCAGCGGAAAAGTCGGCGTATTCATGGTCACCTCGGGTCCGGGGGCGACCAACGCCGTGACGCCCATCGCCGATTGCAATGGTGATTCCGTTCCTGTCGTGCTCATATGCGGACAGGTGCCGCGTGCCGTGATCGGCACCGATGCCTTTCAGGAAGCGCCCGTATTCAACATCATGTCGGCGTGTGCGAAACAGGTCTTTCTGGTTACCGATCCGGCGAAACTGGAGCAGACGCTGCGGACGGCATTCGACATTGCGCGCACCGGTCGGCCTGGTCCCGTCGTCGTCGATGTGCCCAAGGACATCCAGAACTGGGTGGGGACGTACCACGGGCATGGGACGCTGCAGTTTCGAGGCTACTCCGACCGTCTTCGAATGGTGGCGAAGGGCGCCGATCTCGGCGAGGACAAGCGCGATGAATTCTTCGAACTGCTCGCGCAAAGCAAGCGGCCGCTTTTGTATGTCGGCGGCGGTGTGATCGCTGCGGGCGCGACGGCGGAATTGCGCCAATTTGCCGAACGCTACAAAGTCCCTGTTGTGACGACGCTGATGGGACTCGGCGCGATACCCGTGAAGCACGCGTTGTCGCTGGGCATGCTCGGAATGCACGGTTCGGCCTGTGCCAATTACGCGGTCGAAGACTGCGATTATCTGATTGCGGTCGGTGCCCGGTTCGATGACCGGGTCGCTGGTGGCCGGCCCGAAGCATTTGCGCCCCGCGCACGGTACGTCGCGCATATCGACATCGACGAGGCGGAGATCGGCAAGGTCAAGCGAGCACATTGGACTCATGTCGGCGATGCAAGAGACGCGCTTCTGTCGCTGATGGGTGACGGTCGCGATGTGCAAGCGCCTTCTGAGTGGCTCGAACATGTGCAGGACCTCAAGCGGGCCTACGGCATGAACTACGACAGGCACAATCCGGCGATTCAGCCGCAGTACGTCATCGAGCGGCTCAGTGAAATCACGGGCGGGCGCGCAATCATCAGCACAGGTGTCGGCCAGCATCAGATGTGGGCTGCGCAGTTCTTCGACTTCGTCGGGCCGCGAAACTTCCTGACCTCCGGCAGCATGGGGACGATGGGTTTCGGGCTGCCAGCGGCGATCGGCGCTCAATTCGCGCAACCGGATGCGCTGGTGATCGACATCGACGGCGACGGCAGTATCCGCATGAACGTGGGCGAACTCGAAACGGCAAGCACGTATGGTGTTCCCGTCAAGGTCCTGCTGCTCAACAATCTCGGCGACGGCATGATCCGGCAGTGGCAGCATCTGTATTACGAAGGTCGCTTGTGCGTCAGCGACAAGACGCTTCACCGCAAGGACTTCGTGATGGCGGCACAGGCCGATGGGTTTGGTTTTGCCGCACGCGTCGATGCGAGCAGCGAACTGGACGCGAAGCTCAAGGCGTTTCTGGATTTCGATGGGCCTGCTTTCCTCGAAGTCATGATCGACCAGAACGCCGATGTCTATCCGATGGTGGGTCCGGGCCAGAGCTATTCGAATATGATCACCGGGCCGTTCATCCCCTCGCGAAATCGTCAGAAGGCGGGTGGCGAAGGCGCCGGGCGTCAGCAGGTTGCGGATATGTTCTAGCTACCACTGAAACGACAGGTTCGTGGATTCGGCGCCATCGCGGGCCTGCGAACGTTCGACGCGACTCGAATCGTAGCCGGGCATGAAGAGGGCACCCTCGACGCGTCTGAAACCTTCGGGTCCGCAGCACCACATTGCAGCGGACCTGCTGACGGCAGCGGAGAGAATCCAGTTCGCCTGGATATCGACGTTGAGGTTGAACATTTTCTGTCGCCGATTCAGGCCAGATTGTTTCGAATTCGCGCCTCGGCCGGGCGTGGTCACGTGCTTTCGAAACCTGTCCTGCGGGTGGTGAACATTGGCCAAAGATCACCGCGCCGAAACCTTAGTATTGGAGAGGTGGGCGTTGGGAAGACCCTGATTGCCTCGTTGAACATCAGGATTGGAATGTAATGAGCTTACTTGACACCATCGATTCGCCATCAAGACTGCGAGGTCTTGGAGAGAGCGAACTCCAGCGTGTTGCGGACGAGATTCGCGAGTTTCTGCTTGAAAGCGTATCGGCGACGGGCGGCCACTTTGCATCGAGTCTCGGCGTGGTCGAGCTGACTGTCGCACTTCACTATGTATTCGATACACCAGAAGATCGACTGGTTTGGGACGTCGGTCACCAGAGCTATCCGCACAAGATGTTGACCGGTCGCAAAGCGGGCATGGCAAGCGTGCGCCAGGTGGGCGGAATGGCAGGTTTTCCCAGCCGCGAAGAATCGCCCTACGACGCGTTCGGCGTCGGACACGCGGGAACCTCGATATCGGCGGCGGTCGGCATGGCGTTGGCACTGCGCAATCGTGGCGCGCGCGCCGTGGCGATCATCGGGGACGGTGCGTTATCGGCGGGTATGGCGTACGAGGCGCTGAACCACGCAGGTTCCTGCAAGACATTGCCGCTGACGATCATCCTGAACGACAACGGCATGTCGATTTCACCTGCCGTCGGCAGCCTGAACGATCATCTGCAGTCGCTGAGCGGGAAATGGCAGGACGAGCAATCTTCGTTATTCCAAGCGCTCGGTCTCGACTATATCGGACCGGTCGACGGACATGACATTCCGGCGCTGCTGGCCGTACTGCGAGACGCCAGGACGCGAGCCCGTCCGCATGTCATTCATGTCGTCACCCAGAAGGGGCGCGGTTATGAACGCGCGGAACTCGATCCCGTTGCGTACCACGGACCGGGCCCGTTCGATCTGATCGATGGATGGATTCCCTCCGCAGGCGGCAAGCGCACTTATAGCGAGGTATTCGGCCAGTGGCTTTGCGATTCGGCGGCGAAGGACGACCGAATTATCGGCATTACACCAGCGATGCGCGAAGGCTCCTGTCTGGTCGAATTCGAGCAGCGATTTCCCGATCGCTACATCGACGTGGGCATTGCCGAACAGCACGCGGTAACGGTTGCCGCTGGCCTTGCGGCGGAAGGGATGCGGCCAGTCGTCGCAATCTATTCGACCTTTCTTCAGCGCGGCTACGACCAGCTGATCCACGATGTCGCGTTGCAAGATCTGCCCGTTTTGTTTGCTGTCGATCGTGCCGGGATCGCGGGAGGCGACGGCGCCACTCACCTCGGTGCGTTCGATATCGCGGCGCTTCGGTGCATTCCCAACATGGTCGTGATGACGCCATCCGATGAAAGCGAGTGCTACCGCATGCTGAACACGGCGCTCGCCTATTCGGGCCCCTGCGCCGTCCGTTACCCCCGGGCGAAGACAGGCTCCGACGTTATCGCACACACGAACGAGATGGTTCCCTTTGGCAGGGGGATCATTCGACGCCAGGCCGCCGCACATGATGATCGACGTGTGGCGTTCCTTGCATTCGGGCCGCTGCTGTCGGTTGCAATGGAAGCGGCACGGGAAATCGACGCAACAGTGGTGGACATGCGGTTCGCCAAGCCACTTGACGAAGACCTGTTGCTGACTGTTGCGGGAACGCACGATGTGATTGTGACGATCGAAGAAGGCGCGGTGACGGGCGGCGCGGGTGCCGCATGTGCGGAACTGATCGCGGCTGAAGGATTGGCGGTGCCTGTATTGCGTCTTGGGCTTCCCGATGAATTCATTCGGCACGGGGATCGCTCCAGACTGCTTGCACTGAATGGTCTGGATGTCGCAGGGGTACTCGAGACGGTGCGGGCATTCACTAGCCGCCACTTCGAGCTTTGTAGTGCCGTCTGAGGCATCGCACGGGATAGGTCAGCAATGAGCACGAACGGAACGACGATTGACTTCGATGCAGCCATCCGGGCGCTGGCGCATCCTTTCCGTCGAAAAGTACTGCAGTGGCTGGCCAATCCGGACGAGTACTTTACGGAAGCGGAGTATTGCGCGTTTCGATCTGTGTCAGCGGGCATGCTTCACGCTCGAAGCGGCTTATCGCAGTCGACGGTGTCTGGTCATCTGTCCCAGCTGGAGCGGGCGGGCCTGATCAAAACGCAAAAGGTGGGGCAGTGGGTCTTCTTCTCGCGTAACGAAGACACCATCCGTGCATTGGCCGAATGGCTTTGTGCCGATATTGCGCGGATCAGCGAACGGGTCTAGATCGGAAAATTTCTGCCACATGCAACATCTCGTTTCCTCAATACAAAAGTACTGACCAGAAACGGAACGAAGATGTCTCGGAACCGCTACGTCCGCCGCTTCGCCAAAGCAGTGTAGACGATACAGTGAGCGGCCACTTTTGTTGCCCCTCAAAAGCACGATTCCGATTTTCCCATTGCGAGTCTGAGCACTGCTTTTTGGGCAGCAGAAGTTGGCGTGGGCAACAACGAGCAACGATCGACTGCGTGCCGGATTTCAAAGGCGACAGCTGTCGACGCACACAAAAAAGGAATTGAAGATCATGAGACGTTACCTCGAAGTCCGAATGGGACTGTCCGTCGTGGCAATGACAGTTACTGCACCTGTCTTCGCACAAAACAGCGTGACGCTCTACGGCATCATCGACTCGGGCTTCGGCTATCAATCCAGCCAGACGACGTTGGGTTCGACCTCGGGTGGTCACTCGGCCGTCAAGATGATCAATGGCGTATGGGCGGGCAGCCGTTTCGGCCTGAAAGGCACGGAAGATCTGGGTGGTGGCACGAAAGCAGTGTTCCAGCTGGAGGAGGGCTTTAACAGTGCCACTGGGGCACAGTCGGTCAACGGTTTGATGTTCAACCGGCAGGCGTATGTCGGCGTGACCAACACGCGATACGGCGCGCTGACGGCAGGCCGCCAGTACGCGTCGTACTATCAGCTGCTCGCGCCGTACAGCCCCGTAACGTGGCTTTCGGGCTTCTACGGCGCGCACCCGGGCGACCTCGACGGGCTGGACACGATCTATCGGACGAACAACACGATCGAGTACATGTCGCCCAACTGGTATGGTCTCAAGCTCAGCGCTTCGTATTCGCTGGCGGGCGTGCCGGGCAGCGTGAATCAGGGCTCGACGTGGGCCGCAGGACTCCAGTACACACGCGGCGCCTTCGGCGTCGCGGCGGCGGTTTCGCGCATCAACAATTCGACGCGCGGTGGCGGCGCATTCGGTGCCGATTCGGCGACATCGAATGCGGGTGCACAGACAGGTGTGTCGGCCGTCACCAATGGCTATCAGACAGCGCAGGCGCAACAGCGCTTCGCGGTGGGCGCGGGCTATACGATCAACAGTGAGTTCGACGTGACGGCGACGTATACGAACGTTCAATACATCCCGGGCGCAGGCTCGGCGTTCCGCGACCAGGCAGCCTTCAATACGGGCGGGATGGTGCTGCACTGGAAGGCGGCGCCCGTGTGGGACTTCGCTGCCGGTTACAGCTACACGCGTGCTACGCAGGCGAACGGCATCAAGAGCAGCGCTCAATATCAACAGGTCACCCTGTCCGAGTACTACTCCCTTTCCAGAAGGACGGGCCTATATGCGCTGCAGGCGTATCAGCGCGCAAATGGTAAGACGTTGGGATCGAATGGCCACAGCATCATCAATGCGACTGCGACCATCGGCGATGGCTTTCAGTCGACGCCTTCTTCGTCGCGTAGTCTGTTCGCGGCTGGCGTCGGGATCATTCACCGGTTTTGACGTCGTTTAGCTGGATGCGCGCCGGGGCTTCTGAACAACGAAGCCTCGGCACGATGGCCAGAAACGGGCGGTGAATGTCCCCAGACCGTCGAAGCCCAAGCGACGGTGCCGATCCACGCAACCTACACTGTTCATATCAGCGATCAGGAGATTGCTGGTCCTGGCAGGCACAGGGACCTGGCGGCAGGAGCCGCGAGGTATTGCACAGTTGGACCCGGAGAGGATGGCACCAGATGCGTCCTCGTTTCGCGGTCGGATTTTGTCTTCGTGTACCTGTGAAAGCGTTGGCTCGGCCAAGGCAGCAACAGGTGCTGCCTGGCCGGATTTGTGGCAGATAGCGGGTGCGAACCCGACTGAGGACAGAATCACCATGATTACGCGGAATCGGAAAACCTCCTTCCTGTTTGGAGGCAATGCTCCTTACGTCGAAGAGCAATACGAAACATATCTTGCGGACCCGACCACGGTGCCGGAAGATTGGCGCGGTTACTTCGACGCGTTGCAGGACGTGCCGGCTGTCGATGGATCGGATACCGGCGACGTCGCGCATGCGCCCGTCGTGTCGCGTTTCGTCGAACTGGCGAAGCAGACGCGCACGGCAGGGCGCTCGGAGAACGACGTACTGAGTTTCGCCCGCAAGCAGGTCGCCGTACAGGCATTGATTTCAGCCTATCGGATGGTCGGAACGCGCAATGCCCATCTGGACCCGCTGCGTTGGACCGCGCCCGTGCCGGTGCCTGAACTGAATTCGAGCTACTACGATCTGTCCCACGCGGACATGAACACGAAGTTCAGCATGTCGGGCGCTCACTTTCCTGAGCAGGTCGAAACGCTCGGCGACCTGATGCAGGCGCTGAAAGAAACCTATTGCGGCACCCTGGGCGCCGAGTTCATGTATCTGGCTGATCCGGAACAGCGCAACTGGTGGTCCATGCGGCTCGAGTCTTCGCGTTCGAAAGCCACGCTCGATAACGGCGACAAGCTGCACATTCTCGAACGTTTGACGGCTGCCGAAGGGCTGGAAAAATATCTGCATGCCCGCTATGTCGGCCAAAAGCGCTTCTCGCTCGAAGGCGGCGAGTCGCTCATCGTCCTGCTGGACGAACTGGTCGCATACGGTGCCACGAAGGGCGTCAAAAGCTCGATTCTCGGCATGGCGCATCGCGGACGTCTGAATGTTCTCGTCAACATTGTCGGGAAGCCGCCGGCCGCGCTGTTCGACGAGTTCGAGGGAAAGACCGCGCATCTGCTTCCCGCCGGCGACGTGAAGTATCACAAGGGCTTTACCGGCTTGCTCCCAACGGCAACCGGACCTGCCGAAGTGACGCTCGCGTTCAATCCGTCGCACCTTGAAGTCGTCAACCCGGTTGTGCAAGGCATTGCTCGCGCGCGCGCCGAAGTATTGGGCCTGGGCGCAAGTGCGGTGCTGCCGGTGGAGATCCACGGCGACGCCGCGGTGTCGGGTCAGGGCATCGTCATGGAGACCATGAACCTGTCGAACACGCGGGGCTACGGAACGGGGGGCACGATACATGTGGTGGTGAACAACCAGGTCGGCTTCACGACGTCCGACCCGAGAGACGTGCGGTCGTCGTTCTATTGCACCGACATTGCGAAGATGATCGAGGCACCCGTGCTGCACGTCAACGGCGACGACCCCGAGGCTGTGATCGCCGCAACGCGTCTCGCCATCGACTTTCGCGCGACGTTCAACAAGAGTGTCGTGATCGAACTGGTTTGCTTTCGCCGTCATGGCCACCAGGAACAGGACACGCCCAACATCACGCAGCCGATGATGTACCGTTCCATCGCGGGTCATCCTGGCGTCCGCACGCTCTACGCGAGGAAGCTGGTGGACCAGCAGATCCTGTCGGCGGAAGAAGTGGAGAAGTATGTCCATGACTACCGTGAGCGTCTCGACACCGCGCAGTCTGTCGAAGAGAAAAAGCCTTCCGCTCAAAAGGACGAAGAAGAGAACTGGCCGCAACGGCTGGATGGAAACGTCAGCCGTATTTATTACGCGCCGCCTTTGCTGGACCTCGTTCAAAAGCTTGCGCTGAAGATCACCAGTATTCCGGATCAGTACTCGCTGCATCCGCTTGTTGGAAGAGTGGTGTCCGCGCGTCGTGACATGGCGGAGGGCAAGCGTCCGCTCGACTGGGGCATGGCGGAACATATGGCCTTTGCGTCGCTCCTTTCCGCAGGCATCGACGTGCGCCTGAGCGGTCAGGACAGCGAGCGCGGTACGTTTAGCCATCGGCACGCGGTGCTGCACGATCAGAACCGTTCTAGCCGGGGCGAGGGCACCTATGTTCCGTTGCACCATGTGTCGGATGAACAGGGGCGGTTTTCGGTCACCAACTCGGTTCTTTCCGAGGCTGCCGTGCTGGGCTTCGAATATGGGTACTCGGTGGTTCGTCAAAATTCACTCGTGCTGTGGGAAGCGCAGTTCGGCGACTTCGCAAACGGGGCGCAGGTCGTGATCGACAACTTCCTGTCGGCGGGGGCTGCCAAGTGGGGACAACGTAGTGGCGTGACGATGCTGCTGCCGCATGGCCAGGAAGGCGAGGGCCCGGAACATGCGTCCGCGCGGCTAGAGCGCTATCTGCAACTTTGCGCGCAGGACAACATGCGGGTCTGTCAGCCCACGACCCCGGCCCAGATTTTCCACCTGCTGCGGATGCAGGCAGTGCTGCGCGATCGTGTGCCTCTCATCGTGATGACGCCGAAGTCGCTTCTGCGCCACCCGGAGGCTGTCAGCAGTCTCGAGGATCTCGCCAAAGGACGATTCAACGAGATCCTCGCCGAATCGCCGACGAAGGAAGCGGCGTCGAGGGTCGACCGGGTCATTCTGTGTTCGGGCAAGGTCTATTACGAACTTCTCGAGCGCCGGCGTAAATCCGGAAAAGACAACATCGCTTTGATTCGCGTTGAGCAGTTGTATCCGTTCCCCGCGAAGCAGATCAGTTCGGAACTGGAACGCTATCCTGATCTGAAGAGCGTGGTGTGGTGTCAGGAAGAGTCGAAGAACCAGGGTTCGTGGAATTTCGTATTGGAGCAGTTGCTGGGAATCGTGAAGGCACCTGCAACACTGCGCTATGTCGGACCTGAGGCGACGGCATCGACCGCGCCGGGGTACAAGTCGATGCATCTGGCGCTTCAGGAGAAGTACCTGCACGGGGCGATTGACGAATAGTACGGTGGAGTCCGGCCATGTCAGAGGTCGGGAGCTTATCGACGGAGACGAGGTACCGACTGTTGCACTGAAGCGCCCGGTCCTCGTGAACGACGCCGATACCTACGTGGCGTGTGGGCTGGCGGGTCTCGGGCTGATACAGGGCGGCACCTTCCTTCGAATCCCCGGCCCGTTTCCGTCGTGTATACGCCAAACCATTCGATTCAATTGGCTGATTAGTGCTGCTTTCAATCAATCGACGGCAGCACAAGCAGCCTTCGCCCCCGCAGGCCGCGCGATGATCGCGACAGTCAGCAACACCGCTGCCAGCTCACACAGTGCCGCCACCCACCCAAGGCTCCCCACACTCGCGTGAGCCAGCGTGAGCGCACCCAGCGCGGCGCCTATCGAGAAGCCGATATACATGAACGACGCGTTGAGCGACAACACAATCGACGCAACCTTCACACCGGCAATATCGATCAGCCGTGCCTGCTGTGCCGGATAAAACGCCCAGTGCGCGACGCCCCACAGCGCGATAGCCGCGATCACCGGCACGAGTGCGGCGCCCGGCGACAGAAAGCGCGCGCTGATCGACAGCATGGCGAAGGCGAGGCCGGATAGCGCGATCGTGGGAACGATCACGGCCAGAGGTCCAAAGCGGTCATTTGCTGCGCCGCCCGACACGACGCCAATGGCAGCGGCGAGCCCCCACATGAACATCACCATGCCGACCTGTGCGCCCGCCAACCCTGTGATTTCAGCGAGAAACGGCGAGAGATAGGTATAGACGGTGTAAGCGCCCGTGGCCCACAGCGTGGTCGTGAGCAGCGTCGCGAGCACGACGGGTTTGCGCGCGATCGCGATGCGCTCGCGCAGTGTCGCAACGGGAATGCCCGCGCCGATATCGCGCGGCAGGCCGATGCACAACCCCGCCACCGCGAGTGCCGCCAGTCCCGCGACCCCCGCGAACGTCATACGCCAGCCGAGCGCATGGCCAATGACAGCACCAAGGGGAACGCCAAGCGCGATCGCAATCGTAATGCCGCCGTTCACCACCGCGATTGCGCGGCCGCGTTTTTCGGGCGGCACGATGACGCTCGCCAGCGCATTCGCGCCCGGCACATAGAGACCGGCCGACAGCGCCAGCAAGACCCGGGCGCCCATCAATGCCCAGAAGGACGGTGCAGCGAAGGCGAGCAGGTTGGAAAGCGCGAACGCGATCATGCTCGCGAGCAGCAACGTGCGCCGGTTCATGCCGCCGCTCAATGCTGTCAAGACTGGGGAGCTAAGGCCGTAGGCGAGCGCGAATACGGTCACCAGCTGTCCTGCCGTTTCGATCGTCACCGACAGGTCGGTCGCGAGCCCGGGAAGAAGCGGCGAAATCATGAAGCCTTCCGTGCCGATCGCGAAGGCGCCGAGCGCCAGCCAGTACACGGGGGCAGGAAGGGATGAAGTTGTGTTAGTGGGTGTCATGTGAGGCCAGAAATCCAGAGTCAAGCGTTGCCTGATTCTGGATCGGCCCGTAGCGGACATCAATGGACTGGCGTTCCGGACATATCGGACATGAATGTCCGCAATAACCAGCGAAAGGCCCCCGTTGCCGGTTCGTCACGCCGCATGAACAGAAGCCAGCGCCGAAGCCAGCATGTTTCCGACTGGCGCGGTTCTGGCATCGACATCGATGTCGATCGAAAACTGCTGGTGCGCGAGATCGATCATCGCCGTCAGTGCTGGCGTGACGATCGTGTCCTTGTTGCGGATGAACACGGTCTTCACATGCGCGAACTGCGACGGCAGCGCGTGGCAATGCACGGCATGCCGCGCGCCATGAGTCTCCACCACCGATCGCGGCAACAACGTCATCCCCATTCCCGCTGCGACGCACGACATGATTCCATCCAGCGTGCCTAGCTCCATCACCTGGCCCGGAATGATACCGGCCTGATAGAACCAGTTTTCGAGTGTCGAACGATAGAAGCAGCCCGTCCTGAATGCGAGCACCGTTTGCCCGGACATCTGCTTCGCAAGCGCACCAAGCGATTCGAACTCGATACCGCTCACGAGCACCAGTTCTTCCTCAAAGACTTCTTCCTGATGCAGTGACGAACTCTGATGAAAGCCGCCGACGAATGCGCCATCCAGCCGGTGACATTCGACCGCCTTGATCAGCTCGTTCGTGGTGCCCGTCATCAGCGACAGTTGAACCTGCGGAAACTGCTCGTGATACTTCGCCAGCACTTTCGGCAGGCGGATCGCGGCCGTCGTTTCCATCGACCCGAGGCGTAGCAGTCCGCGCGGCGACGCATTGTCCAGCAGCGCGTTGCGGCTTTCGTCCGTCAACTGAAGGATGCGTTGCGCGTAGCCCAGAAAAATCTGTCCCGCCGACGTGAGCACTACGCCGTTCTTCTGCCGGATGAACAACTGCTGGTTCAATTCCGCTTCGAGCTCCTTGATGCGCATCGTCACGTTCGACTGGACGTTGTGGATCTTTTCAGCCGCTGCCGTGAAGCTGCCGCAATCGGCCACCGCGCAAAACATTCTCAGATGCCTCAGTTCCATCGTGCGCCTCGCCGGATCACCTCGGATGATGAAGATTCAGGCTAGCACATCGAGCCTGATGATTGACTTGCGTACCTGGACACAAACGCGCGCATCGTTGACGCGCAGGAAAAGCCGCGGATTTCGGATCGACAGGTTTTCGCTGCGCCACGGAATTTTGTGCGCCGCAAGCGCGTCGAGCACGGGCGCGCGAAACGCTGCACAATTGCCTCGCGGAGGGGGAATCCGATCGGCCTGATTCTTCACTGCCGCGTGTTACGCGAACGTGGCCGGGATAGAAGCGCGCAGGAAACGTCATGATCTGGCTCGCCGACGCAGTGCTCGTGCTGCATGCGCTGATTGTCCTGTTTATTGTCGGCGGCTTGATTGCGATCTGGTCAGGGGCAGCGTTGAAGCACGTCTGGGTGCGCAATCGCGCATTCCGCGTGCTGCATCTCGTTGCGATCGGCGTCGTCGCGATTCTTGCTGCACTCGGCGTACCGTGCCCGCTTACCGTGATCGAAGACCATTTGCGCACGGGCGGCGCGGTCGAGCAAGGTTTCGTCCAGCGATGGGTGAGCCACTGGCTCTACTACGATGTCCCCGCCTGGATGTTCGCGGTTGCGTACGTGGCGTTTCTGCTGATCGTAGCGATCACATGGCGGTGCATTCCGCCGCGCCGTTGAGAGCGGGCGCGACGCACGCGATCATTCCCGCTGCGCTTCACCCGCCATCTGCGGCCGCACCTGAATCATCACCGACACGCACCCGAGCGCAAGTCCGACCGCACACACACCGGGCCATTGCCATACGCTCCACGCCCAGATGCCCAACGACGACCCGAGCGCGCCGCCCGCGAAGCGGATCGTCATGTAGAGCGTGTTGATGCGGCTCATCGCATCGCTCTTGATGCTCATATTGCGCGCCATGTTCGCGACATGTCCGCTCTGCAAACCCAGATCGAGAACGATCACACCGGCGACGAGGCCCGCAATCGTGTTGCCCGTCGCCGCGAGAATCGCAAACGCCACGACGAAGATGGCGCCGCTCGCCAGCACGACGTGACGCGGGTTGCGCGTGTCGATCAGCTTGCCCGCTCCCGTCGATGCAGACGCGCCAACCACGCCGACCAGGCCGAACAGGCCCGCGACCTCGCTGCCGTAATGCGGGTCCATGGCGTGCAGATGAAACGCAAGCGTGGCCCAGAACGCGCTGAACGCGGCGAACTGAAGCGCCGCGATCGCCGAGGTCTGGCGAACCAGCGGCTCTTCGCGGATGAGCGTCCATAGCGAACCCATCAGCCGCCGATACGTGCCCGTGTACGTGGGCTGCGCGTTCGGCAGCATGCGCGACAGCACGGCCGCCGTGACGAGCATCGCCGCCGCCGCGACCCAGTAGACGGCTCGCCAGCCGAAATGCTGCGCGATCGATCCGGAGATCGTGCGCGACACGAGGATGCCGCACAGCAAGCCGAACATCACGATGCCGACCGCCTGGCCGCGTTGCTGTGGCCCGGCGAGTTGTGCCGCGAACGGCGTGAGCAACTGCGGCGCGACACTGACGAGGCCCGTCACGAAGCTGGCCGCGATGAGCCAGTTCAACGTCGGCGACAGCGCGATCGCGGCGAGCGCCATGCTGGCGATGCACAACAGCGTGCGCAGCATCGAACGGCGTTCGAGCTTGTCGCCTAGCGGCACGAACAGCAGCAGGCCGAGTGCATAACCCGTTTGTGCGGCGACGGATACCGTTCCCGCCTGCCTTTCGGTGGTGTGGAACGCCAGCGCGAATTCGGCCAGCAACGGCTGGTTGTAGTAGTTATTCGCGACCACGACACCCGCCGCGCCCGCCATGAGCCAGAAGATCGAACGTTTCATCGGTGTGTTCCCGTGGCTTCGCCGCCCGTCGATCAGGCGGATTTATCGTCTCATTCACAACGAATGTAGACTATTCCGAAAAGTGCCGGTATCCATCCAAAACGGCAAGCAGCCTTGCCAAATCCGGAAGAGTCGATTTATGGACCGCTTTGAAGCAATGAGCGTCTACGTGCGGGTCGTGGATGCGGGAAGCCTGTCGGCAGCCGCGCGCGCGATTCCGATGTCGTTGACCTCGGTCAGCAGGCACATTTCGGCGCTCGAAGCGCAGTTCGGCGCGCAATTGCTTCGGCGTACCACGCGCAACCTCGCGATGACTGACGAAGGGCGCATTCTCTACGACCGCGCGAAGGCGATTCTCGGCGAAGTGGACGAGCTTGGCAGCGCGTTGTCGGCGGGACGCGGGAAGTTGTCTGGACGGCTGCGGATCGCCGCGCCGAATCTGCTTGGCCGGCTGGTCGTCGCGCCGCTGTTGCCGCGCTTTCTCGCGGCGCACCCCGAAGTGGCCGTCGATCTGATGCTCGTCGACCGCGCCGTCAATCTGGTGGAAGAGGGCTTGCATGTCGCCGTGCGCGTCGGCCGGCTGCCGGATTCGAGCCTCGTTGCGCGCAAGCTCGATGACATCCAGATGGTGGTATGCGCAGCGCCTTCGTATCTCGCGCAGCGCGGCACGCCCCGCAAGCCCGACGATTTGCGCAAGCACGATTGCCTCGTTTTTTCGGATGCGCCCGGACCGGTCGAATGGCGCTTCCAGTCGGGCGCGACGCGCATGCGCATCGGCGTGACGGGCCGCTTGTGGATGAATAGCCTCGACGCGCTGGTGTCGGCGGCGATCGAGGGCGCGGGCATCGTGCGCGCACCCGCGTGGCAGGTCGCGGCGCATATCGGGCGAGGCCGCTTGCGGCCCGTGCTCGACAAGTTCGCGCCGCCCGCCACGCCCGTGCATGTGGTGTTCGAGCGCGCGAAGCTGTCGTCGCCGAAGATCAGGACATTCGTCGACTATCTGGTCAAGGAATGGGGCCGCGCGTGAATTGAGCCGGCGTGCGCCGGGCGCGTTCAGACGGTCATGGCGAGTTCCGCGCGCATCGTGCGCAGCGTCTCGTGTGCGTGCGAGAGTTGGGCGACGAGCGCCGCCGATGCCGCCGTGATCGGCATGCGCACTTCATCCGGGATACGGCCTTCGATCGACAGCATGGCCTTGATGGCCGACGGATTGGGCGCGGAGAACAGCAGCTTGAGAACAGGCTTGAGCCGCTCGAAGATCCGGCGTGCCGCCGTGGCGTCGCCCGCTTGCATGAGCGACTGAACCTCGATCAGCAGATCCGCGCAGACATGCGCGCTGGCGAGGATGCCGCCGTGCCCACCCGACGCGAGGCAATCGACGAAAGCCTCGTCGGTGCCGCACAGCATATTGATGGGCAGTTTGCCCAGCGCGCGGAAGTGCTGCGCCGCGCATGCCTTGATCGCGACGATGTTCTCGTGTTCCGCGAGCCGCGCCACGGTAGCGGGTTCGATCGACACGCCCGTGCGATGCGGCACGTCGTAGAGCACGATGGGCCGTTCGGTTTCGCGCGCGATCTGTTCGAAATGCCACGCGATGCCCGCCTGATCGGGGCAGACATAGGCGGGCGGCGAGACGAGAAAGCCCGCCACGTCCCATCGCTCGAAGCGCCTGATTTCGCGCACGAACTCGCGCGTGTCGAAACCGCCGATGCCGACGAGCACGGGCAAGCGGCCATCGACGACGTCGCTGATGGCCTGCAGGACGGTCACACGCTCGATGTCGGAAAGCAGCGCTGCCTCGGCGGTCGTGCCGAGCGCGACGATGCCTGCGATGCCGGTGCGCGCGTAATGGTTGGTCAGCGTTTGCAGCGCTTCGACATCGACTTCACCGGAACGAAACGGCGTGACGAGCGGAATCCAGATTCCCGAATACATGTGTTTGCTCCTTCACCTGGCGATGCGTGTGATGGTGCCGATGGTGGCTTCGGACATCGTTGCGATCAGCGTGTGAAGCGTGAAATCCAGATCTTCGGGAGCGATGTTGAAATGGACGCAGGCCTTGTCGCGCAACATCTGTGTGTGCGAGATGTAGACGCCGAGCGGCGAGTGGAGGAGCGATGCGAGGTGGTGGCGAAACGCATCCGGCGAGGTGCCGGTGACGAAGATTTCGAGTTGTACGCGCTGGGCGCGCAGAGGAACGACGTTGGAGGGGCGTTGCGTCGACGGGATATCCGGGACGAAGTCTTGCGGCGCGCGAAGTTGTGCGGAGCCCATGTTGATGGTTGCCACGACGGGCAGTTGTCGAGATGGGGCTAGCGTAATGCGAAGCGCGTAAACGCCGCGTAAAAAGCGCGTGTGTTTGCGCAAATACGAGGGATCGACATGGCGGGTTTATTGCGCGGGTCGTTGTCTTTACACCGTATTTAGAAGGGGCCCGATAGGATCTTCGGGATTGGCGTTGCAGCGCCGCTGCGTGACGTCATGTCCTGGAGTCGACCATGTTTGAAACTGGAAAAGAATATTCTCGTGAAGACGTTCATCAGGTGACGGGTGGCAGCAAGCACGCGTTTTTGCCCGTCAAGGGCGGCAAGATTGTTGCTGCGCGATTGCGGCCTGGTCTTAATCCGCATGCGCCGGAGGTGATTCTTTGTGACGGTAGCGCTTCTTCGCGCGCGGCGGGGCATACGCTTGCGCGGCAGATCGAGGCTGTTCCTGTTTTTGTGCGGACGTCGTCCGATCGGTTTCGGTATGTGGGCGAGTATGTTAAGAATAGTAGTTTTACGCTTGCGCAGATTTCGCGGGTTATTAGGATGAGGTGAGTTTTTTGCCGTCCGGCGGGTTGGTTGTTTTGGCCTCTTCGCTGGCATTCGCGGTTTGCTTTTGCTTTCGCTGGCATCCGCGAATTGTTAGCGTGCTTCACGGAGCCTGTCCGCATTTTTGTGGGCGAGGCGGTTAAAGGAATCGTTAGCCGCGCGCCTGCGTAAATCGATCGCCAAACAGAATAGCAAACTGGTTCATGGCTGACTTCCAGTCGAAGGCTGAGCGCACGTTTTTGGCCAGGACGTTGCGCAATGCCAGCCAGAGTAGCTTGATTGCAGCCTCGTCATTGGGGAAGTGACCGCGGGTCTTGATGATCTTGCGCAACTGCATGTTCAGACTCTCAATGGCGTTCGTGGTGTACACGACCCGCCGGATCTCGGGTGGAAACACGAAGAACGGCGTGACGTGCTCCCAGGCGCGCTGCCAGGACTGCACGATAGTCGGGTATTTCGCGCCCCATGGCCCATCAGCAAAGGCCTGCAGAGCCTGCTTCGCTGCCTCTTCGCTGGCAGCTGCGTAGATCGGACGCAGCGCCTGGGCGACAGCCTTGCGGTCCTTCCAGCCAGCGTATTCCAGGCTGTTGCGGATCAGATGCACGATGCAGGTCTGCACCGCCGTCTTCGGGTAAGCTGCGCCGATCGCGTCGGTCAGCCCCTTCAGGCCGTCAACGACCGCAATCAGGATGTCCTGGCAGCCGCGGGTCTTGAGTTCGTTGAACACCTTGAGCCAGAACTTCGCGCCCTCGGTCTGCTCAATCCACAGGCCCAGCACATCGCGCTGGCCGTCCGCCTGAATGCCCAGAGCCAGATACACCGCCTTGTTGCTGACCACACCGTCATCGCGGATCTTGACCCGCAACGCGTCGAAGAAGACCACCGGATACATCGTCTCGAGCGGACGGTTCTGCCAGGCCAGCGTTTCGGCCATCACCTCGTCGGTGACCGAGCTGATGAAATCGGGCGACACCTCGGTGCCGTAGCTCTCGGCCAGAAAGGCCTGGATCTCGCGCACGCTCATGCCACGCGCGTACATCGCGATGATGCGCTCGTCAAAGCCGGTGAAGCGGCGTTCGTGTTTGGGGATCAGGATCGGCTCGAAGCTGCCGTCGCGGTCGCGCGGCAACTCGACCCGGACGACGCCACGATCGGTGATGACCGTCTTGCGGCTGGCGCCGTTGCGCTCGTTGGCCTGGCCAGCGGGTTTGGATTCGCCCGGTGGATACCCCAGATGCAGATTCATCTCCGCACCCATCGCGCGTTCGATAATCGCCTTGTTAAACGCCAGCATCAGATCCTGCACCTCGGTCGGCGTCATCGGCCCCTTGACCAGCTCGTCCAGCAGTGCTTTGGGCAGTTCAGGCAGCGGCCCTCGGGCCGCTGCCTGAGACGCCACCGTGCGTTTCTTCTTCATTGGCATATCCATGACTTTTACCTCTCATGATATGCCTCGCCCACAAAATGACGGATAGGCCCGCTTCACGCGTCGCCCCTGTGCGGGGCGGCACCTACTTTTCTTTGCCGCCGCAAAGAAAAGTAGGCAAAAGAAAGCGGCTCACACCGCCAGCGCTAATTCTTGCCTGAGGGCCCCCAAAGGGTCTTACACTTCACACGGCAATCACGTGACCCACGTTCGTTGCCAACGCGCTGAATGAGCGCCTCACCCACTTCAAGCACCCCGCGTTTCGGCATGCCGCGCCAGCCAGTCCACCGCCGCCCAGGTGGCAAACTGTGTGTCGGCCCTCGGTGCTCCACACGCTTCACTCCAGACCGATTGCGCACGCGCCCCACCCGGTAAGAGCGCCAGGCTATACGACGCGACAACCTACACACAGTTTGCCACCTGGGCGGCACATACCGTTCGCCGCCGTTTGCCCGAGTACGGGTAATCGAAGCGGGTGAGGCGCCTGTTCGAAGCGTTGGCAACGGGCACCAACCAGGGCCACTGGTGTGTGAAGTGTGGGGACGTTGGGGGCCCGTGGGTAAACGTCAAGAATTGGCGGTGTGAGCCGCTTTCTTTTGCCTACTTTTCTTTGCGGCGGCAAAGAAAAGTAGGTGCCGCCCCGCACAGGGGCGACGCGTGAGGCGAGATAACACATCGCGGATGCCCGCGAAAGCAAAGGCAAATCGCGGACGCCAGCGCAAAAGCAAAACCCCCTAACCCACATGCGCAGCAAAAACCGCTAACGATTAACCACCTGCTTCGAATAAGAAAGCGCCAACACACACCCCATAATCATGCAAACGGCGAACCCATAAAGCCCAGCACTCTGCGAGTGAAAAGTATCCCGCAACCATCCGATGAAATAGGTACTCCCGAACCCGCCAAGATTGGCGATAGAGCACGCAAACGCAATCCCCCCCGCCGCCGCCGACCCTTTCAAAAAAGTCGAAGGCAAAGCCCAAACCACAGGCATCGCGGCCGCCGCACCCGCATTCACGAGCGAAAACAAAAGCACAGTGGTCAGCGTGCCATGCGACCCACCCGCGGCAACTGCCAGCGCAACAGCAGCAACCGCAAACGGCACCACGATATGCCAGCGCCGCTCCCGCATGCGATCCGAACTCGCGCCACACCACAGCGTACCGATCACAGCAACGGCATTAGGCACCGCCATCAGCCAGCCAATCGTGTACGCGTCCTTGACGCCCGTATCGCGCAAGATCGAAGGCAGCCAAAAGCTCACAGCATAAAGCCCGAGCAACACACACAAATCGATCAGCCCAAGCGCCCACACCTTCGGATCGACGAACGCCGCGCCGAGCGCGTGGCTCTTGTTGCCGGCAGGATCAGCATCGAGATTCGCACGCAACACGCGCTTCTCGTTCGCGTCGAGCCAGTTCGCCGATTCGATGTTGTTCGGCAGCCAGCGCAAGATCGCAAAGCCCAGCACCACAGAAGGCAGCGCTTCGATCAGGAACAGCCATTGCCAGCCGCCAAGACCGTGCGCGCCATCGAAGAAGCGCATGATCCAGCCGGAAATCGGGCTGCCAATCATGCTCGATAACGGCAGACCAACCATGAACAGCGCCACGATGCGTGCACGCCGTGCATCGGGATACCACTGCGTCAGATAGAGCAGCACGCCGGGCAGAAAGCCCGCCTCGGCCACGCCGAGCAGAAAACGCACCACGTAGAACTGCACCGGCGTCGTCACGAACATCGTCGCGCCCGACAGAATGCCCCACGTAATCATGATGCGCGCAATCCACAGTTTGGCGCCCACGCGTTGCAAGATCAGGTTGCTCGGCACCTCGAACAGGATGTAGCCCGCAAAGAACAGGCCAGCGCCAAGACCGTAAATCGTGTCGCTGAATTTCAGCGCGTCGAGCATCTGCAACTTCGCGAGACCGATGTTGATGCGGTCGAGATACGCCGCGAAATAACACAGGCAGAAGATGGTGATCAGGCGGAACGTGACCTTGCGGTATAGCTCGCCGTGTTGGGTGGCGGCGGGAGAGAGAGCGGCGCTGCCGGATTGCACGGTGGACATGAGGACTCCCTGTTGGGATGGGTCGAATTGAAGTTTGCCGTCCGATGCGTGCACACATCGAACGCTCACAGACATCTGTATAGCATGTCAAAATATAAGCGTATACGCTCGAAAATACCCTGGTGTCCGGAAGATCGCCGGATTTACTGAAGCGTCACGAAAAGCGCGAATCGTGCATACATGGCAAGGCGTTTGCCAAAGCAGTACCGATGCGAAAAATGCTGTCGAATGGTGCTGGTTCCGCACGTAATTTGTGCGTATGCGCTCAAATATGAAGTGTGCTCGCTGGAATCGGGAGACCTCCGGAAGATCGGCGGCGCGGGCTCGGCAACCCATGTCGAGGCGGGCGAAGTCACGCCGTCAGGCATGCACGGGGAAAGAAGACGTTAGCGAAGACCTTTTTGCATGCGGCGCAACATCGAACCACATTTCTCTTACGGCTGCTGATCTGGAGCAAACACAATCCGGGCTCGCATATCGCATGCCAAGGTTGAGGGTGTACACTGCATCGTTTTCATCCAACCGGCCCATCGCAGGCCGTACGTTCATGCCGTCTCACAAGGACTCTTACGACTTTCACGACCAGGTAGGCCATCTGTTGCGCCGTGCCTATCAGCGTCACGTGTCGATCTTTCAGGAAGCCATTCCCGATTCCGATCTCACGGCTGCGCAATTCGTCACGCTTTGCGCGGTGAAGGAGACGCAGGGCTGCTCGCTCAACGACATCGTCAAGGCGACCGCAATCGATCAGGCGACCATTCGCGGCGTGGTCGAGCGCCTGAAGGCACGCGCCCTGATCGAAGTCCTGCCCGACCCGAACGACGGCCGCAAGCTGCTCGTGCGCACGACTCCCGCCGGCCTCGCGTTGATCGAGCGAACGGTGCCGTTCGCTAAACAGGTGACCGAGCGCACCTACGGCACGCTCAACGCGGGCGAACGCGTGGCCCTGCTGTTCCTGCTGCGCAAGATGATGGAATCGGACGGCGAGTGAATGGCTGGCGTGGCGTCAAACCTGCGGCGCGCGCTGTGCGTCGAGCAGCACGCCCGCCTCGCGTAATCCGGCGCGGATCGTGTCGGGCGTAAAGGGCGCCGCGCAGAAACGCACGCCCGTCGCATCGTAAATCGCGTTGGCGAGCGCGGCCGGTCCCGGCACGGATGCCGATTCGCCCGCGCCTAGCGGCGGCTCGCCCTGGCGCGGCATCAGCACGACATCGATTGCGGGCAACTCCGGAAAAGTCAGGATCGGGTAACTGCCCCATTCGCGGCTGGCGACCTTTCCCTGCGCGAAACGCACGCGCTCCTTCAGCGAGCGGCTCAGCACCTGCACCACGTTGCCATGTATCTGATGGCGCACGCCGTCGGGGTTGATCATCGTGCCCGTGTCCTGGCCGATGGTGATGCGCTCGACGCGGATTTCCCCCGTCACCCGGTCGACGACGAGTTCGGCCACCCACGCGGCCCAGGCAGCCCCGAAGCCCGGAAAGCGGCTATGCACATAGCGGGCGTACGCGATGCCTCTTCCACGCACGAAGCGTTCTCCGCCTTGCACTGGCGTATTGCGAGGCGCGCGTGTTTTCCAGCCCGCGCGCTTCGCAACGGTTTCGAGCAGTTCGGCAGCGCGTGAATCGTCGAGATGGCGCAAGCGGAATTCGAGCGCGTCCACGCCTGTCAGCGCAGCCAGCTCGTCGGCGAATGAATCGTGCGCGAACGAATTCGGCAGCGCCGACACGCCGCGCAGCCACGCGGATCGCACGATGGGCGCCAGATCCTCGCAGACGAAGCGGCGATTCGGGCTCACATACGGCGAGACGGCCGTGCGATCGCCCATCTCGAAGATGCGCGGCTCGCTGGCGACGACGCGTGTCAGTAGCGACGCGAGCATGGGCGCATCGTTCGACGGATAACGCGTGACGAAGTCGTAGCCCGTCATGCGGCCATCGCGCGTCACGCTGCCCGTCACGTTCACGACTTGCCCCGTGCCCTTCGGCTCCCACGCATGCTCGTCGGCACGCGAAAGCTGCACGCGTACCGGCTGTCCCACTGCACGCGATAGCAGCAGCGCGTCGCCGCACACGTCGTCGGCGCAATTGCGCCCATAACAGCCGGCAGCTTCCATCCGCACGACATCGATGTCGGCTTCGTCGCGGCCCACGAGCGTCGCGAGGTCGTAGCGCAGCGAGACGGGGTTCTGCGTGCCGGACCAGACTGTGATGCGGCCCGAACCCGGCTCGCGATAATCCGCAAGCGCGCATGACGGCCCGATCGAGCCATGCATCTGATACGGCCATACGTAGGTGCGCGAAAGGGTCAGCGTGCCGGGCGCGCGTCGCGCGGCTTCGACGTCGCCTTCTTCGAGCAGCGGGCGGCGCGTGGCGGGTGCAGAGGCAATCGCGGCAGCGGGATCGTCGAGCGAAGGCAGATCGGGCAGGGGCTTCCATGTCACGCGCAGATCGCGCGCGGCGCGGATTGCCTGTTCCTCGCGCTCGCAAACCACGCCGACGAAATCGCCCAGCACGACGACGGCACGCAAGCCCGCCACGTGCGCAACCGATTCGCGGTCCACGCTATCGAGCAGGCCGCCGACGAACGCGCCGCTATCGAGGCCCGCATACGGCGGCCGCACCACGCGTCCATGCAGCATGCCCGGCACGCGCATATCGTGTACGAACGTGAGCATGCCCGTCGCCTTGGCGGGTATGTCCACCCGCGGCGCAGACTGGCCGATCACGCGATACGCCGACGGCGCTTTCACGCGTGCCTTCAGGTCGAGATCGAGCGCGATGCGTTTGCCCGCAACGAGCGCGGCGAAGCTCACGCGGCGCGCGTCGGGCGTGGCGGCGACAAAGACGTCGGCGTTGTCGGTGGCGAGCGCTTCGATCTGCGTGCCGAAGTGCTCCGCCGCGAGTTGCAGCAATGCGTGTCGTGCCTGCGCGGCGGCGCAACGCAAGGGCGCCGCGGAAATCTGGATCGACGCGCTCGCAATGGTCGGCCCCTGGTTCGGCGTGACGGCCGTATGTCCGAGCTGCATGTCCACGCGCGCGGCGGGCACGTCCAGTTCTTCCGCGACGATCTGCGCAAGCGCCGTGCGGATACCCGTGCCGAGATCGACATGACCGTTGAAGGCGAGAATGCGGCCGTCGTCGAGTATCGCGACGAACACCTCCGCCGCCTCGGGCACGAACGACGAGAGGCTGCCGGGCTGGCCGGGCGCGGGCTTGACGGGTTGTGCGGGTGGTCGCGCGACAGTGAGACAGCCTTCGCGCGCAAGCAGTTCGGAGCGGTTCACGGCAGAGAGTTCCAGTGAGGACGGTGTGTCCGTCCCGATCGCATTCACGCCAGATAGCCAAACTAAGCGGACAAATTGACAGCGTCAACCGCGTGCCGTGTCAGCGCCGCTGTGCGGTTTCGATCTCGGCGATAGCCTGCGCGAGCGGCATCACGGCCGCGTACTTCTGCTGCATGTCGAACAGGTTCGCATTGTGCGGCTCGATCGCGCGGTCGCCGACGCAATCGGACAGCACCAGCGGCCGGAAGCCATGCGACATCGCATCGACCACGCTCGCGCGCACGCAGCCGCTGGTGACGGAGCCCGCGACCAGCAGCGTCTGCACTGCGCGCTGCGTCAGCCACGGTGCGAGCTGCGTGCCGAAGAACGCTGACGGAACCGTCTTGCGCACCACGAGTTCGCCGTGCACCGGGGTCAGTTCTGGCACGATCGCGCTGTTCGGATGGTCTTCCGTAAGCGTGGCCATGCCGGGCACTTTCAACGAGAACACGTTGTCGTCGCTGCCGTCGTCCGCGTAGACGATGCGGCTGTGCGCAACGGGCCAGCCGTTGCGGCGCGCAAGCGCGAGCACATCCCGCGTGCGTGCGATAGCGGCCTTGATGTTGCCGCCGCCGAAGGTATCGGGGTCTGCGAAGCCGACTACGAAGTCGATGATCAAAAGGCCGATATTGCCGTGCACGGGCAACGGCGTGCCGAAGCCCTGTTGCCGGTAGACATTGGCTTCGGCGTGTTGCGTGAGATCAGTCATGGTGAGTGTCCGGTGTCCGGGGGTTGCGTGCTCTGATGCGCTCATTCGACCACGCGGCCGTCGCGCACGACGACTTCATCGTCGAGCTTCACGGTGCAAGCGCGCAGCGGAATGTCGATATGACACGTCGTGGTGCGGCTGCCGCCGCCTTCGTTATTCGGTCCGAGCGAAAACAGGAAGTTGCCCTCGAACGCGCGCGCGTCCATGCCGATGGTCGCCTCGCGGTCGTAGAGGCCGAGCGTCGACCAGCGGGCGCGCGGCTGCAAACCCCAGCCGATGTGCGAGATCGCGTAGCCTTCCGGATCGTCGAAGGTTTCCATGTAGTCGCGCAGCAAGGCCGCATCGACGCCGCCTTCGATCTTCGTCGCATAGCCGCCTTCCACTGTCAGCACGATGGGCTCGTTCACGTAGCGCTTTTGCGGCAGCAGGATGTCGCCGCGATCGATCACGATCGTGCCGTGCGCGGAGCGATCGTTCGGGAACGTCAGCGCGAAGCCGCTCGGCCAGTGGTCCCAGCGGCCCGGCTCGTCGACGAAGCCGTATTCGGCGATCGGTCCGAACTCGCCCATCGGACAGACGAGTGCGGTGCCCGCCGGCGACGAAACACGCATCTCGCGCGCGGCGCCGATCTTCCTGGTCGCGGCGAGCACGCGCTCGCGGTCCGCGACGGTCGGCACGAGGCGCGCGAGCACTTCGGGCGGCTCGACCGCGAGCAGGATTTTCGTGCCCGACTTCAGGATGTCGTGCTGCTCGGGCGAGAACAGCAGCGTCATCAGGTCCAACACCAGATCGCTTTCCTTGAGCGCCGCGATGGCCGCGCGGTTGCCCGTGAGCGGCGTGGTGCCGAGATACGCGAGCGAATCACGGCTGAAGGCCTTGTCGCCGTTCACGGGCGGCAGGTCGAGCCGGTTGACGATCGCCCCCATCGACTGCGTGGCGATCAACGCGCACGCGAGTGTCTGCGGATGCGTGGCGGCGCTCGTCAGGATCGTGACCGTCTGCCCCGCTTCGAGACGCGAGAGCGTGAGCACTTCCTTCCACGCTTCGATCAGTTGGTAGTCGCTGATGGACATCGTGTGTTCTCCAATGGATGCGTCAGATCGAGGCGGCCTTTTGCGTGAGCGGCGCGCCGAGGAAGGTGCCGAACGCGTCGTAAAAACCCGCTGCGTTGTCCCACGGAATCATGTGACCGGCATCGGGCACGCGAACGTGCTGCATCGTGGGCGTTGCGCGCTGCAGTTCGGCGACGTCTTCGTCGCGCACCACGTCGCCGCGTTCAGCCGTGACGAGCAGCGAGGGCACGTTCAGTCGCGCGGCGTCGGCGTGGAAATCGTCGGTATGAAAGCCTTCATACGACGCGAGCACGGCGCGCTCGTCGCAGGTGTGCAGCCACTCGGCGCGCAGGCGCAGTTCTTCGTTGGTCCACGTGGGGCAGAATGCGCGCATGCCTTCGGCGTCCGTGCCTTTGCGCGCGAGCGCCATCGAATCGACATACCAGGGCAGCTTGCCCGGATACGCGCGGCGGCCCGGCCCGGAAACGGGCGGATCGACCAGCACCACGCGTTCCAGTCCGCGCGGCGCAAGCAATGCGGCGCGTGCGGCGATGCGCGCGCCCATCGAATGTCCGACGAGCGCGAAACGTTCCAGACCCAGCGCGGCCGCCAGCGCGGCGACGTCCCCGGCCTGCGCGTCGAGGCTGTAGTCGAGCGTGTCCGATGCTTCCGACAGGCCGCGTCCACGCACGTCGATCACGTAGGTATCGAAGCTCGCGCCGAACACTTCGCCGACGAAGCCCCACGTCACGGCAGGACTCGTGATGCCCGGAATCACGATGACGGCAGCGCGCGCGCCACGCTCGCCGCCTGTGCCGCCGTAGCGCAGATAGTGCTGGCGGATGCCATTGGCGGCGATGTTCGCGCCGTAGAGGAAAGTGCTGGACATTTGACGCTCCGGTGAATGGGATTGGCACGACCCGATAAGCGGGGACTCAATAAGCACCCGAAAGAAGCGCGCCCGCGCCGGGGACGATCGGTTCGAGATCCAGTTCGCGCAGCATCGCGTAAGTCGTGGCGATGGCGGCTGTGATCACCGGCTTGCCCGTCATCGCCTCGACCTTCGCGACGGCGGCCAGCGACGGCATCTGCACGCAGGCGGACAGGACGATCGCGTCGGCGTCCGCATAGTTCAGCGTCTTGACGATCGCAGGTAGGCGCGCGGGATCGTGACGGCCAACTTCGAGGTTGTCGGGAATCTCGAGCGCGCGATAGTCGAGCACTTGGTAACCTTCGTTGCGGATGTAATCGACCACCAGTTCCGTCAGCGGCTTCATGTACGGCGCGACGACGACGATGCGCTTCGCGCCGATCACCCTGAGCGCATCGACGAGCGCGCCCGCGCTGGTCAGCACGGGTGCTGCCGCGCCGTTCTCTGCCGTGTGCTTCGTCAGGCGCGCCTGCGACACGCGGTGATAGCCGCGTCCCATCGCCATGATCGCGACGAGGCACGCATAACCCAGCACGTCGACGCGTGCATCGGAAAGCTCGATCGCGCAACGGTCCGATTCCGCGTCCATCGCGGCAAGCTCTTCCTTCACGACCTTCTTCATGCGCATGCGGCTCGAATGAAACGTGAAGCGCTCCGGGCGGATCGCTTCGCGCAGACGCAGCATCGCCGGAATTTCCGTTTCCATCGTGGTGTTCGAGCTCGGCACGATCTGGCCGATCCGATAAGTCTTGCTCATGACGCGCACTCCATTCCAGTTGGGCGGCGACGAGGCCCGCGTTGCGGGTGTCGTCGGAGATTTGCGCAAAGTCTAGCGTGTACATTTTAAATGCACAACGGGGAGAAATAATTTCATCCAGCGTCATGCATCATATATAGGTGAAAGTGCGCGGAATGACGTAGGTGGTTAACCGGAAAACATTGTGCTTGCCGATTTATTTTCTAATGTGTACGCTACATTCAAATCGAATCGCATTCGACTCAACCTGGCCCGTCGGCGCACAGCACAGCACGGCACTCCGCAGCGCGGCGCGGGCGCACCACCTGGAGAACCCATGAGCAAACCCCGTATCGCCATCATTGGCGCCGGCCTCGGCGGCGTCGCAGCCGCCGCCCTGCTGCAGCGCGCCGGCCACGACGTGCGTCTCTACGAGCAGGCGCCCGCGTTCTCGCGCCTTGGCGCGGGCATTCACCTTGGCCCGAACGTGATGAAGATCATGCGGCGCATCGGCTGCGAGGACGCGCTGAACGTCATGGGTTCGCATCCCGACTACTGGTACAGCCGCGACTGGAAGACGGCCGAGGCAATTGCGCAGATTCCGCTCGGCGACTACGCGTTGAAGACGTACGGGGCGAGCTATCTCACCGTGCATCGCGGCGACTTTCATGCGCTGATGACGGAAGCTGTGACGCCTGGCACGATCAGCTTCGGCAAGTGCCTGCAATCGGTCGAAGACACGGGCAGCGATGTGCGCCTCACGTTTGCCGACGGCAGTGTGGAAGTGGCGGACCTCGTGATCGGCGCGGATGGTGTGAACTCGAAGATCCGCGAGCATCTGCTCGGCGCGGAGCCGCCGCGCTATACGGGCTATGTCGCGCATCGCGCGGTGTTTCCGGCGTCGCTGCTCGGCAACCGTCCTTACGACATGTGCGTCAAGTGGTGGTCGGAAGACCGTCACATGATGGTCTACTACGTGACCGAGAAGCGCGACGAGTATTACTACGTGACGGGCGTGCCGCAAGCGGAGTGGCCCACGGGCGTCTCGATGATGGATAGCAGCCGCGACGAAATGCGCGAGGCGTTCGAAGGTTTTCATGCCGATGTGCAGAATCTGATCGACGTGTCGCCGTCCATCACCAAGTGGCCGCTGCTCGAACGCGATCCCCTGCCGTTGTGGAGCCGCGGCCGCCTCGTGCTGCTCGGCGATGCCTGTCATCCGATGAAGCCGCACATGGCGCAAGGCGCGGCGATGGCGATCGAAGACGCGGCGATGCTGGCGCGCTGCCTCGACGAAACGGGCGCAACCGACTACGCGGGCGCGTTCGCGCTCTACGAGGCCAATCGCGCGGCGCGAGCGTCGAAGGTGCAACTGGTGTCGCACAACAACACCTGGCTGCGCACGAACGAAGACCCGGCATGGGTGTTCGCGTACGACGTCTTCGACGTGCCGCTCGTGTCGCCGCAAGTGGCGGGCGCGAAAGAGCCAGCCACCGCGTAACGCCGCAGCGGGCGGAATTTCGGCGGGTTATAAGGTACGGTGCGGCGTGTCGCCTGCGCGTCATCGCGCAATGCACGCTGACCGGGCTGCGGACGGCTGCAAGGCGGGTTGCAACAGCGGCGTCGCGCAGCTCCGGCACATCCTTAACGAGTCAGTTCATGTTGCAATCCGCTTCCCACGCGCAGCCGCTCACGCTGAAGGTGAACGGCGAGACGCGCACCATCGAAGGCGCGACGCCCGATACGCCGCTCCTCTACATCCTGCGCAACGACTGCGAGCTGAACGGCCCGAAGTACGGCTGCGGTCTTGGTCAGTGCGGCGCGTGCACGGTGCTCGTCGATGGTCAGGCCGCGCGCTCGTGTGTCGTGCCCGTCGCAGCGGCGCACGCGCGCGAAGTGACGACGCTCGAAGGGCTCGGTACGCCCGACGCGCTGCACCCTGTGCAACGCGCGTTCATCGACGAGCAGGCGGCGCAATGCGGATACTGTCTGAACGGCATGATCATGAGCGCGGCGGCGCTGCTTGCAGGCAATCCGTCGCCGGACGACGACGCGATTCGCGACGCACTGCGCTTTAACCTGTGCCGTTGCGGCACGCATCTCGAGATCGTGCGGGCCGTGAAGCGTGCGGCGTTGTATCTGCAGCAGCAACATGGGCAATGAGGCCGCGATGAGCGAGGACGATTCGCAGGCATTGCGGCTGAAGCAAGGCGGCGCGTTGTTGACGGAAGGTGAAGACGATGCGGCTGCGCGTCGCCGCGCGCACTACGCATGGCCCGCCGATGGCATCGATGCCGATGCGCAGCTCGTTGTCGAAGCGAGCGTCGCGGCGGACGGCACGATGGCGAAGTGGCACTATCGCGCGCGCGTCGGCGATACGGCGAGCGAGGCGCGTGGCTCCCGCACGCAAGCATCGCTGCCGCCGTTGCTGTATCGCCATGCACACGCGAGCGTCGCCGTCGACGATCCATCGCGGTTGATTCCCACGCAGGCCCATGCATTCGCGCGCGAATCGTTCATCGACGAAGTGGCGCACGATGCGCGGCGCGATCCCGTCGCACTGCGGCTCGATCATCTCGATGTCACGCGCGACGCGGGCGCGCGCCAAATCATTCGGATGGTGAGCGAACGCGCGGCGTGGGGCGCTGCGCCGCAGGCTGCTCAGGCGCCTGCTTCGCCATGGCTGCGCGGGCGTGGCTTTGCGTTCGACGGCCAGACGCGCGAAGCGACGCGGCGCGTCGATGCGCTGCCCGATTATTCTCCGGGCAACACACGCGCCGAGCCGCCGCCGATGGGCTGGTCGGCGTGGGTGGTCGATCTCGACGTCAACCGCGTAACGGGCGACATCGCCGTGCGCCGCGTGGTGGCGGGCCAGGGTGCGGGAACACCGGATGCCGCCGCACTCCAGGGGCTTCCGGCATGGCAGATCGAAGAAGCGATTGCGCGCGCGACAGGCGTGCGCCGGATCGCGCGCGCGTCGCACGACGAAGCGGGCGGCGCGGCTACGCCTGTCTCGCACGATCTGATCGACGCGCAAAACGAGCGGGCATCGAATGTCACTCCGCGCTCCGCATTAGACGACCGACGCATCGAGCAGGCGGCAGCGCCCGTCGCGGCAGCAATCGCCAATGCGCTTTACGACGCCACGGGCGTGCGCTTTCGCGCCCCGCCGTTCGACCCGGAACAGATTCGCCGCGCGTTTGCCGCAGCCGGTCCTGCCGTCATGCTCGACGCGCCCGCGGCAGCCCGGCGGCCCTCGCGCTGGCGGCGGTGGCTGGCGGGTGGTGGCATCGGCGGGGTGGCGGGAGGGTTGATCGGGCTTGCGTGCTCGATCCTGCCTGGGCCGTCGCCGATCGCGCCGTTGCCCGCAGGCGCGGGTGCCGACGCATCGATGTGGAGCGCGGCAATGCTCGAACGCGGCCGCCAGGTTGCGATTGCTGGCGACTGCGCCGTGTGTCATACGGCGCCCGGCGGGCACGTCAATGCAGGCGGCCTCGCGCTGCAGACGCCGTTCGGCACCGTCTGGTCGACCAACATCACGCCTGATCGCGACACGGGCATCGGCGCGTGGTCCTATGAAGCGTTCGCGCGCGCGATGCGCCAGGGCATTGCACGCGACGGCCGGCATCTCTATCCCGCGTTCCCGTACACGGCGTTCGCGCGCATGAGCGAGTCCGACATGATGGCGCTATACGCGTACCTGATGTCGCAGCCTGCCGTGCAGCACGCCGCTCCCGAAACGAAGCTGCCGTTCCCGATGAACCAGCGGCGGCTCGTCGCGGGCTGGAACTGGCTGTTTCATGACGCGCGCGCATACCAGCCGGACGCACAGCAATCGGCGCTGTGGAATCGCGGCAAATATCTGGTGGATGGCGCGGCGCATTGCGGCGCGTGCCATACGCCGCGCAACGCGCTGGGCGCGGAGAAGGGCGGCTTTGCGTATCTGGGCGGCGGCAGCGCCGAGGGCTGGGACGCGCCGGCGCTCGTTGCTGCGCGAGCCGCGCCCGTGCCGTGGACGGAAGACGCGCTGTTCACCTATCTGCGCAAAGGGTTCTCCGCCGAACACGGCGTGGCCGCGGGGCCGATGGCGCCCGTCGTGGCGGGACTGGCGAGCCTGCCGGAGCCGGATGTCCGCGCGATAGCGCACTATATCGCCTCGCTTTCTCCTCCCGTCGATCCCGCCGTCGCCGCGCAAGCCGCCGCGCAACGCGCCGCAGGGGCGAACGCGGATGCGCTGACAGCGGCCGGTTTCCAGAACGGACGGCGCATGTTCGAGGCAGCTTGCGCGGTATGTCATGCGGAATCGGGCGGCGTGGGCCATCTGGGCGTGCGTCCGCTGATGGGCCTGAACACCAGCGTGAGTCAGGCGAGTCCGGAGAACCTGTTGCGCGTGATGATGCGCGGTATCGCTCAGCCCGCCACGGAAGGGCTTGGCTACATGCCGGGTTTCAAGGACAGCTTCGACGATCAGCAGCTCGCGGAGCTGGCAGGCTACATTCGTGCGCGCTATGCGCCTGGCCAGCCTGCATGGCACGGCCTTGCAGAGGCGGCCGCAGGCCTGCGCGAGGCGGTGCATTGATCCCGCGGCTGGCGTCACCGCGTTCGTGCCGGATGACGGGCGCGCCCGGGCCGGCACGGCGTATGCGTGGGGACTGTCGATTGGCTGGTTGGCTGGTTGGCAGGTTCGGCGGGTCTGAACAGCCGAATTTGCCTGCGTCTGATCGTTCATGCCGCGCCGTGCAGATCGTGGCGCACGCTCAATACGGGATCGGTCACCCAGTCGGCTAGCCAGTCTTTCCATTTTGCCCACCGATGCGCGTCGAGTTCAAACTCTCCCGCCAATGCGCCCGTCCCTTCCGCACTGAGATCCGCGTAGACCAGCCTCTCGCCGTTCCACCAGGCAATCGCCGTGTCCGTCAGTTCCGCGACGGTATCCGGCCCGGCGTCGCGAAGCAGGGCCGTCAACTGCTGTTCGAAGTCTTCACGTTGCATGCTGGATGTCTCCTCTTGAATGGTTGCGGCACATCGTTTGCGGACTGGCTGTAACCCGGGTGTGTAACCCAAGTGCAAGAAGGGGCGAGTCATGGCAACGCAATGTGTCGAGCAATGGGCATTCGATGTACACGATGTACCGGCCGAAGAGGCCGTCGAGCGCTCCTGCTTTCAGCACAGCAAGCGGCACGCCGTGACGACGCGAAGAGGTTTTCGTTGCGCACGCATCTTCAGCGCAACGCGTGCGCTGCGGGTGCCCGTTAACCGAAACCATCTGCTGGCGGCCGCCAACGGCGGCGCTCGCGGCGAATCCGCATGACCGATACTACGAGTCAAACCGTGGCAAATGTACTGCTGGTCGACGACGACGCGGAGAATCTGTGGTCGCTGCAACTGGCGCTCGAAAGCGACGGTCATCATGTGAGCGTTGCAGGAGATGCCAACGGCGCGCTGGATATCCTGCGTCGCGAAGCCATCCATCTGATGATCACGGACTACGAAATGCCCGGCATCGACGGCGCGGAGTTGTGCCGTCTGGTGCATGAGCAGCCGGCCCATTGCGGGTTGCCGATCGTGTTGTTGTCGGCGGCGGCCGAACCGCCAGACCTTCGGCAATCCTGGACGCGGTTCTTTCGCAAACCGGCGCGCATCCGGGATCTGACGGCCGCGCTCGACGCCCACGTTGCAATGCGCCAGCCCGCCATGAGGCTGCCGCACCCAAAAGCCTGTGTGCGCGCAGTCCTGAGATGTCAGAACCTGCCCGCATCGCGCTGGATTGCCGTCGAACCCCGCTGCTGGCCATAAGCTGCGCCCATGTCGAGGCCGTTTAGCGGGGGCGTACAATCAGTCATTGAAACCCGCCACCGGACAGTCCCAGATGAGCGACATTCACAAGACGCACCATAGGGCGCACGAGACAGCGGAGACAGCTGAGCAATTCCGCATTCTCGTACAGGGCGTCACTGACTACGCGATCTACATGCTGTCGCCCGCAGGCGTCGTCACGAGCTGGAACGTCGGTGCCGAGCGGATCAAAGGGTACAGCCATGCCGAGATTCTTGGCCGGCACTTCTCGTGTTTCTATACCGACGCGGATAGAGCAGACGGCGCACCAGCCATGATTCTCGCCACGGCGGCGCGCGAGGGCCGCGCGGAACGCGAAGGATGGCGCGTGCGCAAGGATGGCAGCCGCTTCTGGGCCCATGTGGTGGTCGATGCCATTCGCGACGAGCGCGGCGAACTGCTCGGTTTTGCCAAGGTCACGCGCGACATTACCGAACGCAAGCAGTCGGCGGCTGCGCTGGAAAAGGCCAATGTGGCGTTATTCCAGGCGCAGAAGATGGAAGCGATCGGCAGGCTCACGGGTGGCGTCGCGCACGACTTCAACAATCTGCTCGCCGTGCTGTCCAACGGCCTGCAAGTGCTGGCCACGCAGTCGCGCACGCATCTGGACATGAAGATGATCGACGGCATGCGCCGCGCCATCGATCGCGGCGCTTCGCTCACGCAGCAACTGCTGTCTTTCGCGCGCCAGCAGCCGTTGCGGCCTGAAGTTCATGATCTGAACCTGTTGATCCGCGACTTCGAGCCGATGCTGGTGAAGGTGCGCGCCGATAACAGAACGAAATGCGAACTCGACCTGACGGGCGATTCCGCGTTCGCGCTCGTCGATGCCGCCCGCTTCGAAGCGACCTTGCTCAATCTCGTTGTCAACGCCGTGGACGCGATGCACGATGGCGGGACCGTGACGGTCGCGACGGCTACCGTCGAATCGGATAGAGCGGTCACGGCAGTGCTGACGGCGGGCCGCTATGTGCGGATCTCCGTATCCGACACGGGAACGGGCATGCCGCAGAAAGTGCTGGAACAGGCGTTCGAGCCGTTCTTCACGACGAAGCCGGCTGGAAAGGGCACAGGGCTAGGGCTGAGCCAGGTCTACGGGTTCATTACCCAGTCGGGCGGCGACGTGGTGATATCGAGCGTCGAAGGAGAAGGCACGACCATCGATCTCTATCTGCCGATGGCGCAGGCGGTCGAGTCGGCGAGTACCTTTGCCGCTTCGAAAGTCGAAACGGTTTTACTGGTCGAAGATGAACCGGATGTGCTGGGGCTTGCGACGGAACTCTTCCGCAGCATCGGCTATGAAGTCGTGGTGGCCGCCAGCGCCTCCGAAGCGGTGGCGATCCTGAAGGAACGCGATGATATCGACGTCGTCTTCACGGATATCACCATGCCGCACGGCATGAGTGGCATGGACCTGGCGCATCATGTCCGCGCCGGGTATCCGGACGTCAAGGTGGTGTTGACATCGGGCTACCCGCTCGCCACGTTGCGCGACGAGTATGGCGCTTTCAATGAGTTTCCTTTTGTCTATAAGCCGTACCGCCTGGCCGATCTCGCGAGGGCGCTGAGAGCGTGACGCGGCTTTGATCGAAACATTCCCCGTTGTATTTGCCACTGCGGCCCGAGAGCGAAGCATGCGAACACGCGGCGATGCTGCGCACAGTGCGGCGCGCATGACTCGTCGCGGATTTGCAATGTGTGGAGATCTGACCATTTAACATTTCCGAAGTTATTTAAAGAATTTTCTAAAGGAAATGCTCCTAAAGTTTTCGTAACGGTTGCCGACATTCGTCCCATGACTACGCGCAGGTCCTTCATGCAGCCTGCATAAATCAAGAACGAACGGGGAACTCGCTGTCTGAGAGCGGCGAGTGAGCGGTATGTCGAGGCGATCTACAGGAAGTACCGCCTGCCTGAAGAACGGGCGGGTAGTTCAGTGTTGTTTGCTTGCTCTGGCGGTAGCGTCGTCGCATGCGCACGCGGCGGGCGTCGTCGCGGACGGCGGCACGGCCACATCCGTATCGACGGCTGCGAACGGTCACCAGGTCGTGAACATTGCGCCATCCGTTGGTGGTGTATCGCATAACACCTACGCCCACTTCAACGTTGGAAGCGCCGGGGTCGACCTCAACAATGTCGGCATCAATGCGCGCACCATCGTCAATCAGGTGACGAGCACAGACCCGAGTGTGATTTCGGGGCAGCTCGCCGTGCTCGGTTCGCGGGCAAACGTCGTGCTCGCCAAACCGATGTCGATATTCCTATTGCCAGTATCTTTGCCATTCCGACACTGCTGAATCAGTATGGATTGTCAGCGGGAACATATGTTGGACAATCGAAGGAACAAAATAAATGAAGCGGGCGTCGCTCTCTATTTGCGTTGTACTGCTAGTGAATACGGCGGGATGCGCTGGGCACACGGCGAGCGGAACGTCATCGTCGCCATCGGGCGCGATGGTAACGGACTGCCCTGACTTGAGCGGGAGATACGCGGGAGCGGGAAGAATGGTGCGCGGCGATCCGACTCAGCAGATCGGTTCACGACTGACGCTGGATTTTGTGTTTCCGCCCGCTGACCTGGAGGCCAGGAAGCTGATGGTGTCGCGCTACAAAGTCGACGGACACGGCATCATTGTCCCGCCAGATTACGTCAGGGTAACGAAATCGGGGAGCAACAGCTACGTGATTGCCGCGTTTTATGGAGACTCGGAGATCGGGGAGTACAGCGCCGAGGAACCGCCAAAGACTGAAGTCATATGCAAGGGTGGCGCGCTATACAGAAAGTACCAGGAGAGCACGCGTTCCGACTATGGGCCAAATCATGTGACGACTGAGGATATGGTTCGAATCGACGGCAACGGAGACCTGATATTCCGGCGCGAGATGCGCGTTGCCTACCACGCGCTGATATTCAATCTTCCAATGGGAACAGGGTCATTTTTTGAAGAGTACAGATTCCCTCGCATCAAGTAGATATGCAGATGCTTGTGATGGTTCGACCCTGCTTCGTTGTTCGCTGGCAAAGCGGGTCATCCATTTTTTAGGACGTGCGCTCGGACACCAGCTTGAACGGCCGCAGGTCTGATTCACTCACACGTGGACTATCAGTGCCACGACGCACGCCGCGTCACGGGTTTTGCATCCGATGACGATAAACAACTGCGAGGCGCTGCAGTTCGTGTCGAAAAGGCGCTCATGGCGACCTCACTCTGTCGCGGATAGCGCGAGCGTTGGGTAGTCGGTATAGAACTTCTCCGTGCCCCCAAAAAAGCCTTCACGCTGCGGCTCGTTCATCGGCGCATTGGTCTTGAGCCGCTCGACGAAATCGGGGTTCGCCAGCACCATCGCACCATAGGCTTCCAGATCGGCGGTACCCGATGCCGCGTCGGCACCCACTTGTTCTCGCGGACGTCCCGGACGGTTCAGGATCAGCGTGCCTGTCCAAAGCTTACGAATCTCTGCCAGCAATGGCTCGTCGCCCAGATGCATGATATGCAGATACGCGAGGCCCAGCTTGTCGAGTTCAGCGACAAGGTAGCGGTATAACGCGTGCAGTTCCGCTCCCTCGTCGATACCCCCCATCGCCGTGCCCGGCGACAGGCGGATGGCCGTCCGGTCGGCGCCGATTTCACCGGCGATGGCCGTGGCAACCTCGATGGCAAAGCGCGCGCGATTCTCGATCGAGCCGCCGTATTCGTCGGTGCGCGTATTGGCGCTTGGCGCGAAGAACTGCTGGATCAGGTAGGCGTTGGCGCCATGGATCTCGACGCCGTCGGCGCCCGACTCGACGGCGCGGCGAGCCGCGAAGGCGAAATCCGCGACTGTCCGGCGCACTTCGTCGCTCGACAGTGCGCGCGGCACGGGGATGTCCTGCATGCCGCCGGTCGTGAACATGCCTACGCCCGGCGCGATGGCCGACGGTGCGACAGCGGGGCGGTGGTGCGGCGTGTTATCCGGATGCGACATGCGGCCCGCGTGCATCAGCTGAATGAATATACGGCCGCCTTTGTCATGCACCGCGCTCGTGATCTTCTTCCAGCCTGCTACATGTGCGTCGGTGTAGATGCCCGGTGTCGTCAGGTAGCCCTGGCCGTCGTCCGAAGGCTGCGTGCCTTCCGAGACGATCAGGCCGACCCCGGCGCGCTGCGCGTAATAGCGGGCGGCGAGGTCGCCAGGCGTGCCGTCGTACTGGGCACGCGAACGGGTCATCGGCGCCATGACCAGGCGATTTTGCAGGGTGTAACGGCCAACACGGATGGAATCGAACAGTTTGCTCACGACGGAATCCTCGGATCAGGTTGAACGGGCAGTGGTTCGATCATCCTCTGCTGCACACCGAAGATAAAGATAGTCTTTCGGATATCATTGATCCATTCATGGAGCAATGTGGATGGATGATTACCTGAACGACATGGCTTTGTTCGTGGAAGTGGTGAAGGCCAACGGCTTCCGCCACGCGGCTGAAGCGGTAGGGATACCGAACTCGACGTTGTCCCGCCGGATCAGCGCGCTGGAGAAGAGCATCGGGCTTCGGCTGCTGCACCGCACGACGCGCAAGATCGAACTGACCGAGGCCGGGCAGCTTTACTTCGAACGGTGCAAACGCATCGTCGACGAGGCGCGCCTTGCGCATGAACAACTGGGGGACATGCTTGCGCAGCCCAGTGGGACGCTTCGGGTGTCGTTGCCGGTGGACTTCGCCGTGACTTACCTCGCGCCGTTGATCGTCGAGTTCGCCGACATGTATCCCGGCATCAGCTTCGATTTCGATCTCACCCCGCGGCGGGTCGATCTGGTCAGCGAACCCTATGACGTGGCGATCCGCATTGGCGAATCCGGGAGTTCGCAACTGATCTCGCGCACGCTGGCTTCGCTGACGCCGTACCTGTATGCGTCTCCCCGTTATCTGGAGCGAGCGGGCGAGCCCGGCAAGCCTGCGGATCTGGAGTGGCACGAATGCCTGGCTATCCTGAAGGCGGGCACATGGACATTGCACGACGGAAAACGTACGGCAACGGTTCCGGTACGCGGGCGGATCGCGCTCAACAGTGTCGGCATGATCCGTCGTCTGGCAAGCCTCGATATGGGGATCGTTTTGCTTCCGCAACAAGTCGTCGCCGATGATCTGGCGAGCGGGCTCTTGCGGCCGGTCTTGCCCAGCTGGCACGGTTCGGCGACGCCGATCTACGCGATTACCGAAACCCGTCTGCTACCCGCAAAGACACAACGCTTCATCGAGTTTCTTCAGGCGCGGCTGGCGCGGTAAGCGCCAGGCCGCGAGCGTTGACCGTATGCGGCCAGATCGACTCTGGACGCGATTGGTGATGGTGAGATATTCCCCGTCGATGAATCTGGATGGCCCGCGAGGATAGGATGGTGACGCGGACGCGGACGCGGACGGCATCGACGGCGAGGTGGTGATCTTTTCACGCTTCATGGCGATCTCGAGGAGACACGCCCCCTGATTTCACCGGGAAGGATGGTTTCGGATGTTAGCGCCGACGTGTGGCGTCGCGTCGGATGTCACGGGCACAGCGCGAACGAATGCATTCGTTCGCCCCTTGTTATCTGATGGCATGCCGCTGCGCGGCACATGTCCATTGATATCTTCGGCTTCGCTCGAGCGCGTAAAGCGCAAGTGGGTGATGTCGGTCGGGAAGAACATGCTCCAGCTCCATTCGACAAAGATCCGCAGCTTGCGGCCGAGCGTCGGAACGCGGGACAGATAGAAGGCGCGAGCGAGTCGTTGCCGCCAGGAATCATCAGGCTTGCCCAGCCCATCAGTGCACCTCCGCTCAGGCAGCGCGCCCGTTGCAATGCCGTCACGCGCGTCGCCCGTGCTTGTGCGCCGCGCATCGCGCGGGTGACTGGGGCTGACGTCGCGCCCAACTGCAGTGCACCGAACAGCGGGGCGCGCGAGCAGGTGCCGCCCGCATGCCCTTGTGCAAGATCGGCGAGCGCGTCGGTGTAAGTCCAGGCTCCATCGAGCACGAACAGCAGCACGAAGGTGATGCCGCACGCGGGCAAGAAGTACAGACCTCATGCGCACATGAAGTCCGTTCCGCAAAACGACAATGGGTGGGCGCCATCAGAACGTTTGATGCTCAAGGCGTCATCGTGGTGAGAAGGATCTTCTTCCCGTCCTTGTAACCGTATAGCGTCAGCCTTGGGTTCTTCACATCACCCTTGCCGTCGAACTGAATGCCGCCAATCAGGCCTTGATAATCGGTCGAGCGAGCCGTTGCCAGAACTTTCGCGCGATCAGTGCTACCACTGCGTTTCATGGCATCGACGATGACCATGACTGAGTCGTAGGCATACGGCGCATAGATCTGGACAGTAGTTCCGAACCGCTTTTCATACTCTTTTTCGAATGTCGGACCCGCCTTCATCCGGGATAGCGGGAGTCCGGCAATACTGCAAACCAGATTGTCGACGGCTGGGCCGGCCAGCGACGCGACTTCATCTGAGCAGGTGCCATCGCCGCCGAGCACCTTCGCCTTGAGTCCCAATTGTGCTGCCTGTTTGATAAATGGTCCGGCCGTCGCATCCATTCCACCATAGAAGATGACATCCGGAGATTGCCCCTTTATTTTGGTAATGAGCCCCTTGAAGTCGATGGCCTTGTCGTTGGTCGCTTCTCGTGCGACGACTTGTGCGCCGCCGCCCTTGATTGCTTCTGAAAACTGATCGGCGAGCCCCTGACCGTATGCTGTGCTGTCGTCGACGATAGCAACTTTCTTCGCTTTCAAGGTTTGCAAAGCGTAGTGCGCGAGCACGGGCGACTGTTGTGCATCTGTCGCGACGAGACGATAAGTCGTGTTGAAACCTTGCTGCGTGAACTGCGGATTGGTTGAGTCCGGTGAAATTTGCAGCACCTGGGCGTCGTGGTAGATGCGCGATGCTGCAATTGAAACGCCGGAGTTCAGGTGCCCGACGACTGCCACCACGCCGTCATCGACCAGGCGTTGCGCGACCTGAGTCCCCTGGCGCGGATCGGCCTGATCATCCACGGCGACAAGTTCCAGCTTTATCTTTTGCCCAGCGACGACAAGACCGTGACGGTTGATGTCTTCCACTGCCAACCGGGCTCCGTTCTCGTTTTCCTTTCCGAGGTTTGCAATTGCGCCGGTGGTCGGCGCTGCGCTGCCGATTTTCACGATCTTGATGTCATCAGCCGCGTACGACATGCAGCATGCGAACGACAGCGCCATTACCGCGAAGCCTGTTTTGATATGACTGGTCATTCTCCCGCTCCCAATAGCAATCAGCCTGTTGAAGTTCTCCTGCAAATCACGTCGAGGAGAGTGGAACAAAGGCTATGGGTGCAAAAAGACCATGACAATTGACTCTTTTGGATGCTCGTATAACGCGGGGGTAATATGACCAGGTTGAAAGTACTGCACTCAGTTGATGCTGGAGTCGCCCTGTGTGACGCTAGCGGCTGCCTCCTCGCGCATGCACTGCGCCAGCAGAAGCGGCGCCGGGCTATTGAGATCTACTCTGCGGTATAGCACCACTTCACTGAGTTTCGTGAGAGACGGGAAATTGATCAACGATATGCGGCCTCTCGCTGCATATTCGGTTGCGTAGGACAACGGCAGTAACCCGATAAAAGGTGCGCGCATCATCAACTCGATATTCAGCGCGATGCAACTGGACTCTACAACCGCGTCGTGGATATCGAGGCCTTCTTCTTCCATCAACCGGGCGAGCGCGATGTGGGACGGGCTGCCTTGTTGTGGGACGAGCCAGGTAAATTCCGTGAGGTCCTTCAGGGTGACGAGTCGCTCTCTGGAAAGCGCATGACCGGGACCTGCGACGAAGACAATGGGCTCACTATATAGCGACTCCGTCATCAGGTCGGGGTCGTCTTTCGCTCTTGCTCGCGCAAGTACGAGATCGGCTTCGCCCGTGCGTAGCATTTCGAGCAGTTTGTCCAGCGGGGCCTCGATGAATCGAACGGAGGCTGCCGGTGCGCGAGTGAGAAAGCTCACCATCGACTGTGAAATAAACGAGGGCGGCACCGCCGTTACCGAGCCGAGATTCACATGCCCCGCCGTGCCCGTGACCAGCGAAGCAACGTCCCGCTGGGCAAGTCCGACCTGCCGGAGGATCTCCCGACCTCGTCGCGCGAGAACTGTCCCGACATCCGTAAGAAATACAGCCTTACCGACGCGCTCAGTCACGGCAGCGCCCAGTGCCTGTTCGATCTCTCCAATCTGTTTGGACACGGCTGGCTGCGTGACATTGAAGGCGGCCGCTACCTTCGTGACCTGCTTGAGGTCCGCCAGCGCAACTAGCAGTCGCAGATGCGACAGTCGGAGGCCGCTAGAGAAAAACCGCTCTATGGGAGTCAACATCTTTTGTCTCTGGTCACATTACCTAGGGGTAATGTAGTGACCTAAAAAGTGATTTGTCAATGATCTTTCTGGTCGCCTATTCTTGCCGGGCTGGAGCGCGGGTCCGGAGAGTTTCATCTGGAGAAGCCCGTCGATCCAGCGCGCACAAGGGGAGGCGAGAATTGCTAAAAGATTATGTTGTCGCCTTGATTCGGATTACTGACGCAGGCCAGTACAGCCGTTACCGAAGCTTCGCGGCGAACGCAATCAAAGCGCACCGGGGCAGGGTTCTTGTGCGTTCCGCTTCTAACGAGGCGATGGAAGGTGCGGCACGCGGGCGAACTGTGCTACAGCAACCAAATCTTGACGCTTACCGCGCAGGAAAAGATTCTACGGACAAGAAATGAACCTTGATATCGACGCAATCAGCAAAGACAGCTCCGCACGACTTTTCGAGCGCGCCCGAGCCGTGATGCCTTCGGGCTACACCCGAAACATGCTCGTCACGAAACCTCATCCTTTTTATGCCGTCAGTGCTGACGGGCCCTATATAACGGATGCGGACGGTCGGACGCGTATCGACTGGGTCAACAACTTCGCCTCGCTGATTCACGGTCACAACAAGCGCGAAGTTGTCGAAATCATCTCCAGGCAGGCCGCGCGCCTGTTGTCCGCCACGATGCCCGCCGAATGGGAAGTGCACCTGGCCGAGTTGCTTGTCGAGCGAATTCCCTCGGTCGAGCAGGTTCGGTTCATGAACTCCGGGACAGAAGCTAATCTCATCGCGATCAAGGCCGCGCGAGCGTTCTCCGGCAGATCGAAAGTAGCCAAGCTCGAAGGCGGCTACCACGGTCAATATGATCTGCTCGAGGCCAGTTACATGCCGTCAGCCAATCAATGGGGTGACCGCGAACGCCCGGCAGTCCTTGCACACAACACCGGCACGCCAAGCTCGTTGCTGAATGAGCTTGTGTTGTTTCCGCTGAATGACATTGCGACCATGCGGGAAATCCTGGCACGCAACGCCTCGGAGATCGGCACGGTCATTATCGATCCGAGCGGCCTGTCCTTGGGAACTGCCGTGTACGCAGATCGCGAGTTTCTCGTCGCGCTGCGCGAAACGACAGAAAAGCTCGGCATGGTTCTGATCTTCGACGAAGTGTGGTCGCTGCGTACCGGCTTTCGCGGCACGCAGGGCATCGTTGGCGTCACACCCGATCTCACGACGATGGGCAAAATGATTGGAGGTGGACTACCCGTCGGAGCGGTCGGCGGTAAGCGTGAAGTGATGTCCGTTTTCTCGGTCGATGAAGGCGAGCCTAAGGTGAAGCATTCCGGCACATTTACAGGCAACCCGATGTCCATGGCTGCCGGATTCGTGGCCATGTCGCTGATGACACCGGACGCGTTCGACATGCTGGCGGCACAGGGTCAGCGGCTGGCGGATGGGTTGAGGCGCGCACTCGCCGATACCAGGACGCAGGGGCATGTCGTCAATCGAGGTTCGATGACGAACATGCTATTCACGGAAAGCATCCCCGTCGATTATCGCGATCTCTATGCGCAGCAGACGCCGGAGGTTTCGGCGCTCTCCGCGAGCATGCCGAAGCTGATGGCCGTGGAAGGGCTGCATGTTCTTCGCAACATGTTCGTCGGCTCGACGGCCATATCGGATGACGATGTGGACCAGACCATTGCTGCGGTGAGGCGCGCGCTGATGGCCGCGAGGCAAGCCTGATCGCCAGATTCATATGAGACGATATTCAGCTAACGTCGGAACGCTGTGGTCGCATCTGCCGCTTTTGGAACGCATTGAAGCGGCGGCGCGCGCAGGCTTTCGCGCAGTGGAAATGCACTTTCCCTACGCGGTCCCGCCAGGTGAAGTTCGCGACGCGATTCAGAAATTCGACCTGACACTGCTAGGGATCAACTCACCGCCCGGAGATATTGCCAGGGGAGAACTCGGCATCGCAGCCATTCCGGGTCGCGAAGACGAATTTGCTGAAAGCCTGCACATGGCGCTGAACTACTGTCAGGTGGCCGGTGCGCAAGCCTTGCATATCATGGCGGGTAACACGTTTGGGTATTGGCGCACCGCGTGCCTCGAAACGTTCAAATCCAATGTCGCATTAGCTGCCGATCTCGCGATTTCGAATAACGTCAGATTACTGTTTGAACCCTTGAACCGCGCCCTTCATCCGGCGTATTTCTATCATGAGGTCGATCAACTCGCGCGTTTGCTGGACGATGTCGGGCATCCCTGGTTGAAGATTCAATTCGATACGTATCACGTCGGCATGCATCACCGCAGAGTTCGAGACGTGCTGAAAAGAAACTGGTCGAGGATCGGTCATATCCAGATTGCGGCTGTACCGGATCGAGGTGAGCCGCGTGCTGGCGACGTGGATATCATGGAGGTGCTCGACGAAGCTGAACTGCGCGGCTATGGGGGCTGGATTGGGTGCGAGTACAAGGCTCGCGGAAATGTTGAAGAGGGGCTGGCGTGGAGAGAGATGGCGCGGTTCTCCGAGACAGGCTAGATCACGATTCACCTGAACACCGAACACATTGACATGACGAAATCCGATAGACGGTCGCATGCGGCAGCACTCTCTGAAGCGCTAGACAAAGCGGCAGAAAGATATGCAAGCGCAAATCCAGAAAGCGCGGCGCAATTTGCGAAGGCGACGGCAGCCATGCCTGGCGGTAACACGCGCTCAGTGCTCTATTACCCGCCATTCCCGCTCGCCATGGCACGAGGCCAGGCAGCAAGACTCTGGGATGCGGATGGACACGAGTATCGAGACTTCATTGCAGAGTTCAGCGCCGGCGTTTATGGCCATTCAAACCCCGTCATCCGTCGCGCGATCGATACTGCACTCGATAGCGGGATCAATCTCAGCGGGCACAATCTGATCGAGACTGAATTGGCGGGAGCTGTTTGCGACCGCTTCCCGACAGTCGAACGCGTGCGCTTCACCAATTCAGGAACAGAGGCGAATCTGCTATTGCTGGCCGCAGCCAAGGCCTACACAAAAAGGTCGAAGATTGTCGTGTTTAACGGTGGATATCACGGCGGGGTGCTTTCCTTCGGTTCCGGTCACAACCCGGTCAACGTCCCGCATGAATTCCTGCTTGCCAAATACAATGACGTCGCCAGCGTCGAGGCGTTGTTCGACAAGCATGGTAGCGATATCGCCACGATTCTTGTCGAGCCAATGCAGGGTGCGTCGGGATGTATCGTTGGGCAACCGGAATTTTTGCGCGCATTGCGCGACCTGTGCACGCGATTCGGCGCGTTACTCGCTTTTGACGAGGTGATGACTTCACGGCTGGCACCCGGTGGAATGCAGGAGCGGCTCGGCATCGAGGCCGACTTGACATCGCTCGGGAAATACATCGGCGGAGGAATGTCGTTCGGCGCTTTCGGCGGGCGTGAGGACATCATGGCGCAGTTCGATCCACGCCAGCACGGCGCGTTGGCACACGCCGGCACATTCAACAACAACGTACTGACAATGTCGGCGGGCGTCGCCGGACTTCGCGAGTTGTACACGCCGGAGGCCGCGGTGGAACTCAATAAACGGGGTGACCGGTTTCGCGATGCCTTGAACCAGCAGTTCACGGCGTCTGGTCTGCCAATGCGATTTATCGGACTGGGTTCATTGATGAACCTTCAGCCCACTGACAAGGCAATCTGTTCCGTCGATGATCTTGCCGGCCTGGAGCACAGGATCAAAGATCTGTTCTTCTTCCATCTGATCGAGAGCGGCGTGTACGTGGCGCGACGCGGTTACATGACACTGAGCCTGCCTTTAACAGAGGAAGACATGACGCATTTCATCTCGGCCAGTGCGGGTTTCATTGAGCGTTACCGGACACTTCTGACGGCTAGCCAATAAGGGCGTGCCACGATAGAGTCCGCTCCTCAGTCGCCGAGCAATTCGCCCGACACTTCCTTCAGGCATTCCGCAAAGAGCTGCGCAGCAGGTGCCGTCACGTCTGCGCGCCAATACGCGACGACTTCCCCCAGCGGTTCGAGCGGTGCCAGCGGCAGCACGCGCATGGTGCCGCGTAGTGTGTGTTGCCGTGCAACCGATAGCGGAAGTATCGAAACGAACTCGCCGCCTTGTAGCAGCGTGAGATTCAACGCGAGCGAACTCGATTCGACGCTGCCAGCTGCTGGCGCGACACCGTGCTCGCTCAATGCTTCGATCAAGGTAGCGTAGGCAGGCGACCCATGAAGCGGCGTGATCCACCGGCATGCGTCGAGATCGTTCCAGTCGATTTCGCGCTCCGGCGCGCCCAACGGATGCGACGTGCCGGCGATGAAGACAAACGGCTCCCGATACAGCGTTTCCTGCGCCAGTGGGGTTTGCGTGCTCGTTACGCGGTTGCGGCCGAGCGCGATGTCGAGGTCGCCATCGTCGAGCAGCTTGATGAGCCTGTCGAGGGTGCCTTCGACAAACGACAGCGATGCGCTGGGCGCGCGCCGCAGAAACAGTTGCACAGAATTCGCAATCAGCGGTTCGGGAATCGTCGCAACTGCGCCAAGCCGCACATGGCCGCCCGTGCCCGACGCAAGGGCGCTGACATCGCGACGAGCGAGGTCGATGTGACGCAGCACTTCGCGTCCGCACGCAACGATCACTTCGCCGATGACCGAGAGTTCGACTGAATTCCCGGTGCGATTGACGACCTGCACGCCAAGCGCGCTTTCGATTTCGGCAATCTGCTTCGAGATCGCCGGTTGCGTGACGTGGAACGCGCTTGCGACACGCGTGACCTGTCCGAGGTCGGCGAGGCTCACGAGTATGCGCAGCTGTGACAGCTTCAGGCCGCTGCGAAAGAAACGTTCGATCGAGTCACTGGTGGCAGACATTCGTGTTTTCCCTGATCCGGTATAACCAAACGGTTATGTGCCGCGCCGAAAGAGTGATTTGCGACTGGTCGACGAGCCCGGCTACGCTTACGTCTATGCCGAAACATCCGTCATCGCATCGGCAGAAAGCATAACAAAACGACACGACTGGAGACGACATCATGAGCATGACTTCATACGGCGAGCCCCCGGGCCATGTGGCGCCCGATAGCCTGGGCGGCCGGCGCGACGATGCTGACGAAACGAACGAGGCGAACGCTGCGCTCTACCGCAAGCTCACGCGCCGCATTCTGCCGTTCCTGTTTCTCGCGTTCGTCGTCGCGTACATCGACCGCGTGAACGTCAGCTTCGCGAAGTTGCAGATGCTCTCCGATCTGCATCTCTCCGAAACCGTCTATGGGATCGGCGCGGGCATCTTTTTTCTCGGGTATTTCATCTTCGAGGTGCCGAGTAACCTGATTCTCGACCGCGTCGGCGCTCGCCGATGGATCGCGCGAATCATGGTCACGTGGGCCATCGTGTCGTGCGCAACCATGTTTGCACAGGACGCGACCTCGTTTTACATGCTGCGTTTTCTGCTCGGCGTCGCCGAAGCGGGCTTCTTCCCCGGAATCGTGCTGTATCTGTCGAACTGGTTTCCGTCCGCCCGGCGCTCGCAGATCATCGCGCTCTTCATGACGGCCATTCCTGTGTCGGGGGCGATCGGCGGTCCATTGTCGGGTTGGGTGATGTCGCACTTTGCCGGTGTTTATGGCGTAGCGGGCTGGAAGTGGCTGTTCGTCGTCGAAGGTCTCGGTTCGCTCGTGGTCGGCATCGCGGCGTTCTTCCTGCTTTATGACCGCATCGACTCCGTCAAATGGCTCAGCGCCGAAGAAAAGACACGCCTTACCGCCGATTTGCGCCGCGATGCTGCGACGCGCGTCGAACACTCGGTGCGGGGCGCATTCGCAAGTGGCCGGGTCTGGTTGCTCGGCCTCACGTACTTCTGTATCGCGATGGGCAATTACGGCCTCGCATTCTGGGTGCCGACCATTATCAAGGCGAGCGGGGTCGCGAGCATTGCGAACATCGGCTGGCTGTCGGCAGTGCCCTCGCTCATCAGCGCCGTTGCGATGGTGCTGATCGCACGGCATGCAGACCGTCGCGGGGAGCGCCGTCGTCATGTTGCCGTGTGCTGCACGATCGGCGCGCTCGGGCTGCTGGCATCGGTGCTGTTCGCATCGAATGTCGGACTGTCTCTCGTCGCGTTGGTGGTTGCGGCTATCGGCATCAACTCGATCGCGCCAGTGTTCTGGGGCATTCCTACTGCAATGATGGGCGGCGCGGGTGCGGCCGCTGCAATCGCGGTCATCAATTGCACTGGAAATCTCGCGGGATTCGTGAGCCCGTTCATGGTCGGCTGGCTCTCCGATCTGAGCGGTGGCAAGTTGCTTCCCGGCATGATCGCGATCGCGGTTGCGCTAGTTATCGGCGCGCTGCTGGTGCTGACGATGCCCGCGCGTCAGTCCAAACCTCTGTCGTAATGGATCTTTCGATGAAACCAGAAACTCGGCCTGTGTGCATGATCACGGGCGCGGCAAGCGGGATTGGCGCAGCGACGGCGTTGCGCTTCGCGCGTGCGGGATATGTAGTCGCAATCGGCAACTTCGATGCTTCCACCCGAGAAAGTGCGGAGACTGTGGCGGCCGCCTGCCGCGATGCGGGCAGCGACACGCTGATATTCGACGCCGACGTCGGCAGCGACGCGGATTGCCGCGCGGCCGTCGCGAGCGTGACGAGGCGCTTCGGCCGACTCGATGCACTAGTGAACTGCGCGGGAACAACGAAGGTAATCACGCACGACGCATTCGACCAGCTCGACGCCAATGAATTCGAGCGCGTGTATCGCGTGAACACAATCGGCCTGTATCAGATGACGCGTGCGGCTGCCCCGTTGCTGCGAGAAAGCGCAACGCAGTCACGCAGCACGAGCGTCATCAACATTTCGTCGCTGGCGGCGCTGAATGGAACGGGTTCGTCGCTTGCGTATGCGGCGTCCAAAGGCGCGGTCAATACGATGACGCTGTCGCTCGCACGTTCTCTCTCGCCGCACGTGCGCGTCAATGCAATTGCACCCGGCATGGTCGATGACGGCCTGCTGTTCCGCGCGCTCGACGCGTCGCGCTACGCCGCCGTGATCGACCGCATGACGACGAACGCGCCGCTCAAGCGCGTGTCGCTTCCCGGCGAGATCGCCGACATTGCGTGGTTCCTGTGCACCGCGCCCTCGATAACGGGGCAAGTCATCGCCGCCGAAAACGGCCTGTTGCTCAATAACGGCTGAACTCACTGAAACCACCGACATGTCCCACTTTCAGAGCAAGAAGCCGCTCGGCAAACACCGTTCACGCATGGTCACCGAGGGCGTAACGCGCGCGCCGCATCGCGCATTTCTGCGCGCGACCGGTCTCGACGACGAATCGATGCAAAAGCCCTTCGTCGCAATCGTCGATACATTCGGCGAGAACACACCCTGTTCGATGTCGCTCAACGCGGTGTCTGACAATGCCCGGCTCGGCGTCGCTGCGGGCGGTGGCGTACCGATCCGCGGCTCGGCGATTTCCGTATCAGACGGCACGTCGATGAATCATCAGGGTATGCGCATGAGCCTCGTATCGCGCGAGGTCGTAGCCGACAGCGTAGAACTGTTCGTGCGCGCGCACGGCTACGATGCGCTGGTCGGTGTAGCGGGATGCGACAAGACGTTGCCCGGCATCCTGATGGGCATGGTTCGCGTGAATGTGCCGGGCGTGTTCCTGTTCGGCGGGGCGATGCTGCCCGGCACTGCGCCTGGCCAGCTTCCTGGCGGCACGGGTCACGGACTGCGCCGTCAGGCGACGATCCTGACGGCAATCGAAGCGGTCGGCACGGCGCAACGCGGCGACATCACGCGAGCGCAACTCGATGCAATCGAAAAACGCTGTACGCCGACTGCCGGCTCGTGTCCGGGACAGTTCACCGCGAACACCATGGCGATGGTCGCCGAGACGCTCGGTCTCGCGCCGCCCGGTTCAGCGATGGTGCCTGCCGTCTACAGCGAACGCATTGCGATTGCACGACGCGCCGGTGAAACGGTGATGCGCACGCTGATGCATGGCGGCCCGCTGCCGCGCGATCTCGTCACGATGAAGAGCCTGGAAAACGCGTGCGCCGCCGTCGCAGCGACGGGAGGCTCGACCAACGCCGCATTGCATATCCCGGCGATCGCGCACGAGGCGGGTATCCGTTTCACACTCGACGATGTGGAACGCGTGTTTGCCCGCATCCCGTTGATCGGCGATCTGCAACCGGGCGGACGATATCTCGCGCAAGACCTGCACCATGCGGGCGGCGTGCCTGTCGTGCTGAAGGCACTGCTCAAAGGCGGGCATCTGCACGGCGACGTGCTGACCCTTGATGGCCGCACACTCGAAGAGGTGCTCGTCGATGCAGCCGATCCGGACGGCGAAGTGGTGCGCGCTTGCGATACGCCCCTTGGAGAAAACGGCGGACTTGTGATCTTGCGCGGTAATCTCGCGCCCGACGGCGCGTGCCTGAAAGTCGCGGGCCTGAAGTCGCTGCGTTTCGAAGGGACGGCGCGCATTTTCGAATGCGAAGAGGACTGTATGGCCCTAGTCGCTGCGCGCAGCTACAACGAAGGTGACGTGCTCGTGATCCGGAATGAAGGACCGAAGGGCGGTCCGGGCATGCGCGAGATGCTGAGTGTGACGGCGGCGATTTACGGGCAGGGTATGGGCGAAAGGGTCGCGTTGCTCACGGACGGACGCTTCTCTGGCGCCACGCGCGGCATGTGTATCGGATATGTCGGTCCGGAAGCTGCTATGGGTGGACCGATTGCGTTGCTGCGCGATGGCGACCGGATTGTCATCGACGCGATAGCGCGCACGCTCGACGTTCAGGTAGACGAGGACGAACTCGTGCGTCGTCGCGCGGCGTTGGCACCGCGCGCACCACGCCGGCTGGCGGGTGTGCTCGAAAAATACGAGGCGCTGGTGCGACCCGCGAATCTTGGCGCGGTCACGCATTCGGGCGCGCTCGAATGGCCGTACGATGCGCCCACACACGGAGACGAAGCATGAGTGCGCCGGATGGATCGATGCGGGTCGGCTTTTGCGGACTCGGGAAGATGGGCTGGCCGATGGCGCAGCGTCTCGTAGCAGCGGGGCATCGTGTAGCGGTCTGGAATCGTTCACATGACAAGTCGAAGGCGTTCGAAAAGGAAACTGCGACGGCATTGTGTGTCGCTTGCGAGACACCGCGGGACGTTGCCGCGCGATCCGACATCGTCCTGCTATGTCTCGCCGATGGCAATGCCGTCGAGGATGTCGCATTCGGCACGGATGGTCTTGCCTCAGGCGTGCTTCACGTCGCGGGACTGACCGTCGTCGATCATTCGACGCTTTCGGTTTCCCACGCGCGCTCGCTGGCGAATCGCTGGCAGTCGGCAATAACGGACGGTGCGTGGATCGATGCGCCCGTATCGGGCGGGGTTGCAGGCGCAGCGGCTGGGACGCTTGCCATCATGGCTGGCGGCGAAGCGGAACGTATCGCTGCAATCGAAAGCGTGCTTGGCGCATTCGCCGCGCGAGTCACGCGCATGGGGGAGAGCGGTGCAGGCCAGGCAACGAAGCTCGTGAACCAGATCATCGTAATGACCACGATCGCAGCGATCGCAGAGGGCACGCTGCTCGCGCAGCATGGCGGCATCGACACGGCTCGTATTCCCGCTGCGCTTGCGGGAGGCTGGGCGGATTCGGTCCTTTTGCAAACATTGCAGCCGCGTATGGTCGTGCCACCGCAGCAACCCACGGGTTCGATACGCACCATGCTCAAGGATCTCAATGCCATCAACGAGTTTGCGACGGAGTGCGCAATCGTGCTGCCCATAGCGAGTCGTGTCCGCGACTGGTTGACGCGTGCCGTGAATGAAGGCCTCGGAGATGCCGATATCTCGCAGGTCGTGCTGGCTTCGGTGGAATGATTTCTGGTGAGTGCAGGGCAACTAGAGCGTGAGACTGTCAGCCTCCCCAACTCACCGCAGCAGCCCTAACTCGCGCCGACGGCCCCGTTATTGCCCGTCAACTCGATAACAAAATCCAGAAAAGCCCTCGTCTTTGCCGGCATGTGGTGCCGCGACGGGTAGTAGGCGTAAAAGGGATACCGCTCGTCTGTCCATTCGGGAAACAGATTGACCAACCGACCCTCGGCAATCAGATGCTCGGCACCAAGCAGCAGCATCTGTGCAATCCCAGAGCCGGCGAGGCATGCATTCAGGAGCGCGCCGGGATCGTTGACCGTGAGGCGACCTCGGGTGTCGACCAGAATGCGTTTGCGCTTGCGATGGAATTCCCAGCGGAACGGCTTGCCCGTCTCCGGGTTACGAAATTCAAGACATCTGTGGATTCCGCTTTCAAGTTCTTCCGGTTTGGCCGGGCGTCCCCAGCGGGCGATATACGACGGCGCCGCGACCGTCACAATGCCGCTATCGAGCAGTTTTCGCGCGACCAGGGTGGATGCCCTGGGCTCGCCGAATCGCAGCGCGAGGTCGAAGCCGTCCATGACGAGGTCGCCCAGACTGTCTCGCGCAATGAACTCGATTTCGAGTTCGGGGTGCGCGTCCATGAACGCATCGAGCCGTTGTCCGAGAATGGTCCGGTAGAAAACGGGATCGAGATTGACTCTCAGCTTTCCGCGCACAGCCGACGCGCCACCTGCCGCGGCAGCGGCGGCTTCCTCCAGCCCTGCGAGGTGGGGCATGACCTGCTCGTAAAATCGGCGGCCTTCTTCGGTCAGGGAGACGGAGCGTGTCGTCCGGTTGAAGAGCCGGATCTTCAATTTCTTTTCCAGCCTCGCAATCGCCCGGCTGACGCCTGGCGGTGACATTTCTAACACTTCCGAAGCGGCGGCAAACGTCCCTGCATCGACTACCGCAGCGAACACGCTAATGCCGCCGGACAGCTTCTCGCTACTGGATTTCATGGTCGCGTGTAGTACGGGTGGTGGATCGCAAGCGATCGGCTTAACAACAGCACAGCGTCTTCGCACCGGACGGCCATGCCGCATGCAGAATTCAATCATGCCTCATTAGTGACTAAGTGTCACTTATCTAATGTCATCCGTGTCATTTGGTTTTGAGCGGCATTTCCGCAGAATGCACCTCACGGAAACATCATCCATTCGCAGAGGAACAGGAAATGACTGCCGGACTGAATCGTCGTCACCTTCTGAAGAGCGCTTCGAGCCTGCTAGCCGTCGCGACGCTTGGCGGGTTCGCAAGCCGAAATGCACAGGCCGCGCCGCTCCGTTCGACGGGAGACGCGGCGCTGATCCATCACCCCGCCTACACGCCAATCGATCAATGCCTGCAAGGGGCGGTCGACGACGGCACGGTAGCGGGTGTTGTCGCCATGGGTGCAACGGAACGCGGGCTCGTGTACGAGGGCGCGCGCGGCCGGACGAATGTTCATGGTCGGGAGGCCATCGGCCCTGACACGATCTTCTGGCTCCTGTCGATGACCAAGGCCATTACAGCCACCGCGTGCATGCAACTCGTCGAACAGGGCAGGTTACGACTGGATCAGCCGGCGGGCGAGTTCCTCCCGCAGTTGAAGGCCCCCCGGATTCTCGACGGATTCGACGCTTCAGGGCAGCCGAAGCTGCGCCCGGCGCGTAACGCGATCACGGTGCGTCATCTGCTGACCCATACGTCTGGTTTCACATACAGCATCTGGAGCGACAGGCTTGGCCAGTACGAGAAGGCGACGGGCATGCCGGACATCGGCTACTCGATGAACGGCGCATTCGCGGCGCCGCTCGAATTCGAGCCCGGTGAACGCTGGGAGTACGGCATCGGCATGGACTGGATCGGCAAGCTGGTCGAAGCGGTGACGGACCAGTCGCTGGAGGTCTACTTCCGCGAGCACATCTTCGAACCGCTGGGGATGCGCAACACGGGCTTCCTGATCGGCAGCGCACAGAAACAGCGCGTCGCCGCCATGCACAGGCGTCAGGGAGATGGGTCGCTGGCGATCGAGCCGTTCGAGATCAACCAGCGACCTGAGTTCTTCATGGGCGGTGGTGGACTGTTCAGTACGCCGCGCGACTACATGGCGTTCCTCCAGATGCTGTTGAACAGCGGCACGTATCGCGGCGAGCGCGTGCTGCGTGCCGACACGGTCGCGATGATGTTCCGTAACCACATCGGTGATCTGCAGGTTACCGAAATGCAGACGGCGCAACCGTCGTGGTCGAACAGCTTCGATCAGTTTCCGGGCGCGGCACACAAGTGGGGATTGTCGTTTGACATCAATACACAGCCCGGACCCCATGGACGCAGTGCGGGCAGCGTGAGCTGGGCCGGGCTGCTGAACACGTACTTCTGGGTGGATCCCGTCAAGCGCGTCGCCGGATCGCTTTTTACGCAGATGCTGCCTTTCTACGATGCCCGCGTGGTGAATCTCTACGGGCAATTCGAACGGGCTTTTTACGACGGTCTGCAGCGCGCTTGAGCGCCTGGCGGCCGCTGCTTCGGCGCGGCACGCTTTATTTACTCATGCAAGGAGAATGAACAATGTTTGCGATTACAGGAATCACGGGCAAGGTAGGCGGCGCAGTGGCCCGCCAGCTTCTCGCGGCAGGTCAACCGGTGCGTGCCGTTGTGCGCGACATCACACGAGCAGGCCTCTGGGCAGAGCGCGGCTGCGAACTCGCGACGGCTCGCATGGAAGACGCTGCGTCGCTCACCGCCGCGTTCGAAGGCGCAACGGGTGTTTTCGTCCTGCCTCCTTCCGAGTTCGATCCGGAGCCTGGATTTCCCGAGGCGCGGGCGGTGATCGACGCCGTGTCGACGGCGCTTGTGAAAGCAAGGCCCGAAAAAGTGGTTTGCCTGTCGACGATCGGTGCCCAGGCGCAGGAAAGCAATCTGCTCACGCAGCGCACGTTGATGGAGCAGGCGTTGCGCGAGATGCCAATGCCCGTGACATTCCTGCGGCCGGGCTGGTTCATGGAGAACGCGGCATGGGACGTCGCGTCCGCGCGTGACGACGGTGTTATCGCGAGTTACCTGCAGCCGCTCGACAAGCCCGTACCGATGGTCGCTACAGCAGACGTCGGGCGAGTTGCGGCCGAGCTTCTTCAGCAGACGTGGAGCGGCGTACGCATTGTCGAGCTCGAAGGCCCGCGCCGTGTGTCGCCCAACGATCTCGCCTCCGCTTTCGCTCGCGTGCTCGATCGCCCTGTCCGCGCCGAGGTTGTGGACAGGCAGACTTGGGAAGCGCTGTTCCGCTCACAGGGCATGAAATATCCGCTGCCACGGATGCGCATGCTGGACGGATTCAACGAAGGTTGGATCGATTTCGAAACGCATCTTGATGACATAGCCCGCGGTGATGTCGAACTCGATACGGTTCTGGGCGAGCTTGTGTCACGTTCCGTCTGAACGGGACCTGTCGGCCGACGCGGGGCAACTGCGCTTCGCCCGGCCATTGCATCATGTTGCCGCACGCACAAGGAACACGCGATGGAATACAGCACACTAGGTAGAACCGGCCTGCGCGTCTCACGGCTGAGTCTGGGCGCAATGACATTCGGTGCCGGCTCGGGCATCTGGGGCGACATTGCCGGGCTGGACAGCGGTCAAGCCACCCGGCTCGTCGCGATGGCCGTGGAGCGCGGCGTCAACCTGATCGATACGGCGGACGCATACTCGCAGGGCGGCTCCGAAGAAGTCGTGGGGCAGGTGCTAAGCGCGCTGCGCCTCGATGAAAGCCGGATGCTCGTCGCGACCAAGGTCCGGCTACGCACCGGCTCCGGCCATAACGACGTGGGGTTGGGCCGCTCGCATATCATGCGCACGGTGGAGACAAGTCTGAAGAGAATCGGCCGGGATCACATCGACCTGTTCCAACTGCATGATCGCGACGCACTTGTGCCGCTCGATGAAACGCTTCGTGTTCTCGACGACCTGGTCACACAGGGCAAGGTACGCCACATTGGCGCATGCAATTTCAGCGCTGCCGATATTGAGCGAGCGTTCGGCATAACGATCCGCACAGATCGCATACCTCTTGCGAGCAATCAGGTTCACTACTCGCTGACGAGTCGCGACATCGAGCACGAAATCATGCCCGTCGCAACGACAAACAAGCTGGGCCTGCTGGTCTGGAGTCCGCTCGCAGGCGGTTACCTGAGCGGCAAGTACGCTCAGGCGGGCGGTACGGCCGGGCGCCGTACGAAACTCGACTTTCCGCCCGTTGATGCAGTCAGGGCCGAGCCTATCCTCGAGGTATTGCGTGAAGTGGCCAGTGAACTGGCCACTATGCCGGCGCAAGTCGCACTGGCCTGGTTACTTGCGCGCGCGCAGATTACTTCAGTCATCATCGGAGCTCGCACGCCCGAGCAGCTCGCGGCAAATCTCGATGCGCAAAACCTTCTGCTGACCTCTGAACAGCTCATGCGCCTCGATAAGGTCTCTGCGACGCCGGTGCCGTTTCCGCACTGGATGCAACACTTTCATGACCGGGACCGCGTTCTCCGGTGATTAACCACGGGGCGATGAGATTTTGCCGGGCGCGGCTTCTTGTGTTTGCTACACGCGTGCCCAGTACGGCAGCCTATGATCGAATAGCAGTGGTGGATATAAACGTGGCCTGCGCAGGTTGCATGGCTCACCTGCCACGAGTCCACCGAACAACGCCTCCAGACTTCACGAAGCATTCCTGAACCTGGCCTGCTGCGTCATATGCTGGCGACAGCTTCAACAATCATTGTGTTAAGTCCTCGTAAAGCCGGAAAATTCCCACGGTGGCCCGCAACCTGGCGGCTTGTTCGTCGAGCGACGCAGCGGCCGCAGCGGCCTCTTCGACGAGTGCAGCGTTCTGCTGGGTCACTTCGTCCATTTGTGAAACAGCGCGATTCACCTGCTCGATACCTGTGCTCTGCTCGACGGACGCGGCTGCAATCTCTCCCATGATGCCGCTGACACGCTTGATGGATTGCACGATCTCGCTCATGCGTTCTCCTGCGATCGCGACCTGGCTCGTACCATCGGCCACGCGTGACACCGATGAGCCGATGAGTTCCTTGATATCCTTGGCTGCTGACGCGCTGCGTTGCGCCAGCGTGCGCACTTCGCCGGCGACGACGGCGAAACCGCGTCCGTCCTCGCCCGCACGCGCGGCTTCAACGGCCGCGTTCAATGCAAGAATGTTCGTCTGGAACGCGATACCTTCGATTACGCCGATGATCTCGCCGATCTTGCGCGATTGCTCCGCCATCTCGTGCATGGTGCCGATAACTTCATCAACCGCCTGCCCGCCGCGCCTGGTCGCGTCAGACGCGAGGACGGCCAGTTCGCTTGCCTGCCTTGCATTGTCGGCATTCTGCTTTACGGTGGCCGTCAGCTGCTCCATGCTCGCAGCAGTTTCTTCCAATGATGCCGCCTGCTCTTCGGTGCGTTGCGACAAGTCAGTGTTGCCTTGCGCGATTTCACCCGAACCTGTTGCAATGGAATCGCTCGAACGCTGAATGTCTCGCACCATATCGCTGAGTTTCAGGCGCATTTCAGCCAACGCATAGAGCAGACTTGAACGATCCGACGGTGCGAGCCTGATTTCCGATGCGAGGTTCCCCGCGGCAATCTGCGCTGCGAACGCCGCAGCATCCGACGGTTCGCCGCCGAGTGCCCGATAGACACCTCGCGTCATAGACCACGCCATCGTCCCAACGGAGACCAGGATGACGAGAGAGATGCCTATCAATGTCTTCGCAAGCTTCCAGTAGGCTGCGTCGATGTCGTCATAGAAAAATCCCGTGCCGATCCACCATCCCCATGCCGGGATGTCGACCACTCCTTGCAGTTTCGCCTCGAGCGGACCATCTTGGGTGCGTTTGATCAGCACATCGACGAGCGCAATGTGGTTACTCGCCAGGCCTTGCTTATATGCTTGGGTATCGGTCAGATTGCCGTCCCTCGTTTTGTTGCCGCCCGTCTTGGTGCCGATCAGGCGCGGGTTTGGATGGACCAGATTGATGCTGTCGGTGTCGGTCACCCAGTAATAGCTTTTGGTATCTGCGTTGAGCTGGCTTAACGCTGTTTTCGCGGCAGCTTGCGCGTCAGCGCGAGTCATCTTGCCGCTCGTCTCCAGCGATTGGTAGTACAGGACCAGATGCTCGGCCTTCGTTAGCAGTGTGCTGATCTGCGCTTTCCGGCTATCGATGAGCGCGTGGTCAAGTTGCGAAAGGGCAATTGCAGCGACACAGATGACGCCCGCCAGCGCGGCGCTGACAAGGGCAAGGAGCTTGGTCGAGACTTTCATTTTGTCGGGGCGCACCTGGCGCAGGGGCAGGAAAATTAACTATCTGGTACAGATATCGGAATCTGAGAAGAAAACTTTAACGTTTCGCCGGGAGCGCATGCGTTGGAAGAGTTGCGCCGATGGAATAGGGCGGTCCATGAAATGCGGTTCGTTTGAAGTCTGCTTCGAACCGACAACGTCAAGTGTCCGTCGAGGCGGTATGGCGTCCGCGTTCGAAACGTCAGGATTTCCCTGGACGAAGGCGCGTCTAGCAGCGACATACAGGGGTTTTCACGCATCGCCAGCCGGCTGGGACGTGCGCACCCGCTTAAGGATTTCCGGACACGTGAATCAGGATGTCGCACGTGGATTTTCCAGCCTGCGCTGACTGCAATAGAAAATCGGCGCGTGCATCATGAGCCATCGATACTCACTCCCGAGCCGACACGTCATGTATGACTTTTCGTCCGAGCGTGAAAACATCGTCGAGCGCGCCAACTCGCACTGTCTGCGACTGTTCGATACGTGGTGCGACAAGCGCAACATTACCGCGCTTGCGTTTCTGATGCCTTGCTCGCCGATGATCGACACCACGCCCGGCGCGCTGCGGCGTCTGGGCGGGTCGGGCGGCCGGCGCTCACGCTCAGGCTGACGGTGCCAGGCGACGTGCCGGAAACGATAGGGTAAAGACCGGACGTTTGAAACCCAGTGTGGGCGCGGTAGAAGCGGTCTTTGGCATCGAGTGCAGAACAGGACAACCAGAACGGCGGCACTCACGGGGTGATATGGGTCTCGACAGGTTCGACGCATGGTGGAGCGGGCTCCGTTATGTGCGGCGCAGCGTGGTGCTGCGGCTGCTCGGGACGGTGCTCGCCTTCAGCTGCGCGATCACGTTGATTCTGACCGCGGTGCAGCTGTTCCGCGACTACCAGCGCGGCTTCGAGCAGATCCAGAACTCTCTCGTCGATATCGACCGCAGCTATCGCGACAGTCTTGGCGAGGCGCTGTGGCGCCTCGACCAGCGGCAGTTGCAACTCAAACTCGAAGGCATGCTGCGCCTGCGCGATATCCGCGCCGCCGAAGTGCGCGAGCTGCCGCCCGTGAATTCGTCGATCGTGGTGAGCGTGGGCGAGCGCGAGCGCATCTCCGGCATGCGAGTCGCCCGCGAGTTCCCGATCGTGTACCGCGTGCAGGACAAGATCGAGCAGATCGGCATGCTGTATGTCGAGGCGACGCTCGCTAACCTCTATCACGATCTGACGCGCACGGCGCTCGTGATACTGGTGAGCCAGGGCGCGAATACGTTTCTCGTCGCGCTGTTCACGTTTTACATTCTGTGGCGGCTGCTCACGCGGCACCTCGCGGCGATCGCACGCAGCGTCAGCGACTACGATTTCCACGAGCCGCCGTCGCCGTTCGTTCTGCAACGCAAGCCGCCGCGCGAGCCGGACGAGCTCGACCGCGTGGTGTCGGCGTTCAACGCAATGGCGATGCGGCTGCATCGCGCGTATCTCGACGAACGCGAAGCAGCCGTCGAGCGCGAAGCGCGGCACATGGCGGAAGCGGCCAATCGCGCGAAAGGCGAGTTCCTCGCGAACCTGAGCCACGAATTGCGCACGCCGCTCAACGGCATTCTCGGCTATGCGCAGATTCTCCGGCGCGACAGCACGCTCAGCCTGCGTCAGCGCGACGGCGTCGCCGTGATCCAGCAGAGCGGCGAGCACCTGCTCGCGCTGATCGACGAGACGCTCGATTTCGCGAAGGTCGAAGCGGGCAAGCTGCGCATCGAGATTTGCGACGTGCCGCTGGCGGGCCTCGTCGATACGATTCGCGAGATCATCGGCGTGAAGGCCGAACAGCGCAAGCTCGCGTTCGAATGCACGGTTGCGGCCGATGCGCCGGGCGGCGTGCGAGCCGACGAGCATCGCTTGCGCCAGGTGCTGCTCAATCTGTTGTCGAACGCGGTGAAGTTCACCGATGAAGGCAGCGTGCGCCTGTTCATCGGGCGCGCGGAGAGCGGCGCGGCCCGCTTCGAGGTGCACGACACGGGCATCGGCATCGCCGCCGAGTACCACGAGAAGATCTTCATGCCGTTCGAACAGGCAGGCGGCGCCGAACGCCGCGCGGGCGGCACGGGGCTTGGCCTCGCGATCAGCCGCCAGTTCGTGCGCGCGATGGGCGGCGAGGTGAAGGTCGAGAGCGAAGTCGGGCGTGGCAGCGTGTTCTGGTTCGAACTGCCGCCCGCGCTCGTGGAACCGCGCATTCTCCACGTGACGAGCGGCGCCGCGATCATCACAGGTTACCAAGGTCCGCGCCGCAAGGTGCTGGTGATCGACGACGTGCAGATCAACCGCGCGGTCATCGTCGAGCTGCTGACGCGGATCGGCTTCGACACCGTGGAGTCCGCGAGCGGCGCCGATGGCATCGCGCTTGCGCAAACGGAATCTCCCGATCTGATACTCACGGACATCGTGATGCCCGGCATCGACGGTCTGACTGTGACGCGCCGCTTCCGCGCGATGCCCGCGTTCGCGCGCACGCCGATCATCGCGATCTCGGCGTCGCCGTGCGGCGTGGACGGCGCGAGGAGTCTGGAAGCGGGCGCCAACGCGTTCATCAGCAAGCCGCTCGATTTCGACGTGCTGCTCGCGCGAATCGCGGCGCTGCTCGGTATCGACTGGATTCGCGAGGCTGTCCAGCCGCCCGCCGGGGCGCCGATGCCGGCGACCTTTCCCGTCAACATTCCCGCCGACGCAATGAGCGAGCTGCATCAGCTTGCGCGCGACGGCAACATGAGCGGCATCGTGCAATGGGCGGAGCGGATGGCGGCGATCGATCCGGCGCACGCCGCCTTTGCGGCACGGCTGCATCAACTGGCGCGTGCCTGGCAGTCGAAGGCGATCCTGCAACTGGTGGAGCGCTATCTCGAAGGGAACACGGCATCATGAGCCACGTCGCTGCGTCCGCCGTGCCGTCAGGCACGATCCTGATCGTCGACGATACGCCCGCCAATGTCGGCGTGGTCGTCGACAGTCTCGAGGCGCGCGGCATCCGCGTGCTGGTTGCGCTCGACGGTATGGAGGCGCTCGAACGCGCGGCGTTCGCGCAGCCCGATCTGATTCTGCTCGACGTGAAGATGCCCGGCATCGACGGCTTCGAAACCTGCCGGCGGCTCAAGCGTGACGAACGCACGCGCGATATCGCCGTGATCTTCATGACCTCGCTGACGGGCCATGAAGACCGCGTCGAAGGGTTTTCCTCGGGCGGTGTCGATTACGTGACCAAGCCGCTGCGCGTCGACGAGATGCTCGCGCGCGTCGGCGTGCATCTCGAACTGCGCGCGATGCACAAGCAACTCGTTGCGCAGAACCGGCAACTGCTGGATGAAGTCGCCGTGCGCAAGGAGACGGAAGCGGCGCTCGAACAGGTACGCGACGATCTCGAACGGCGCGTCGCGTTGCGCACGGAAGAACTGGCGCGTGCCAATGCCAACCTGCAGGCGAGCGAAGCGCGCTTTCGCGCGATCGTCGAAACGAGTCCGGTGCCGTTGTGCATCACGTCGATGTTGGATGGGCGCATCCTGTACGGGAACGCGCCGCTGCGCGCGCTGTTCGGCATAAGCGAGGGCGTGGCCGCGAACATCGCCGACTTCTACGCGCACCCACTGGAGCGCGAACGGCTGATCGGGCATTTGAGAACGCATGGCAGTCTGCGCGATACGGAGGTCCTGTTCCAGCGCCGCGACGGCACGCGGTTCTGGGCAATGGCGACGGCGCGCGTCGCGACCTATGACGATTGGCCCGCCATCTATGTCGGGTTGAATGACATCACTGGCCGCAAGCAGGTCGAGCAGGCGCTGGTCGAATCGCGCGAGCAGCAGCGCCAGCTGTCCGCGTACATGGAAGCGATCCGCGAAGAGGAGCGAAAGCGCATCGCGATGGAGATTCACGACGAACTCGGCCAATTGCTGACCGCACTGAAGATGGACGTGTCACTGCTGAAAATGCGCCTCGCGTACGACCCGGAAGCGCTAAAAAAAGCCGACGACATGCGCGAGCTGGTCGAAGGCACGATCTGGATGGTGCGCAACGTGGCGAGCCACTTGCGGCCCGCTGCGCTCAACTTCGGAATCGTGTCGGCGCTCGAATGGCTCGTCGACGAATTCAACCGGCGCAACGCGATCCCCTGCGAACTGCGCATCGAAGGCGGCGAGCCCGCGCTGTCGGACGCACACGCGACGGCCGTGTTCCGTATCGTACAGGCGTCGTTGACCAATGTGGCGAGGCATGCGGAGGCGGCGCGTGTCGATGTGTCGCTGGTGTCGACGGCGGACGCGCTAGAACTGTGCGTCTGCGACGATGGCCGGGGCTTCGACCGTGACGCGGCGCGCCGCGAGTATTCGTACGGGCTCCTCGGCATGTATGAACGCGCGCGGCTGATCGGCGCGACGCTGTCGATCGACAGCGCGCCGGGCGCCGGCACGACAGTTTCGATTCACATTCCGCTCGATGGCGGACTCAAACCATGATCAGGATACTCATTGCAGACGATCACGCGATCGTGCGCGGCGGACTCAGGCAGATCATCGCGACCACGAGCGACATGATCGTCGCGGCGGAAGCGGCGCACGGCGCGGAAGTCGTCGACAAGCTGCGCGGTTGCGCGGTCGATCTGCTGTTGCTCGACATGACGATGCCGGGTATAAGCGGTGTCGATCTGATTCGACGCGTGCGTGCCGAGCAGCCTGCATTGCCCGTGCTGGTGCTGAGCATTCACGACGAGGCGCAGGTCGCATCGCGCGCGCTTCGTGCTGGTGCGACGGGCTATCTGACGAAAGACAGCGATCCCAATGTGCTGCTCGCGGCGATCCGCAAACTCGCGGACGGCGGCCGTTTCATCGATCCGAAGCTCGTCGATGCGATGGTGTTCGAGACGCACCGCGGCGACATGCTGCCACACGAAGTACTGTCCGACCGCGAATTTCAGGTGTTGCAGATGCTCGCCGCTGGCAGGACTGTCAACGAGATCGCCGACATATGCGCGCTCAGCGCGAAGACGATCAGCACGCACAAGATGCGGCTGATGCAGAAGCTCGGCCTTGCCAACAACGCCGAGGTGATCCGTTACGCGATCCGGCATGGACTGATTGTCGAGTAGACGCGTCAGCGCGCGCTGCACATGCGCGGCGTGCCTGAATGCTTTAAGAACGTATTGCGATTGCAATATGTCAGCGGATGTATCCGAACGTCTTTACGACCGCATTTTCTATGCGCTACTGGCCGATCATCTGAATGAAGCCGAAGCGGAACACGATGCGTGCAATCAAGACGATTGACGTCTCATTGAAATTCCACTGTGAATTGAACCAGTCACGAAAAATGCGTCCCTGACGCCGCTCACCTGGCGTAGTTCGCCAACAGCGAACGGATCGCCGGATCGTTCATGTTCTTCGGCGTTACGGTGGTCACATCGACGAATATTTCCCGGGGCGGGGGATGGCCCCGTAGTGTCCGGGCCAAGGCCGCCAATGCTAGATAACCCATGCGGTAAGGGTCCTGCAATATGGCGGCATGTACAATTCCTCGCTTGAGCCCGTCCAGAAATTCCGGACGCCAGTCGAATACCACAAGGCGTGGACGCTGGTCGGTTGGCGTGTTTTCAATTACCCGCAAAGCGCCATAGGCAATGGGTTCAGCCGGCGCGAATATCGCGTCCAGGTGGTCCGGGTAGGCGTTTATCGCCTCAGCGATCAGCACCTCTGCGTCGTGGGGGCGATATCCGACGTAGGTGTCGATCACCACATTCCATCCCTCTCTCCGGGCGACGCTCAAGAATCCACTTTCCCGCGCGGTGGTCGAACTTACGTTGGGCGCGAGCCGCAGCATTGCCACCTTGGCTCCCCGTTTCAAAACCGGTATCAAGCTGAGCGCAGCCTTTCCGCCTGCTCCGAAGTTGTCTGTGTAAACGGTCGAGACGCTGTCGTAATCGGTGTTGGCCCGATCGACAAGGACCACAGGAACGGGGATGGAAACCTGCGTGTCGCTCCGCAAGGGTTCCGGTGCCAGTAGCACACCTGAGACTCCCTGCGTCACCAGGTAATCGATAATATGCAACTGGATATTCGGCGTATTGAGCGACTCCCCATCGGACGGGCTGCGGATCAACAGATCAACATGCTGATCGTGAGCCGACTGTCGTATTCCCCTGAGCATTACCTGATAGAAAAGAAGCGATGAGCCCGGTAGGACGACACCGATTGTGGTCGCGTGCGCGGTCGGCACGGATCCAGTCAAATACAGAAGAAGCAAGAGCAGTCTCACGATCCTGCGCATAGAGTGTCCATTGATCAGAGCTGGGACCTTACCCGCTAAGCCTGCGGCAGAAAGGATCATTCATAGAATGGTTCCTGCCCGCAAACGAAATTCGTTAACTCGCGGAAATTTTCGAGACCTGTCGGAATGATAAGCCGATGGGCGACCGCTCGCCATCGTAAGGAGAGTATTTTTCGAGAGGACAACACGGCGCTTGGCAGAGCGTCTCCTGTGTTTCGAGCGAGGCATCGTGGTTCGCTCCGCGACGCCGCCGGCATCGGGCGAGCGTATCGTCTCTTGACCGCGCGACCAGATCAGGTGAGGGGTGAAGTGTCGTGAATCTCGTGAATACCGGTAATGGACGAAGCCGAGCTTTTCATAGAGCGACTTGCCTGCCATGGTAGCGTGCAGGAAGGTCACGCGAATGCCAGGGTCTTCGAGCACCAGTTACATCAGGCGGCGGTCAAGGCCGCGCCCGGTTCGTCCGGAGACACGATTACGAGACCCTTCGAACGAACCGAGGCGCATGCTTGACCGCGTCAAAAAGGTAATTCGACGACATCAACCGCAACGGTTTATAGGCGCGACAAGCATATGTGCAAACACTCCACGGAGGATCTCCCATTAGTTTGTAGAACGTGAACGACAGCTTTCGAAACGGTCAGTTCGAGAGCGGATCGAAAGGTTAAGTCAGTTGTTTCGCACTGCGTCGCTTTTCACGGAAATTTAACTTGCCAACCACCTTTTTCACCGCATACAATCCGCCCCGTTGCCTTGAAGGAGTCCCCAGTGGAAACGAGTCCTGGTAGTGGAAGTCCGATGCCTATATGCACCGGCAAAACAACCGCGAGATAGCCGCTGCAGGAATACGCCTACGCCGCTAACTCGCAGAGTCGGGTTAGTGCGCTTCATCGAAGACAGTGGTTTCGGCTGTCTTTCAATTGCACGCTCCCCTTTCGTTACGTTCGTCTCGTATTGACATTACGGGACTCTGCACGTTGCCTGACACCTTGTCGGGCCTGGCGGGAGTTGGGTCATGTTCTTCACCAACATCGTTGTTCCTTTTTTTACATCGGTCAGGGCTGTGCCTCTAGTACGCCTGGTGACATTCGATGTCCGTCACGTGCCAGCATGGTCACGTGAACGCTGGGCCCCTCCAATGACAGCCGTCGCTGCACGAGCGCATAGCCTGAACGCACCGATGCGCAACGGCGCAACGGATTTCGCTGCGAACAAAGGGGCGAACGACACGTCGGGGCCCATTGGTGCATTACATAAGCTACGGCATATCGTGGTCCAGAAACTGCGCCAGGCTGGATTCGAACTGGCACGGTCAGTATTGCGCTCAGCATTTACTGGACGTCCGCTCACGCCGACCGGCTATGCAATTGTCGCCCTGATGGCCATGGCGTTGGCGATGGTGGCGATGCTTTCCACATCTTCGGCGGGTGGCGAACTCGAGAGTGCGTTGCGGCTTAGCTGGTGGTTCTGCTAGATCGCCTGGCTTCACGCTTGCGCCATATCGCGCGTCTCCTATTACTACAACGCCCTTGTCCGTGAACAGACAGGGCGCAACCTGGCCCTGCCCGTCATGAAGAAAAAACTGATAACAACATGGCTGTCGTCCGCAATGACTGCCGGTCTGAGCGCGCTGGTCTCGTTCGGCATGATGTCGATCGCCCACGCGCAAACGGCGCCCGAGAGCACGCCTCCCGCAGAACCCGCTTCGAAAGCCGCCGCGGATAGCAACGCTGCGCCAACAGGATTCTGGGAGGGTTCGACTCTGCTGGGTGACATGGGTGGCCTGCGTCCTTTGCTCGGCCAGTACGGCGTGACACTCGCCTTGCAGGAAACGAGTGAATACCTCGGTAATCTCACGGGCGGCACGCGGCGCGGCGGCGCTTACGATGGCCTGACACAACTGGCCGTCGGTGTGGACCTCGATAAGGCGATCGGACTCGCGGGCGGCAGCTTTAATGTGTCGGCGTTGCAGATTCACGGCACCAGCCTGACGCAACGCAATCTGCAGACGCTGCAAACCGCGAGCGGCATCGAGGGCGACGCAAGTACGCGTCTGTGGGAACTTTGGTATCAGCAGACACTGCTTGGCGGCAAGGCAGACGTAAAGATCGGGCAACAAAGTCTCGATCAGGAATTCATGGTCAGCCAAAACGCCGCGCCATTCATCAACGCGACCTTTGGCTGGCCCGCACTGCCTTCGATAGACATGCCTGCCGGTGGCCCGGCGTATCCGTTATCGACGCTCGGCGCCCGTGTGCGTGTGAAGCCGTCGGATGCATGGACGGTACTCGCAGGCGTGTTCGGCGGTAATCCCGCTGGCAGCAACACGGGCGATCCACAACAGCAGAACGCACACGGCACAAACTTCAACCTGCACAATGGCGCGCTCGTCATCGGCGAAGTGCAGTACGCGTTGAATCCGCCGCCTGAGAATCCTGCGTATCAAGGCGCTTCGTCAGGCTTGCCGGGTACCTACAAACTCGGCTTCTGGTACAACACGCAGCATTTCGCGGATCAGCGTTTCGACAACACGGGCCGCTCGCTCGCCGACCCGACGAGTACCGGCATCCCTAAAAGCCACACAGGCGACTACAGCCTGTATGCGGTAGCGGACCAGATGGTGTGGCGTCCATCGGCTGAGGGTCCACGCTCGGTCAATGTATTTGCACGCGTGATGGGCGCGCCGGGCGACCGCAATCTGATCGATTTCGGCGTGAATACAGGTGTGACGCTCAAGGCGCCGTTCAACGGGCGCGATAACGACATCGCCGGGATTGCGGTCGGCTACGCGAAGATCGGCTCGCACGCGCGAGACCTCGCCAGCGATACGGCCGCGCTGACCACGCCAGGCTATCCGTCGCGCAGCGCCGAGACTGTGATCGAAGCGACGTATCAGTGTCAATTCACGCCCTGGTGGATCCTTCAGGCGGACGCGCAGTACTTTTTCCGTCCTTCGGGTGGGATTCCTCAACCGGACAACGCCAGCTCACGTATCGGCAATGAGTTCGTCGTCGGCGTCCGCACGAACATTACGTTCTGAACATTCTGGACTTTAGATCCTTTTGCGCAGAAGCGAAGGAATGAAGGATGATCGATGCTTAGCCTTTTCCACGCCGGGTTGTGTCGTCCGTATATTCCCGTATTCGTATATCCCTACAAAAAAAGAAGCGAACCCCTAATGTAAATTCAGTATCTTTGCCATAAATAAACGACGCATATTACCGTTCACCAATGCAGGGCCTGGCGATGCTGGCCCGTGCCCATCGGTTTTGCAGTATCGAACCGGGCATCAACTCCTAGGTGGACACAATGGCCAACTTTGTACAAACGATCAGATTCAAGATCATTTTCGCGTTTAGTGTGTGCGTGATACTAATGGCAATGATCGGACTCTTTGGGGCGTACGGGTTGTCCAGGCTCAATTCGAACGTGGTCGGCGGGTATTCTGGCAGTACCGTTCCGATTGCTGAACTGTCGGAAGTTCGTGCAGCCCAACTGAACGTGCGCCTACTGCTAAGGCGTATTCAGGTAGCTCACGATTCGGCCAAAACGACGGAATTCAGTGCGGCCATGCCACAACAATTTGACCGGATCAACAAGTCGTGGAATCGCTATTACTCAGATGGTGTATCTAGCGACACGGAACGCGAGATCGCCGAGGGAATCAGGAAAAGCCTGCCCCAGTTTGCAGCACTCGCGAACGAAGCTATAACGGCTGCGAGCGCAGGTAATCTCGACGCAGCAGCTTCTGCGATTGAGCAGATTGTTCCGGTGTCTGAGACTATAAGCAATGCTCTGGACAAGGCAGCCGCACTCGAACTGGCTCAGGCCCAAGGATTTGTCGACGATAGTGGGTCGACGTTCAGGACTACGCTGTGGAGCGCAATCGCGCTTCTTGGCGTTGGCATTGTTGTTGCCGTTTGCATGTCAGCTTATCTGCTCCGTGCGATCTCGAAGCCGCTCAACAGGGCTGTTGACGTGGCGAACCATATCGCAAGCGGCAGTCTGGAAAATCAGATCGTAGTCGACTCACGTGGGGAGTTTGGCCAACTTCTCGACGCACTGAAGAAAATGGACCAGCAACTCAGCGATACGGTCCGCGGAATCAAGACGTCTGCCGCGTCCGTTACTGTGGGAGCGCGCGAAATTGCTAGCGGCAATCTCGACCTCTCTGCCCGGACAGAGGAACAGGCCGCATCGCTCGAAGAAACTGCAGCTAGCATGACGCAGCTGACCGAAACGGTAAAGCAGAACGCTGACAACGCCCGGCAGGCTAACGTACTGGCCACGTCAGCCACGAACATGGCCGATACGGGCAATGACTCGGTTCAGGCCATGGTCGGGACGATGCAGCATATCAGCAGCAGTTCAACCAAGATTTCCGAAATCACCGGCGTTATTGAAGGTATTGCGTTCCAAACGAACATCCTTGCGTTGAACGCCGCCGTTGAAGCTGCCCGTGCTGGCGATCAGGGACGAGGCTTTGCTGTGGTGGCGAGCGAGGTTCGCAGTCTGGCGCAACGGTCCGCTGCTGCCGCGAAGGAAATCAAGGAGCTGATAAGTTCCTCTGTGACAACGATTCAGGACGGTGCGACGCAGGCTGCAGAGGTCAGTTCCACGATGGGGCAGGTCAAGCAGGCGATTAAACAGGTCTCCGATATTGTCGGCGAAATCGCGGCTGCGTCTGAAGAGCAAAGCCGCGGCATCGAACAGGTGAATCAGGCCGTTGGCCAGATGGATGAAGTGACCCAGCAGAATGCGGCGTTGGTCGAACAGGCAGCGGCGGCGGCGCAGTCTCTCGAGGAACAGGCGACCAGGCTGAAGGATGCCGTTTCCGTGTTCAAGGTGGCCGGAACAGGGCAACCTGCAGTAAGCATGGCACTAGCGCAAATCAGTCTTCGCCCGCCCGCTTCCAAGGTTCCGCTCGCGCACCGGGTGCAACCGGCGAGAGCGAAGAAGGCACTGGATGCCTCGTCTGCAAGATCAGTTGCCGCCCCAGCCGAAATGGCGAACGCAGAGTGGGAAGCGTTCTAATCATGAGATACATCACGTTCGCGCGTTTCCGAATCCGACGTCATGCCACGGGTATGGGAACTCTGTGGGTAGCGAGAGTGCAATCGCCGCCGACATTACGATGCCTGTTTCGCCTTCATGGGACGCAGTCGCGAACCTACCGGATACGCGTGCCAGTGCTGAGGAACAAGAACACTCGCCCTGTCGAGTCGTTTCATCGGCCAGGTCGACACCTCAATCAATGCGTAAATGTGCGAAACCGTGCAGATTGACCCTCCACGGGTGGGGGAAGCGGCCGTTGCCTTGCAGTCGCGCGAATTCCCCCACTTTCGTACTCCGCGCAATATATCGAACTGCGAACGAACGACGGAATGTCAGAATCATCCCGACTGCGGTGAATCGGTTGTGGCATACGCCTATGACACACCGCTCTGAATATGCAGGCGTACCGTCGCGGCACTTGTTAGCGAAATCCCTGCGACGCCATACCGACCTCGATTTCCTGACCGTCGCGCCGTTAACACGGATTTGGTCTGCGCCGCGGAACTTGCAGCCGGCTTTCACATGAGCGTGAACATGCCCGCATTCACTTCGATCGAGAAAATCGCCGACTGGGCCGGACGCAACCATCTGTTGGTTGGCGCGATGGGGACGCTGATGTCGCTAGCCGCCCTCGGCATCAGCGCGGCGACGCTGTGGGCGGCACACAATGAAGCGGTGGATCGTGCGCGTGAAACTTCGCGAAACGTCGCCGCTATACTCGCCACCCAAATCGGGCGCACGGTCGAAACGTCTGACGGCGCATTGATCGCGCTCGCATCCAGTCTAAGCAAACCCGCAGTGAGACGGATGGATCCTAAATTGCGCCACGATTTGTTGTTCGGGCGCCCCGCAGCGCGATACCTGACAGGCATGGGCGCAACGGATGAGCACGGCCAGCTGATCGACGGATGTTGCGGGCCAACACACCATTGGAACTTCAGCGATCGAGATTATTTCCGTGTCCATCGCGACTCGGAGAACATCGGCCTCTACGTCTCCGAAGTGTATCGCGCGCGCGCGCGAGACGGCCGGCAATCCATCGCGCTTTCGCGGCGAATTGAACGACCCAACCATGCGTTTAACGGCATCGCGGTAGTAGCCATCGATCTCCGCTATTTTGAGCAGCTTCTGTCCCGCCTCGACATCGGCCCGAGTGGGGTCAGCGCGATCCTGCGCGTGGACGGCACGATCCTCGCGAGAAACCCGCCGCTTAATGAAAACCAGGTGGCCCAGCTGCATCGCTCGAAAGCCTTCGAGCGGATGGTGAACAGCGAATCGGGCTTCTATCCCGCACGTTCGAGCATCGACGGCATCACGCGGCTGTACACATACCAGCGGGTACCAGGCACGCCGCTGATCGCTGTCGTCGCGCCGGCCGAGCGCGATGTACTCGCTGGTGTTACGCGCCTGTCCTGGACGGTCGGCGTTTCGGCATCCGCCATCGGCACGATGTTCTGTGCGGCGGTATGGCTGCTTGCATTCGCGCTGCGCGACAACCTGCGAAAGCAGGAGTTGCTCACCGACCTCACCCGCACCGATCCGCTGACCGGACTGCATAATCGCCGCGCGCTAGATACCGCGCTGGCCGACGAATGGGAGCGGCTGCAGCGTGGCAGCGGCGGCAGTCTTTCAGTGCTATTCATCGATGCCGATCACTTCAAGCAGTACAACGATCAGCACGGGCATGCACTGGGCGATACGGCGCTGCGCTTTCTCGCCGAATGCATCCGCGCACATACGCGGCGGCGCGGCGACCTCGCCGCACGCTACGGCGGCGAAGAATTCGTCGCGGTGTTGCCCGATACGGACGACCACGGTGCCGCGCGGGTCGCCGAGGCGATTCGCCGCGAGGTGGAGCGCAACCGGCTCGACGGATGCGCGCAGACGGTACCGGCATTCACCGTCAGCATCGGATGTGCCACAAGTCGGCGCGGGCGGCACGCTTCCGTAGATGCGCTGTCGCATCAGGCGGACATGGCGCTCTACCGCGCCAAGCGCAATGGCAGGAATCGTGTGTGTTGCGCGCAGGCGGAACCGCTCGCAGGCTCAGCATGACCCGTTCCGTCCGAATCCTCATTTATTTAAGCATCGAGCTTCGCGAGGACGCACCTTCGAGATGGCTAAGCCATTTCCGCATTCGAGTGACAGCGACAAATCGGGACCTAAGCCCCCGTAGCCGAATGTTTCGGCAGGGCGTGCTTTATCGTCTCAACGCTGCCGTATCTGGATGCAGGTCCTCTGCTCAAACTCAGCGCCTCGAACAGCAGTCTTCAATACCGCGCAAGCTCAACTGAATGATGACCGTAGCAGCAATCAGGAATTATTCATCATAGGAATTCTGCGCGGCTAGCTTGGCAATGTGACAAAGCCTCTTCGCTGCCGTGGCGCCGCTGGCCAATGCGTGCGGGGAAGCCGTTGGCAAGTGTGTCGGCATCTCGACGGGTCTCGGCGCGTTTGATCGAGTTGAGGCCGAATTCGAGCCGCGGCGTCTTGGGCTTACCAACAGACGCGTTGCACTGACAGAAAAATTCCGTGTCGAGCAAAGCTTGGCAGGAAGCACACTGAGGTTTGCTCCCGCTTCAGTAAGGACGTTTTTGAGCCGTTATGCATTATGCAAGGCGCGACATCTTCGAAAGCCAACGTAGGTGTCTCAAACTGCGGAGTGTCGTTTCATCACGCGAATAGTCGCAAGGGGAGTGCACATGAAATTAACGAATTTGCCGGTGAAAGTTAAGCTGACCGTTTCCTTCGGGCTGCTTGTCATGGTTGTCCTGATCAGTTCGCTGCTGGCACTGAAAGCACTGAACGATTCCAACGAGCGGTTTGCCGGTTACGTGAACGGCATCAACGCTCGCGCTGAAATGGCCGCCTCACTTCGTGCCTCCGTTGACGATCGTGCAATGGCAGTTCGCAATCTGGTTCTCGTCACCACGCCTGCCGACGTCGAAACAGAGAAGAGAGCTGTTGACGATGCAGAACAGGCCGTCGAAAGTCGACTGGCAAAATTCAACGCGATGGTTGCTGTCGCTCAGGACATGAGCACGAAGACGCGCGCTCTCGCGGAAGAGATTTCACGAATCGAGGCGCTTTATAAACCCGTGGCGCTGGACATCGACCGGCTGGCGCTGAGCGGTCAGAAGGAAGCTGCGATCAACGAAATCGATACAAAATGCCGACCCCTGCTTGCTGCCCTGATCAAGGCATCCAACGAGTATGCGGACGCTACCCGCGAACGTGCCGTGGAAATGGTCCGCGAGGCGGAAGACCAGTTCAGGAGTCAGCGCAATCTGCTGATTGCCATCTGTCTGGGTTCTCTGGCGATAGCGGTGCTCGCCGGCGTCCTGATTACGCGTGATCTGCTACGCGCGCTAGGCGCTGAGCCGACGGCCCTGGCTCAAGCGACCCAACGGGTCGCCACGGGTGATCTTGGCCCCGTTGCCGGTACGAAGGATGCCCCGTCGGGTAGCGTGCTCGCATCCATGGGCGAGATGCGGACCAGCCTCGTCGATCTGATCGGAAAGGTCAGGTCGTCCGCTGACAATATTGCCACCGGGTCAAGCCAGATTGCCACCGGCAATCAGGATCTTTCGTCCCGCACCGAGCAACAGGCGTCGTCGCTGCAGGAAACCGCGTCCAGCATGGAGGAACTGACATCGACCGTGAAACAGAACGCGGAGAACGCACAGCAGGCGAGTGCGCTAGCCGCCAACGCGTCTGAAGTCGCGCAGAAAGGCAGTAGCGTGGTTGGGCGCGTCGTGGCGACGATGACCGAAATCAGTGAGAGCTCGACGAAGGTCGCGGATATTACCGGGATAATCGAAGGCATTGCTTTTCAGACAAACATCCTTGCACTGAATGCCGCCGTAGAGGCTGCGCGCGCCGGTGAGCAGGGGCGTGGATTTGCTGTAGTGGCCAGCGAAGTCAGAAGTCTTGCACAGCGCTCGTCGAGCGCGGCTAAGGAGATCAAGGATCTGATCAACTCGTCGGTGCAGAAGATCCACGACGGCTCGACGCTCGCGGGTGAAGCCGGCAGAACGATGGCGGAAGTGACGCAGGCCGTCGCCCGGGTGACGGATATCATGGGCGAAATCGCGGCGGCATCGGGCGAACAGAGCCGGGGCATTGAGCAGATCAACCAGGCGATCACGCAGATGGATGAGGTGACGCAGCAGAATGCGGCACTTGTTGAGGAAGCAGCGGCCGCCTCCGCTTCACTCGAAGAGCAGGGGCGGCAGTTGACGCGAGCTGTCGCGTTCTTCCGTACCGGCGACACAGGTGCGGGTCAATCGATGCTGAAGGCCGTAGGCTGATCGCGAAAAGCCGGCTGCGCCACAGTGACTTCCCTGGCGTGTTACAAAGCGTCGCGCAGACTGCCCTCTCCGCCAGCAGGTGCTGGCCGCTTCCGCCATGTGCCGCGCTTCGCGCTCGACGGCTTGCGCTGCAGAACGAACGGGGGACGGCGGCACGTGGAAATCTTAGTCGCTGACGCTGCGTGCGATCGCCGCCAGGTGACGCGTGAGCAGCCGCCACAGAATGCAAAACGTGAACAGCGCGACGAGAAACGTATTTGCGACATCCGTAAACGTCGCGCGCCTGTGCAAGCCGCCGCTGGTACGCAAAAACTGTTGTATGTCGGTGGCTCGCGTTGCGCTTCCCGAGGGAATTCCTGACGCTTCAAATCAGCATTTCCTGAATACACAATCCGTCGCTGCCGATTGGCCGTGCATCGGGTTAGTTCTAGCATCGGGTGATCGGGCATGGGAAGACGCACATGTATAACGACGCTTCAAACGCACTGCCGCTGTACGTGATCGATTTGCGCGTGGTGAAATTTGACACCGAGATCGGAACTCGCAGGAGCTTCCGGCGTTCGATTCCATGCTGACTGTTGGAACGCGCGCGGCAACTTGATCATAACGCGCTTCCCTAAGCCACGCGAAAAGTGACGGTACTGGCTCGTCGCTTCCTTGCGCGAGCCGGGAGCAATCCATGTCGGATTTCGTCGATACATGGATTACCCGAGCTTATTTACGAGTTATCCTTATCAATGTGCCACGTTGTATGATGGCACTCCCATGTCGAACATACCGCCCACTGGCCTGGCGATGCCATCTTAATTCGGGGGGAAGATTGAAAGAATTTGGAGGTTACAAGCAGCCGTTCTACCGCAAGCGTTCGCAGCTAGTCACCGGGAGTCGATGGTGGGCGCCGGGCGATCATCCGGCGGTAGTCGCGCGCGGGGACGGCTGGGCGATAGCGACACCAGAGGGGTGGAGGTGCGTTGCAAAAGGTGACTGGATTGTCACAGATTCCAGTGGATCGTCATGGCCGTTGGAGGCGGGCCTTTTCGAGCGCCTTTACGAGGCGGTTTCGGAGCGGCCGACATAATGAACTGATCTAGAGAAAGTCCCGATAGCTCCTTTTCTTTCACTGAACCGGTCGGCGGATACCGCCGCGCTACGAAAAGTGACTCGTAGTGAGAGCATGATCGCCGAATATCTATGACGCTGGGCTACGTAACCTGACACGCGCGCATTCACCCGGTCGTATCCGTCTCGTAATCGACGACGATACGGATCTGCGACTTCAGTTGGCTTGCCGAATCTGACATTGCCCGCAAATGTATCGCTAATTACACAGTGGTTTTACTTTGATCAGCCGACGCTAGCGACGAATCCGTCGATACATAGTTTTCGCGGACGAATATTCAGCCTTGGGTCGATTTCCGCCGGTTCGTCAATGGGGCGCAGGGTGCGATCGGGCTAATCGAGTCTTTACAGGAGCCAATGCATTACGCAGCGCACGACCGCCGTTACTGGCGGAAGAACGACATGATTTATCGGGAAGTCGAATGTACTTAGCCGCCGGAACGAAATGTGGGGAAAGCAAGGAGAATTACTCATTCGTTGCGCGACAGCCAATTGTGGACATCGATCTTCGGGTCGTTGGTTACGAGCTGCTATTTCGAAAAAGGGGCGATAGCACTGCGTGCATAGAAGACGATCTAACCAGCACTCTTTCGGTGCTTTCGACAACTCTGGTTGACTTTGGACTCGAGAAGCTGACGGAGGGAAGCCTTTGCTTCATTAATTGTTCGGAAGATTTTCTGAAATCGCCAGCGTTGCTACTAATGCCGCCTGAGCGTTTTGTTTTAGAGATTCTCGAAACTTGTGTCATCACGCCGACGCTAATTGAGACGTGCCGAAGCCTAAGAGAGCGAGGGTTCAAAATTGCCTTGGACGACGTCTGTGCTTACACGTCTGAGATGGCCCAATTGCTTTCCGACGTTGATATCGTCAAGGTCGATTGGTTGACGATACATCCGGACGAGCGTGTCAAAATTTGCCGCAGTTTATCGTCCGCCGGTAAGAAGGTTCTCGCCGAAAAAATCGAAGAGTGGAGCGCATTTCATCAGGCACGTGAAGCTGGGGCGACCCTCTTTCAAGGGTATTTTTTTAGTCGGCCTGAAATACATAGTAGACGAAAAATTTCAACCCCAGCGGAAGCGGTGATATTAGTTATGCAGCTAATTGTGGACGATGCATCGCGTCACCGGCTGGTAAGAGCGGTCGAGCGATCGCCGTTGCTACTTACCAAATTGCTGAAGTTGGCTTCTAGCGTTGCCATGGTGTCTGGTCCGGATTATGAGGGACTGTGCTCGACCGACTCCGCACTGCAAGTGGTTGGAAACGATCGACTGTTTCAGTGGTGTGCACTTATTTTGTATGTCGATGAGTTGTCGTTGGAGGACGAGGCGCTTTCTTTTCTTGCCTTGCAAAGGTCTTGCCTCATGGTCTCATATGTCACGCACCATTATCCGGAGGAGAAGTCGCTACTGCCCAGCGCTCGACTGACCGGTGCAATATCGGTACTCGACATTAAATATGGCCGTCAACCGGCCTGTTTCTGGTATGAACTACCCCTCGCGGAGAATATTTGTGCGGCCCTAATAGAGGGTAGTGGCCATTTGGGAGAAGCCTTGGTATTCGCGAAGTCAATGGAGATAAGTATCTGATCTACTTGAGTCCGACTTGATCCGGCAGTCGGTGAACGTCGCCGTTCCCGCGACGATGTTCACGTGACGGCCGGGGCTTTCGCGGGGTGGCAATTGTGTAGCCGCGCCGAGTCGCCGCTCATGGCGGTGACACGATTGCGCTCGCGAACCTGCTCGTCTGCGCCAGGCTGGGGTAGTTTTGCAAGGGCGCGCCCGATTTCAGGGCCAAGCTGTTTCCCGAGCTCAAGAATCCGATGCCTGATGCCACTCGACGAGATGCCATTGTCCAGCGGAAGCACTTTCTTGAGATATCCGCCGCCTGCCGATTGGGCAAATGAGTTGCCCACTTCGCCTCGAGGCATTCCGCCTCTGGCGGGGACCGGCGCGCGGCGACCGGGTAAATGGCGGCGCCGGGCCGCCGTCACCCGGGCTTCCGTCTACTTGTTGCGACTTCTGACTTAAGCAGTTGGTTGCGCGTGCACAAAGCTCGTTACGCAAAGTGCAACTCCACATGTCACGCGCATGCCGCCGCCTCCACATAGTACCGATTGGGAGCAGGGAAGACCCCCGTCATGACTTCGATCAGGAATGGACCGTCCTGTCGTGATGCATCGTTGAGCGCTCCCTCGAAATCATCAATGCGTTCAACTTTGCAAGCCGTCACGCCAAGTGACCGTGCGAAGGCCGTCCAGTCATGCGTCGGGAGTTTGGTAAATCGCTCTGAAATGGCGCCGTTGCTGATTGCGTCGATATGGATCGCGCCGTGAGCGGCATTGTTCAAGACGACAAAGATAATCCTTATCCCGTATCGCGCTGCTGTCTGAATCTCCGTCCCGTGCATCATCATGCATCCGTCGCCGGTAACCACGATACAAGCTTGTTCGGGGGCGGCGAGCTTGACACCAATCCCAGCGGCTATCGCCCAACCCATCGGAGCAAGGGAATTCGATGAAAAGTAATTCCCTAGCCCGGACGAGAGCCAGTAGTGCGCCATGAATATACGGTGAGCGCCCGAGTCGACGACAACGTTGGTGTCCGGCGGCAGTAGTCGGCATAGATGCTTCACCGCGTCGCCGGGATAAAGCGGCGGCTCTTCACCTGAGGTTGGGGCAGGGAATTGTTCGAACTGGGGGTCATACAGAGGCGTTCTTCCGATGTCCTCCAGCCACGCCCTTCTTTCGTGCAGGGCCATCAGGAAATCACTCGTCGGCTCGGGCTGTTTGCTGGCTAGCCACAGGAAGGAGGCGCGAATCCCGGAAAAAATGCTTGCGTGCTCGATGTGTCCGGTTACTGGCGGTTCGAAACTGTCGTCAATGACGACGAGCTCCTTGCCGGTTGTCAGTCGTCTGCTCCAGTTCATGCTGTCGCGCTGGTTGAGGTCGCAGCCGAAGACGATGAGTGCATCAAGCTCGTCGGAATTGATTGCACGGGCAGCGCGCGAGTGGCTCGAGAATCCGTAGACGCCGAGCGAGAGAGGATGCTTCTCGGGGAAGGCGCCTTTCCCCGAAAGGGTTGTGGCGACGGGGATCCGGAATTTCTCGGCGACCGCCAGAATGGCACTTGCGGTTTCCCGGTCGTTGCCGCGGCTCCCTATCAGGAAGGCGACTCTAATCGGTTTAAGCAGATACCGGTCGCACAGCGCATCAAGTGCAACACGGTCTGCAGGAACTTCCCGGGTGTTAAATTCGGCGTGCTCGTAGGGTTTGCGGACAACCTCGTGCCCAGGCAGAGTCTCGCGCTGAATATCGACCGGAATGCTGAGGAAGGAGCGGGCCCGGCGCATCCAGTTCAAACCAGTTGTTGCACGACGCATTTCAGCCAGGAAGTTGTCCTTGTTTTTAAGTTCGATGACTTCATCGACCAGGCCTGTGACGACAGTGCTTTCGAAGATACCGCCGGGCGTTGCGTCCTGGAAAGCACCTTTACCTTCTGCTCGTGAGGAGACGCCTCCGACAACATAAAGCACGGGGATTCCATCTGCCTGCGCGGCTGCCATGCCTGGCACAAAGTTCATCGTGCCGGGACCAGATATGCCCAGACAGACGCCAAACTTCCGGCTGGCCCGCGCATAGCCATCCGCCATGAATGCGCTGCCCGTCTCGTGGGCGGCAACGATTGCGCGAATAGAAGGTGATTCATCAATAGCGTCGAGCAGAGGGTAGACGAGCTTTCCCGGAACGAGAAAAACGTGTTCTATCTTCGCCGACTCCAACGATTTCACGACTGCGTTCGAGACGTTAACAGGAGCGTGTGACATAGTTTTTCTGACCATGAACGAAAACCGTTAATCGAACCTCACCGTTCCTGACCCGTTCGTTATCCGGCGCGCTCTCAACGGTCGGCTACAAACGGATCTTGCCTGGTTCAGGAGCCGGCGAGACGGCCCTTAACGCGCTGCACTTCACTGTGATCGCGACTCGTGCAGCATCCACGGCCCTCTACAGGGAAACGGACCGTGGGTCTCCGTCCATGACTACCGTTTACCGGTTCTGCTATCGAGGGCACGTAACCGACGGGTGCGCACGACGGCGATTTCCGGGGCATCAACTATGCCGACAAGGATGAAGCCGGGACGCCCCCGGCCGGCTGTTGATCGTTCTTGTCTTGCGCTATCAAACGTGCGTGGGACAGTTACTTCGGGGCATCGCAGCTTCGTCGTAGCAAACTGTGTCTATGCAGCGGCCATGTCGGCTCTGCCTCATCAGAATGTCTGCCATTGCGCAGCGTTGTCGCCAGTGGCGGCGGTTGCGCTGCGCGCACTGACAAGACTTGATGCGACTGCGGAGCGTGCGCTAGTGCTTCGAGTTGCCGGCTTCGGCTGCTTTTTTGGAAGCATCTCTGCGCGGGACATAGTCTGTCCGCCTTCGACCTTGAAGAACGCAACCGATGTGCGCAGGCGTTGGGCCTGTTCCGCCATTGATTGCGCAGCGGCCGACGCTTCTTCCACCAGTGCAGCGTTTTGCTGGGTCACCTGGTCCATCTGGCTGACCGCCTGATTCACTTGTTCGATGCCAGTGCTCTGCTCGTGTGAAGCTGAGGAAATTTCACCCACGATGTCCGTCACACGTTTCACAGACGTCACGACTTCGTTGATCGCGCTACCCGCTTCCTCGACCAGACTTGAGCCGGCGTCCACCCGGCTAACGGAGTCGGAAATCAGTTCCTTGATTTCCTTGGCTGCCGTGGCGCTGCGCTGTGCAAGCGTACGGACTTCGCCGGCTACGACGGCAAATCCGCGCCCCTGTTCGCCTGCGCGAGCCGCTTCAACCGCTGCGTTCAATGCCAGGATGTTGGTCTGGAAGGCGATGCCCTCGATCACGCCAATAATTTCGGACATTTTGGTCGAGCTCTCGGAAATGTCATGCATCGTCTCGACTACACGCCCCACAATCTCGCCGCCGCGTTGCGCGACGTTCGACGCCGTGCCCGCGAGGGTAGCAGCCTGCTTTGCGTTGTCCGTGTTGTGACGGACTGTAGCCGTGAGTTCTTCCATGCTGGATGCTGTCTCTTCCAGTGACGCTGCCTGTTCCTCTGTACGGCTTGAGAGGTCCAGATTGCCTTGCGCGATTTCCCCGCTCGCCGTCGCTACACCTTCGGCGTTTTCGCGCACATCGGAAACGACACGCGTCAGGGAGTCGCGCATAGCCTTCATCGATGCCATAAGGCTGGATGTATCGCCTGATCGAAGGTCGATATGCACGGTAAGGTCACCTGCGGCTACGCTCTGCGCCAATGCTGCAGCTGTTCCAGGCTCAGTTCCCAGTTGACGCGTGATAGCGCGCGTTAGCCAGACACCGATGCCGACGCCGGTTACCACAGAAATTGCCACCAGAATAAGCATCACATCGCGACCCTGGTCATACACCTGGTCATTGTCGGCGGCGGTCGTCTGTGCGTCTGCCTGTTTAACCTTAACGAGGTCGCCCATCAGGACGAGCGTTTTGTATCCCTTGTGGTGGTACTCGTTCAACAAGTATTGAGTCAGGCTATCCTTTTCTTGCGGTCCGGCCGCCTTGATCTGGGCTTTCATCTCGTTGAATGCCTGGACGAAGTCTTCCCAGCTCTTGTCGAGGTCCGAAAAAATCGCCTTACCTTTTTCGCTGTACACAAGCGGTTCAGCCTGCGTCAGGTGCTCGCGTGCTGAGGCCAGACCTTTCTCCGCCTTTTCGATTTCGGTATTGCGCGCCTCAGCCGATGACGCCAGGATCGCGTTACGCAAATAGGTGCCGACTCTGAGCACGTCGCCGTTTGCCTGCTGGATCTGGTTAAGCCCGACAAGGTCCTGTCGGTAGGTCCTGTCTGCGTTTCCACTTATCAGCGCCATATTACGCACGCCAATCCCACTAACGATGGCGCTGATTATGGAAATAAGGACGAAGGCGCCGATAAGTTTGACGCCGAGTTTCATGTTGCTGAAATTCATAGCTTGCCTTGTCGGATTTTAAAAACCGGGAAAGAACGGGTCAGCGGTAGCAACACGAAGGTGCCGGCGGATGGCCAACGGGCTGGTACATGACGCATGCTCCGCAATCTCGCGGTCAGTAAGCACGATGTTGCTCCGCTGGATAAGCGGGCATTGCATTCGAATTTAGGGCTCTCGCCAAAAGGTCGAGAAAATGACTGCCGTAGTACTAAGGAAGAAAATTATTTGTCGCCGTCCCAGCAAGGGACTCCACGTCCGGTCAACTCAACGTTGTGAGCGAGTGGACGATGCAGCTGACAGATTTTCGTCGGATAAGCTCGACCGTCGTTTCGTCAAATGCCCGTTTTCGGGGCACCACACCTGCACTTCCTTAGTTGGTGTGGTGACGGCATGGGACTTCGCCTTGCGCGTATTGCCGGCAACAGCGACGGTCAATTGCGTTTGATTCAAAGAGTTATCAATGAACTCGTTAGCGAGCGGCCGTCGATGTCGTGACGCTCGATAATGCGGTCCGCCGCGGCGCCCGTCGGAGGCAGCGCTTGCTGCGGTAAGTTGTTCGAAAGTATTCATTTCTGTTCCTGCATAATTTTTTGTTCTCTCTTCAGCCGTGGCCCACGGCGAGTCGCGTCTGGTCATTACGCGACAGTTCGACACCCGTGCTGCACCCCGAGGCGTCCGGAATCAATATACTCTTTTTGTGTGACGAAATGTTGCTGTGCAAAAATCGCTACATCATGCAGGGTGCATGGCGCTTACCAGTCGCAGGCGGTAAGGCTACTTGGCATCACGCACCATCCTGATCATTATTGTTGCGATGCAAACGGGGCGCGGGTAGGCGCGGCGCGGAAGGGCCGGACACGGTCCGATGCTTGAATGGATAAATAGGCCGGTACTACTGGCGTCCCGGGCTTACTCGCCTGGTGGCGAGCAAGCCTCAACCGCGGAGCGTCACAGTAATCACAACGAGAGCCGAGAAGATCAACGCGGGGGCGAGATGCCCGAACGGCTCTCGATTTCGTAGCAACGTGAAGAGCGCGCCGACCATGATCGCACCGGCCAGCATCAGACCTAAGACTCGGGTTTGTTGTTCAGCAATAAGTGCCGCGCTCGACAGTTCGAGTGCGCCACAGAGAAAATGAAACCATGCCGGGTAACCCCAGCGCGCAAAGTCGCGCTTCACCGCGCCGGGTCCCGCGAGATTGACCAGGCCAGCAACCGTGAACAGAACCGCCACGATCGTCGCGAGAGCCGATTCGAAAGATGCAGTGTTTAACGCCATCGTCATGCGCCATTGCTGCATCATCTAACGTCGTGAGGTGACCTATGTGGGATTGGGCAGATCGGCCAATTGCATTTGAGACCACTCGATTGCGCACTCTGGAACGTCCCCTTCAGCGAACGATATCGTCAAGGCATGCCGACGCCTGAAGGGCCGTTTAGTTGATCGACGGGCGCAGTATGAAGCTGCGCGTAAGGCCGCTAACGCGGCGAACAGAGCCATTCGTCAACAACAGCGGCATCCAGAGGTAGAAGGAGCGCTATACGTGTCGCGGATGGATCACACTTACTGCGCCCGTGCAATTCGCACATCGGCGTTGCGGACGATGTCATCGTGGCTCGATCTGGCCAAGCCGCTCCGTCAGCGATTGCGGGTGGCCATCGAACAGCGCTGCGTAGTAAACCGTATTCGACAACACATTCTTGACGTAGTCGCGGGTTTCGTTGAACGGAATGGTTTCTGCGAAAATTGCGCCCTCCACTGGGCGAGGCAGGTTGGCCTGCCACCTGCGCGGGCGTCCAGGGCCGGCATTGTAGCCGGCCGTCGCGAGCACGGCAGAACGGTCAAGCTGGTTGTAGATCATCGACAGATAGTACGTGCCGAGCAGAATGTTCGTGTCGAGTTCGTTCAACCTCGCCCGCGAGATCGTTCCGAGCCCGATCTTCTTGGCGACCATCTCAGCGGTGTTCGGCATCACCTGCATCAGGCCGCCCGCGCCCACCTCGGAGCGCGCATTGATAATAAAGCGCGACTCCTGGCGAATGAGGCCATATGCCCATCCGACGTCGAACCCGGTGGACCGCGTGTCGCGTTCTACAATCGCGCGGAACGGCGTCAGGTAGCGCAGCGAAAAATCGTGTTCCGCCTGCGTCCTGTCTGCAGTGCTGACCGCCCGATCATAAAGCTCGATGCGGCGCGCGTACTCTGCGACAGCGATCAACTGTCGGTCAGTCATGCCGCGCAGTTGCCAGTTCCACTCACGGTTGCCCTCGGTGCGCAGATTTAGCGCATAAAAGCGTTTTGCCAGTTCAAAGCCTGGTATCCGGCTGGCGCGTTCAACTTCCTCGTCGGTTACGCGGGTCTGCGGCGGGATCACGATCTGCCCGCCAAGCGCCTCGGAGGCCAACTGACCATAGAAGGTGTAGTTAGCCGCGATCGTCCGGAATGCCTGGTCGGCTGCCATCACGTCGCCGCTCTGCTTCAACGCGCGTGCGTACCAGTAGACCCATGCGGGTTGGGCGCGCAGCGCGGCCGGCATCTGCTCGATCGACCAGCGCACCATGGTCCAATCTCCGGCCAGCAGCGCGCTGCGCGTGCGCCATTCGTAGGCTTGACTCGACAGGGGCGCGTTCGCCGACAGCCGATACCAGTTCACCGCGCCCGGCAGCTGCCTGATCGCCGCCTGATAGGCAATCGTGCCCCAACCGATAGCCCGTTCCGCCAGGCTGAGCGACGGCGCGATGACGGTGAAGGTGGCCTCGGCGGCCTGCGGGTCGCCGGCCGCCAACTGTGTGATGGCGAGCAACGCGAGTTGATGAGACGCCGAATCCAGCGGGATGCCTTTTGCGAGCAGCAGACGTGGCTGGTTCGTTGCCTGCTCGAGGAGCCGCGGGTCCGGTCGCGCCGCGCCCAGCGCATCGACCAGTCTTCCGGCCGTCGTCGTCGCGCCCTGTTCATAGCCCTGGCGAATCAGCTGCCACACGTCGTCCGAACCGAACTGCTGGTTACGGTAGAGCGCAGTGATCAGATCGACGCATCCGTCACCGTACCACTTCGAGTCCACGAGCTGGGCCCGCGCCGCGTCCGCCACATTTTCACCTCGCGCAAGACGGGACTCGAGCGCATAGCACTTCACCTGCGCGTCGTCGTCGAGAACGAACCTCGCATATTGCGAATCGAAAGTGGGCCAGTCGTGCCGAGCCCCGAGCACGCGAAGGTAGTCGTTGCGCAGACGGTCGGCGATCGCCTGTCCGTCGTAGCGTTGCAGGAAGGACAGCACCGGCGCGTCCGGTGCGTCGGGATTTGGATGCCCTGCGCCGGTGAACAGACGTGGCTTGATCTGGAAATAGCTGAGATAAGCGGGCGCCGGATAATTCGGAATCAGGCTTGCGAGGCGCGCTGCGCGCGCAGGATCGTTGTCGCGCGCAGCGTCACGCAGCTTGATGAAAATCTGATCGTCGACGGATAGCGGGGCGCTTGGGGTCGGATGTCTGGCTAGCGCCGGGCCGGACATGACCAGTGTCACGACGGCAAGGGCAGAGCCGAGCGCGCGAGACGCCCGTTGAAGTCGTGTGGACATCGCTGTTTCTCGTTGTTTCGGTGCAGAACATTGAGCCAAAGCTTAGGCCGCAACCGGGCGAATCGAAGCGTCGAAAAACACTGGACTCAACCCGCAATTCGGCTCTTTGGTAACCGGATGACTGGACCGCCCCGGCAGTTGAGTGCCGCTGTTTCGCGCCGTGCATCAGCGGCCGGACCTGGCAATGCGCTGCAGAAAGTCTTGAGCGCGGTGTGGGTCGTCCTCGCGGTTCTGGTACGAATAGTTGGTCCAGCCGACAAGAACCTAGTAAATATCGATGCCTTGTCTATTGAAGAGAGCGGTCAGAACACACGCTGAGCGGCATCGACGGCATGTTTGCAACATGCCATTTCGATAAATCGATAGCAGCACAAAATAGATCGCGCGAACGAATGCAGCGGTAGCATACATGTCCTCAATGGACGTGTATCGATCAGGCACTGATGGCAACAACCTCACTCCCGCGCTTCGGTATTTGGGCGCTCGTGCACGGGAGCCGTGCAGCGTTGCAGGACCCCGACGAACCCTACGATGCATCCTGGGCCCGCAACAAGGCACTCGTGCTGGAGGCTGAGCAACTCGGCTACGATTCGGTGCTCGTCGCGCAGCATACAATCAACCCGCACGACGCTTCGCTCGATCAACTCGAAGCGTGGACGGCGTCAGCGGCACTGGCGGCTTTGACTTCGCGCATCGAGATCATCGCTGCGATCAAGCCGTATCTCTATCATCCCGTCGTGCTGGCAAAGATGGCGCAGCAGATCGAGCACATCAGCGGCGGACGGTTCGCGATCAATCTGGTGAACGCGTGGAACCGTCCGGAACTCGAGCGTGCTGGCATCGGGTTCCCTGAACACGATGAACGCTATGCATACGGCCGCGAATGGATCGCAGTGGTGGATGCGCTGTTGCGCGGCGAAACGCTGAATCATCACGGCGATCATTTCCGTATCGACGACTACGCGTTGCGGCCCGCCGACCCGTTCCGCGCACGTCCGCGCATCTACGTGGGCGGAGAGTCGGAGCCGGCGCGCTCGCTGGTGGCGGCGCACGGCGATGTGTGGTTCATCAATGGCCAGCCGTATGACGATGTCGCGCGCCTGATCGGCGATGTATCGGCGCGAACCCGGCGAGCGGGGCAGGCTCCATTGCGCTTCGGCCTGTCGGCGTTCGTGATTGCGCGACCGACGCAGGCCGAAGCCGACGCACACCTTGCGCATCTCTTTGCACTCGCCGAACTCGACAAGCCGTTGCGCGAGCGCCAGAAGGCGAATATCGATCCCAACGTGGTGATGATCCAGACTTTCGCGCAATCGGCGCGCGTGGGATCGAACGGCGGAACGGCGGCGGGGCTGGTCGGTGATTACGACACGGTGGCGCAGCGTATCGCTGAGTTCCATCGTGCGGGCATCGAACTGTTTATGCTGCAGTTTCAGCCATTCGAGGCCGATATGCGTATCTTCGCGCAAGAAGTGGCGCCGCGCGTGCGCCGCCTGCTTGCCGGCTGATCGCACAGAATGACAGCGGGCCACGTGACGACGTGGCCTGTTGCTATCAGAAGAATGCGCCTGTCGGCGGAAGCTTCCCGGTCAGCAGGTTTTGTCCAAGCAGACGTTCTTTGTAGAGCCGCGGATTGTGCGAGGCAATCACCTTGATATTGCGCCAGTGCCTGTCGAGCGCACCGACGCGTGAGACAACCGAGCCTGAACCGAGATCGATCAGCCAGGTGGCAATCTGCGGCGCGAGATCGTCGATCACGACCTTGGCCTCCGAAGCCGCCAATGTTGCAGCGAGTGTCGCATCGCATTCGTCGGTCGTGCCATAAGCGTCCGATGCACGCTGCAGCGCGCTGACCGCCCGATCGGCTGTCGCCTCGACGCTCGCGGCATATGCGCGGATGCGGCCAAGCAAGGCCTGCAGCACAGGCTCGTCGGCGGGATGCGCGGTTTCGCCGTGATAGAAGTTACGCTTACGTGCGCGCAGCACGTCGACCGCGTCCAACGCGACGCGTCGCGCGATGCCCGCAATGCAGTTCGTCAGATACACCTGATGGAAGGTAAATCCCCAAGGCGCAGCTTCGTCGGAGCGTGGCGGATCCTGCGGATAAACATGCGCGGCGGGGACCGTCACAGTACGAAATCTCGCGGTGCCGGAGCCCGTCAGGCGTTGGCCAAAACCCTGCCAGTCGTCATCGTCGCTGACGCCTTCGCCACGTTCGAGCACGTATTGCACGGTGCGGCCCTCGCGGCTTTCGACAGCGACGCCGACGAAGGCGTCGTTATACAGATTGCCCGTCGCGTAGACCTTGTCGCCTGAGCCGACGTAGTGCTGTTGCGTATCGTCCCATTCGAGCTTGCTGAGCACGCGGCTCGATCGTGCGCCTGCTGCGGGCGCATCGGTTTCGGCGAAACTCAGTCCGATCGTTTTCTTCTGCGCAGTCAATGCAAGCACGTGAGCGTGAAAGGGATGATCTCGTCGCCGGAGCGCTGCTTCGACTTGCCACAAGTGGTTGCGAAACGCGTGAGCGATATTCGAATCTGCCGCCGCTACATCGCGGGCTACCGTCAGAAGTTCGCTCAAGCTCAGGCCGTGCCCACCGGCATCGGCGGGCAGGCGCAACGCGCCGAAGCCGTGCGCCTTGAGTGTGCCGATCTCGTCGTGCGGCAGACGGTGTGCCAGTTCACGCTCCGCCGCAGTCGATGCGATATCGTCGATGACACCCGACAGGCCGAGCGCAACGGACAACGGCGAAACCAGCTTCGGCCGTCCGCTATGAGCGATGGTTGGATCAGAGTCAGCCATGCGTGTGGCGCTCCTCGCGGATAGTGTGGTGTGCGTTCATGGGCGGCTGCATCAAACCTTGACGCTGTAATCCGCGACCTTGATGCGCGAGTTGATGATCTTGCGTTCGGCGAGCCAATCGGCGGCGCGCTGCAACTGCGCGATGAATGCCGCGTCGTCGGGTTCGTGGAACTGGTTGACGCGCTTGAGGCTCGCCAGATAGTCGCGTACCTGGTCTGGATATTTCGCTTCGCGCTGCACGAGCTGTTCGGATTCGACAGGATGCGCCGACTGCCACGCGCCTTCGACGTAATACGCGTCGATCACCGCGCGCACCAGTTCCGAGTTCTCGTCGGCGAACTTGCGGCGCGTCACCAGCGAGCTGTAGTCAATCAGAAATTCGAGGTCGCGGCCTTCGTTGAAGATGTCGTGCGCGTCGTTCGAAAAACGCGAGATATCGACGGCCGGCGACCACATCGACCAGGCGTCCACCTTGCCTTGCGCGAACGCGGGCGCGGCATCGGGTGGATTCAGGTAGACGAACTGAACCTTGTCGCGATCGATATGGTTCTTCTCCAGCGCTGCAATCAGCAAAAACTCGCCGAGTCCCGACCGGTTGACGGCGACCTTGCGGCCTGCGAGATCGGCGACCGAATTGATGCCGCTCGACTTCTTCGCAATGATGGCCGTCGAGCGCGGCGAATAGACGTCGAACGCAGTGAAGACGATAGGCGAGCCGGCGAGCATCGCGGCCAGCGCGGGCGTTGTCGAGCCCCAGAAGCCGAAGTCAGCGCTGTTGCCGACCACGGCCTGGATGGACGGTGCGTGGTTCGGAAACGGGCCGATCCATTCGACCTTGATGTCCTTCGCGGCAAGCGTTTTTTCGAACACGCCACGTTGCTTCGCGATATCGGGCAGGCTGCCGTAGCCCCAGCCGATGCGCACCGTGTCAGTGTTGCGTGTCAGCTTACGCGGCTCGGCGGCGCGTACGGGCAGCACGCTGCTGGCGGCGAGACCGGCCAGCAGTCCACCCGCCGCCCGCAAAACCTGGCGGCGGCCAGATGAGTGATCGTTCATTGTTTTAAAGTCCTCGATGTGATGCTGAAAAGCGATTCGATCAGTGAGCACGTACGCCCAGCTCGTCGAGCAGGACGGAGCGCAACGCCTGTGGTGTGTGGTGTTTGGGCTGGAAGGAAGCGGCGATGCGCCCCGCGCGCATCACCAGAATGCGATCGGCGAGCGTGAGCGCTTCGTCGACGTCATGCGTGACGATCAGCACGCCGGGCTGATGGCGTGCCACGAGTTCCTTGACGAGCCCGTGCATCTTGATACGCGTGAGCGCGTCGAGTGCCGCGAATGGTTCGTCGAGCAGCAGCAGCGCGGGATCGCGAACGAGCGCGCGTGCCAGCGCGACGCGTTGCGCCTGGCCACCCGACAGGTTCCGCGGCCAGTCGTTTTCACGGCCGGACAGGCCGACTTCATTGAGCGCATGCGCGGCACCCGCGCGGCCAATCGTCGCTTCATGGCCAAGCGCGACGTTTTCCCATAGCGTGGCCCACGGCAGCAACCGGTGCTCCTGAAACACGACGGAAGGCCGCTCTGGCGCGCGGATCTGTCCCGCATCAGGCTGATCGAGCCCGGCCAGCGCGCGCAGCAGCGTGGTCTTGCCGCAGCCGCTTTCACCTAGCAGCGCGACGAATTCGCCCTTGTTGATGTCGAGATCCAGCGCATCGATGACGACTCGCGAGCCGTAACGGCGTTGCAGGCCGCGTACCGATACGGCGAGCCCTGGCCGCGCCGCGCGCTCTTCATTGAGTTCAAGGACATTCGATTCACGGGACAAAGCGAGGCTCGCGCTCATTGGCGTACTCCTTGCGCGTAGTTCGCGTGCCACGACAGAAAGCGGGCTTCGAGCGATCGCACCAGTGCGTCGGCGATCACGCCGATGATCGCGTAGATGATCATGGTCAGCAGAATGACATTGGTTTGCAGGAATTCACGGGCATCCATCGCGAGAAAGCCGATGCCCCTGGTCGTCGCGAGCGTTTCGGCGATCACGAGTGCAAGCCATGCATGAGCGAGTGCGTAGCGCACGCCGGTGAGGATCGACGGCATCGCGCCGGGCAGGATGATTCGCCGCACGATGCCGGTCCAGTCGAGCCCGATCACCTTCGCTAGTTCCATCAGCTTTGGATCGATCTGGCGGATGCCGAGCATCGTGTTGATATAGATGGGAAAGAGCACGGCAAGCGCGACGAGAAAAATCTTCGCGACTTCGCCGACTCCGAACCAGACGATGACGAGCGGCAGCATCGCGAGAAAGGGTACCGCGCGCACCATCTGGATCGAGCGGTCGAACAGCGCCTGCGCGAACGGCGAGAAGCCGACGAGAATGCCCAGCGCAAGCCCGATCGTTCCGCCGATCACAAAACCCGCGGCAGCGCGCAGCAGCGACACGCCGAGGTGGATGAACAGTTCGCCGTTACGCGCAAGGTCGATTGCCGTTCCGAGCACGCTGCTGGGCGCCGGCAGCACCTGCGATGTGATGAGACCCAGACGTGCCGCGGCTTCCCACAACACGACGACAAGCGCCGGAACAGCCCACGAAAGCCACTTGTACAGCGTGGCTTTCGACACGCCGGCGCGCGAGCGTAAGGGCGAAACATGCCCATGACGCGAAGAAGTTAGATCAGACACATGCGCTCCATGATCGCGATGAAAAGAGATCGCTCCGCTGCGGAGCCATGACGGGCACCCAATCCGAAGGCGACAAGCCACGCGTCAGGAAGGGCGTACTTCTCGCGGCGGCGAGCCTCATATTTAAAGCTGGTTAGCGCTACAAAGACAAACGCTTTATTGTGCTTTGCTTTTCAGTTCTGAAGGGGAGACGGTCGTGCACGGTTTGAACGGCCTTGCACGCATTACTTATAGGGAAGTGAGGCAAGAGAACTGTCGATGTATGCGCATCTGTTGTCGCGGATAAAACGATTTTGTAGAAGACGGGAGCGTCGCGACGCAACACAAAATGTCATTTATCGAAGAGACCACGCCAATGCGGGGGCGGGATTCGGGTCTTCGAAATATTACTGAAGGAACTGGTAATAGTGCCTCGATGGCAGCACGTTCAACAACTTCGAAACCGCGGCGAAGTATCGATTCACATCGTCGCTACTGATGGGCTTTCTCCGAACCTCTCAGTCAGCCAAATCCAGATTTTGCTAACTGGAGTGCCAATAAGCGGCCGTTGGCGGCCTCACCCTATCGGCCAACTGCTGCCGTTCACTGATCTCAGGTTGCTGTCAGTCGAACGGCAGGATCGCTCCAGAACCTGCCCGATACGCAAACATGAATTCCCGATCTCTGAACCGATCGAGTCTGGCGGCCCGCCTCAAATTCCTGCGATTAATCAGCTCGCGCAGCCATAGCGGACAAGAATACCCAATTCCAAAATCTGGCCGGCAAGCTCTCAGATTTCGTGCGGGTTTCCGGCGGCGAGCACGGGGCCAGTGGGTTGCCCGGTTGGGGATCCGCCACGAGGTTCAAGCGACACCGCAAGCGTGGTCTGCGGACCTAGACGTTGAAGCTGTGCTTGCGCGACGCGCACGAGTGTCGGGCGCTGCGCATCGATCACGCCAAGTGAAATGGGCTTCATGCCTTGCGGAATCAACCACATTTCGGTGGACTGGTTTGCTGCAACCGTGAAGTCGTGCGGTGGCACGACGACGATCTGCGCATGTTGCATGTCGACAGTCGCAGTCCAGCCTGCGCCCGCGCCTTGACGTTCGAGCGTCGCAACGAGATATTGCGTACCTGCTGTCGGTGTAGGGACGTTGTGCAACGTTACGGTGCGCGTCAGGACGATTGCGAGTGCGCAGGCTGCGACCACCGACGTCAATCCCGTCCAGCGCCAGAACGACAGGGTATTCCATAAACCAGGACGTCGGTCAGCTTCCGCCCATCCCAGTTGCGCTCGCACATAGTCCCAGATATGGGCTGGTGGAACGACGTCCGCGAGATCTTCCGTTAGAGGCATCAGGCGCGCTTGCCAGCGCGCGAGCGATTGTGCCATGCCGGGCTCCTGCTGCATGGCGAGTTCGATTGCGAGGCGCTCGTCGTCGCTGAGCACGCCGAGTACGTACTCCGCGCAACGCAGATCGTTTTCATCGGAAGAGGCGGACGTGTTCATCTTTCGAGACAGGTTTTCAGCTGCATCAGGCTGCGCCGGATCCAGCTTTTCATGGTGCCCAATGGAACGCTCATGCGTGCAGCTAGCTCGGCGTAAGACGAACCCGTAAAGAACGCTTCCCGAATCACGCCCCTCTGTGTATCGGGCAGCGCCTGCAGACAGTCTTCGAGACGCCGCCGTTCTTCACTGAGTTGTGCGAGGGCGGCGGGTGTGGGTGAGTCGTCGATGATCTCTTCAGCCGATGCCTCGTCGAGCGGTTGCATACGGCGGCGTCTGATGCGATCGATCGCGCGATTACGTGCGATCGTGCCGAGCCAGGTGATCGCGCTTGAGAGTTGCGGATTGAATGTGGCCGCCTGATTCCATGCCGTGACGTACACATCCTGAAGCGTGTCTTCGGCTTCTGAGCGGTCGCGCAGAACCTTAAGGCAGATGGCGAAGATCTTCGGGGACGTCCGGCGATAAAACGTTTCGAACGCAGCACGATCGCGCAAGGCGACGGCCGAGAGCATCCCGTCCAGCTCGTCGCGTGCAACAGCGTCCGGCGACGTGGGCGGACCCGGTAATTGGCTTGAATTCTTTTGCGGCCTTGAGGACATGTTACACCTGGGTTCGCTGTACAAGGTACGCTTCCGTGCACGTAGTGTATCAGCGCGATTCGTTGCGACAATCCTGTGACCAGCGGATAGTTGCGAGGACATCAGAACCTCCTGGATCGCCGTCAATGTCGGATTCCTGTTCTTTTACGCGGGGGCAGGCATAACGGATGCGCGACAGTCAAAGATTACCGTTTTTTTACTCGCTGCGTGAACTGACAATAGTCATATTTTCCATGCGCAACGCGCGCAATACCATGCATTCGCGCTCCGTGAAAACTACATTCAGATGCTTCCGAAAATAAACTGGCACTGCATTGCATCCACTCACGTTCGAGCAACGTAACGCTATTGAAGACGCGACCGTTGCCTGTCAATGACAAGTCCGTGTCTCCGTTCATGCCGAGTCCGGCATGGGTTCAATTGAGCATCGAAAGGAGCAGGATCATGTCAGATTCAAAAGCACTTCTCGATACATTCGACCGGCGTGCCGAGCGTCGCAGGAACCGGCGGCAGTTCTTCAGGAATGCAGGGGGTCTCGGTCTCGGCCTCGTGGGCGGTACGTTCATCAGTGCGTGTGGCGGCGGATCGGGCAATAACGCTGGCGCGGCAGGCGCGCCGACCGATGCGGAGATTCTCAACTTCGCGCTGAATCTCGAATACCTCGAATCGCAGTTCTATAGCTATGCGACGACGGGAGCGGGATTGCCGGCTTCGATGACCGCAGGTGTTGGCACGATGGGCGCTGTGATTGCCGGTCAGCAGGTGCCGTTTCAGGATCCGTTAGTCAAGGCGTACGCGAACGAGATTGCGAAGGACGAGCGCGAGCACGTGACGTTTTTGCGCAGCGCGTTGGGCTCCGCAGCGGTAGCACAGCCTGCGATCGATATCGGCGGTACGGATCCGACCGGCGCATTTTCGAACGCAGCGCGTGCAGCGGGACTCGTCGGTGCAGGTGCGGCGTTCAACCCGTACGCCAGCGACAACAACTTTCTGCTCGGCGCATTCATCTTCGAAGATGTGGGCGTCACGGCCTACAAGGGCGCGTCGCCGCTCATTACGAACAAGACTTTTCTGGAAGCAGCGGCGGGCATACTCGCAGCCGAGGCGTATCACGCAGGCCTCGTGCGCACGACGTTGTATGCGAAGGGGCTCGACACGACGAGTCTGGTATCGGCTGCCAATGCGATTTCTGCTGCGCGCGACAGCATCGACAATAACGGCCACGACGATCAGGGCATTTCCGGCACGACGGCGGATACCTCCAATATCGTTTCACTCGACAGTAATGGGCTTGCGTTCAGCCGTAATTACGCAAACGTACTGAACATTGTGTATCTGACCAGTTCAGCGGCCATGAAAGGCGGCTTCTTTCCAAACGGTGTGAATGGCACGCTCAACATGAGCGCGTAAATCCGTATTGCGCGGAGTGACGAGCAGCGGGCGACACGAAGTTTTCGCCCGCTGTCCTCTTTTGCGCGCTGTCTTGTGCCTTGATCGACGCACTGGAGCTATGGATGAACAGAATCGCTGTAGATACCGTCGCGTCCCCATCGCTCACCGAGCGCTCGCGCACGACGATGCATGCCGCACTCGCCGGCACGCGCCGCGGTCCCCGCACGATGCTCGCATTCGCCGGCCCGGCTATCGTCGCCTCGGTCGCCTATATCGATCCCGGCAACTTCGCCACCAACATTCAGGCGGGTGCGGGCTACGGCTATGCGCTGCTATGGGTTGTCGTGCTGTCGAATCTCATTGCGATGCTGTTCCAGTCGCTGTCGGCGAAACTCGGTCTTGTCACCGGTCGCAATCTCGCTGAGCTATGTCGCGACTCACTGCCGCGGCGATGTGTGATCGCGATGTGGATCATCAGCGAGCTGGCCGCGATGGCGACGGACCTTGCGGAATTTATGGGTGGCTCGATCGGCGTGGCCTTGTTATGTCATCTGCCGATGTTGCCCGCCATGTGCATCACGGCCGCTGTCACCTACAGCCTGCTGCAGTTCGAGAAGCGCGGCTTTCGTCCACTGGAACTGACGATCGCGGCACTCGTCGGTGTGATCGGACTGTCGTATCTCGCCGAACTGACGATGACACAGGTGAGCTGGAATGCAGTCGCTAGCCATGCCGTCACACCCTCCATTCCCGACGGCGGCGCATTGACGCTCGCGGTGGGCATCGTCGGTGCGACCGTGATGCCGCATGTGCTGTTTCTGCATTCGGGGCTGATGCAGACTCGCGTGTCGGCACGTAACGATCGCGAAAGGGCTACGTTGCTGAAGTTCTCGAATATCGAAGTGGTGGTCGCACTCGGCGTCGCAGGTCTCATCAACCTGGCGATGGTGATCATGGCATCGGGCGCGTTTCATCAGGGCAACCCGGACATCGTCAGCATCGATACTGCGTGGCGCACGCTCACGCCGTTGCTTGGAAGTGCAGCGGCAGGCATCTTCCTCGCTGCGTTGATTGCTTCGGGCATATCGAGTTCAGTGGTCGGCACGATGGCGGGGCAGATGATCATGCAGGGCTTCGTGGGCTTTCATGTTCCGCTCTGGGTGAGACGGCTCGTGACGATGGCGCCCGCATTCGTCGTCGTCGCATGCGGCGTCGACCCGACTCGAGCGCTGGTGTCGAGCCAGGTCGTGCTGAGCATCGCATTGCCGGTGCCTATGATTGCGCTGGTGTGGTTCACGTCACGGACTGCCGTGATGGGACGCTTTCGCAACAGGATGATCACGAATGCTGCTGCGCTGGTTTGCACGGTGGTTGTGCTGTGTCTGAACTTCGTGTTGATCGCGCAGGCGTTTGGCGGCTGAGACGGCAAAGCCAGGAATTTCCGCCGCGCGAATGGCCATGTCAGCTTCGACACAACGTTGCGCCGATGCGGTACTTACCCCGCGCGTCCACGCTGCCGCTGCGCCGCCTGCCGCTTGCAGGGTCAAGGGGAAATGGCTCCACGCAGGGCGATCTTCATTCCCCGGTGGATCAGCGCGCAATCCAAAGCGCCTGATTGTTGATCGGCTTTCCGCCTGCGTTTACCTGCAAGACCCAGCAAGAGATTGCGTGATTTCGGATCGAGTTGCTGCGCCCGTGCGCGACCGCGCGAAATGAAAGCATTGATATCGTCGCCCGTGAAGACCTCGATATGGAGCAGTGGTCGCGCGCATGCTGATGAGCGCGAAGCCCCGATTGTGCCGCGCATGGATGAGTTCGCCTGAAGAGGGCAGCGCTTCGACGAGAATGCCGAACCAGCCGGGCAGACATGGCTTATCGCGTGGTCTGCAACGCCATGCCGCGCTCGGTCAAGCCTCTGAGTTCGTCGAGTAGACGCGCGGCTGGACGTGGCAGTATTCCATTGCGGCGCCGAAACGCGGTCAGTGTTCTGGCCGCACTAATGCCCGGAATTGGCAGCGTCCCCATGATCCCTGCCTTGCTTTCAGAGTCGTACATCGGCTCCGGCATCCAGCTCAGAAACGAACATTCGGCTACCAGACTTTTAAGCACTGTCACCGACCGCGTCTGGACAGCAATATCCGGCATGTCGAGGTCGCGAGAGAGGAACGTCTCTCGCATGTGTTCATAAGGGGCTGTACCTTTGGGCGGGGTGGCCCACCGCGCGGTCAACGTGTCGGCCAGAGTGAGCTTAGGTTTCTTGCGCAATGGATGGCCGAAAGCTGCTACCACAAAGCTGTTGTCCTCCCATCGGCAGTCAGGCACGGCCACGATCTCGTCGCTGTCATTGGTAGCCGTACTTAGAGCGAGGTCGATCTCGTAATTGATGAGTCCCTCAGCGAGGCGGTCCCACACGCCTTCAATTATTTCGACGTGCAGGTTGCCCCATTTCCCTAAGACACGATCGACGGCCAAAGGAAGGAAGTGGGCAGCGAGACTGCCTACCGCTCCCACCTTGATCGTTCCTTTGGCGAGTCCGCGCATCGCGTCGATTTCTTCGCGCGCATTTTCTGCCTCGCGCAATAGAAGTTGAGCATGCGGCAGCAAGGCAGCGCCAATGTCCGTCAACTGCATGCCTTTCACGTGCCGTTCAAAGAGCGACGCGCCAACATCTTCCTCCAGGCGCTTGATCGTTCGACTTAGTGCTGGCTGAGTCACATTGAGCAATGCTGCGGCCCTTCCGAGACTACCGGACGACACGATGGTCGTAAAAGCATGCAATTGATGGAGGTTGTAGCTCATGAGTTCGCACGGGTCAATTCGATGCCGGCAAGCGTCAGACCGCGGAACGCGCCAGGAAGCATCTCGGGGTGTTCCCCAGGGACGCTGGCCTGCAGCATCGACCATCAACGTAAAGTGGACCTTTAAAACCCCTTAATAAACAGTACCTTACCTAAACGTATGAGATTTTCCAGCAGTTCCAGCCCTTAACCTGAAGGTAAAGGGTTTCGCGCAAAAAAGCAATATTCAAGCATGCCTCCGAATTTCATACTCGTTTTACCGAAGAGCAGACGCTCTTGAACGAAAAAGGAATTGCAATGACAGGCAGCGACAAACAAGGCGAAGGAAGCAGTCCGTCGACACGAGCCACCGTCAGGGACGTCGTCATCGAGCTTGTGCGCGAACTGGGCATGACGTCGATCTTTGCTAACCCTGGATCGACGGAGCTTCCGATGTTTCGGGACTTCCCTGCCGATTTCCGATACGTCCTGGGCTTACAAGAAGCGGCAGTCGTCGGGATGGCCGATGGCTATGCGCAAGCGACTGGAAACGCAGCCCTGGTGAACCTCCATTCTGCGGCCGGCGTCGGCAACGCGATGGGCAACATCTTCACGGCATTCAAGAATCAGACGCCGCTTGTTATTACGGCGGGTCAACAAGCCCGTTCGATCTTGCCCTTCGACCCGTTCCTTTCCGCCGCACAGGCAGTCGAGTTGCCCAAGCCGTACGTGAAGTGGGCGATTGAACCCGCGCGTGCGCAAGACGTGCCGCGCGCACTGGAGCGCGCGTATCACATTGCAATGCAGGAGCCACGTGGGCCCGTCTTCGTTTCGATTCCCGTGGATGACTGGGACCAGCCTGCGGAGTTTCATGAACGCGCGACTGTCAGCAATTCGGTCCGTCCTGACCCGCAGGCGTTGGCGAAACTCGGCGCAGCGCTGGACGCATCGAGAACGCCTGCTCTCGTGGTGGGCGCCGGTGTCGACCGGGCTGGCGCATGGAAGGAAGTTGTTCAACTGGCTGAGAGACATAACGCACGCGTGTTTGTCGCGCCGATGAGCGCTCGTTGTTCGTTCCCCGAGGACCATCGACTCTTCGCCGGATTTCTACCCGCGATGCGTGAAAAGATCGTCTCGCTGCTCGATGGGCATGACGTTATCTTTGTCCTTGGCGCGCCTGCTTTTTCTTACCACGTCGAAGGCACAGGCCCGCACGTGCCTGCGGGCGCGGCCCTTTATCAGCTCATCGACGACCCGAATGTCGCGGCGTGGACGCCCGCAGGGGCTGCCGTGGTCGGTAACGTCCGCCTCGGCGTGCTTGACCTGCTGGCGCGTGCAGCACCGGGCGCTCGCCCTTTGCCTGAGCCTCGGCCCAAGCCACCCCGTGCTGAGCCGTCGCCCGTGATGTCGGTCGCCTTCGCGCTGCAAACCCTGGCTGAGCTTCGCGACCCGAACGACGTTGTCGTTGAAGAGGCACCGAGTTCTCGCCCGGTCATGCAGCGGTATCTGCCATTCACAAAGAGCAGTACCTTTTTCACGATGGCTAGCGGCGGCTTGGGGTACGGCATGCCTGCAGCCGTCGGCGTTGCGCTCGCTCTTCCCAACAGCAGAGTGATTGGACTGATCGGGGACGGCTCGAGCATGTACTCGATCCAGGCAATCTATAGCGCCGTGCAGATGCGTCTGCCGATCACGTTTGTCATTTTGAACAACCAGCGCTACGCCGCGCTTCAAGAGTTTGCGCCGGTGTTTGGCTTCGCTTCCGACGACCCGGTTCAAGGTACCGATCTTCCGGGTCTGGATTTCGTGTCGCTTGCCAAGGGCATGGGTTGCAAAGGCCTCCGTGTCACGGACGCCGCGGAGCTTGCGGAGAAGTTGAAGGAAGCCCTCGAGGCGGGCGAGCCGCGTCTTGTAGAGGTCGTGGTTGCCTGACGGACCGCGTTCAGGAAAAGAGAAACATACGGCGGAGACTATGAAGACAATCTTGATGCTCATCAACGGAGCGCATGTCGGCGCGAGTAATGGCGCGACATTTCAACGCTCTAACCCCTTGGATCAGGACGTCGCAAGCGTGGCCCCTGCGTGTACGCTTGACGATGTTCGCGACGCAGTGGATGCAGCCGCCGTCGCGTTTTCTCACTGGTCTCAGTTGGGCCCAACGCGACGTCGTTCCTATCTCCTTGGCGCGGCGCAAGCGCTCGAAGCAAAGGCGGATGCCTTTGCTTCGGCGATGGCGGCCGAAACGGGTGCGTCGCGCATCTGGGCCGATTTCAACGTGCGATTGGCCGCTGACGGCCTGCGAGAGGCAGCGTCACTGACCACGCAAATTTCGGGCGAAGTCATTCCGTCCGATGTTCCTGGCAGCCTGGCTATGGCTGTTCGGCAACCGGCAGGCGTGTGCCTCGGAATTGCGCCGTGGAATGCGCCTGTCATCCTTGGCGTCCGTGCGGTTGCCCTCCCACTCGCTTGCGGTAACACGGTCGTACTGAAGGGCTCGGAGATCTGTCCAGCGACGCACGCACTTATTGCGGAAGCCTTCATGGATGCGGGGTTGCCCGCAGGCGTTGTCAACTTCGTGACCAACGCGCCTGCTGACGCAGGTACGGTTGTCGAGGCGCTGATTTCGCATCCGGCCATCCGACGTGTCAATTTTACGGGCTCGACAAAGGTCGGGAAAATCATTGCAGAAAGCTGCGCGCGGCATCTCAAACCGTCCGTTCTCGAACTGGGCGGAAAGGCCCCGCTGATCGTGCTCGAGGACGCCGACATAGCGGCGGCGGTCGATGGTGCAGCTTTCGGTGCCTTCGCCAATTCGGGGCAAATCTGCATGTCCACGGAGCGCATCATCGTTGATCGCTCAATCGCCGACGACTTCGTTCGTCAACTTGGTGAAAAGGCCAAAACGCTGCCGCTTGGCGACCCGCGAACGGGGCCGGTCGTTCTTGGCTCCGTTGTCGATAGGGCGACGGTTCAGAGATGTAACGCTCTGATTGATGACGCCCTGCTCAAAGGCGCAACCCTGGTCTGCGGAGGGAAGGCAGACAGCACGCTTATGCCTGCAACGCTCGTGGATAACGTCGGGCCGGACATGCGGATCTATAGCGAAGAAACGTTTGGCCCCGTCAAGGCAATCGTGCGCGTTGACGGCGAAGAAGAAGCGATCCGGTGCGCCAACGATAACGAATACGGTCTGGCCGCAGCCGTGTTCAGTCGCGATGTCGCGCGCGCGATGCGGGTAGCCAGTCGCATCCAGTCCGGGATTTGCCATGTCAACGGGCCGACCGTCCACGACGAAGCGCAGATGCCTTTTGGAGGCGTCAAGGGTAGTGGCTTTGGCCACTTCGGTGGACAGGCAGGCGTTGCCGCGTTTACCGACCTGCGCTGGGTCACTGTGCAAACGTCGCCGCGACACTATCCGTTCTGAGCTATACCCCCATCAACTCGCGAAGTCGTTCAACAACTCAGGTAGGACCGCAGCCACGGTCGACATGTCAACTATGGAAATAGCTGTACTCGGTGCAGGAGCGATGGGGTCGTTGTTCGGCGGTCGCCTCGCGGAAGCCGGTCACTCAGTGACGCTGATCGACATCAATCAGCCGCATCTAGAAGCGATTCGTGCGAACGGCCTTCGCGTAGAGACAGATGGCAATACTCGAGCCATTAAGAACATCGCGGCCATGCGACCTGGAGCGACGGACAAAACGCCTGAGTTGCTGTTGGTGTTCACGAAGTCGATGCATACCCGTGTCGCCTTGTCTGGCATCGAGCATCTGCTTGGCGAGACAACCGCCGTGCTCACGCTGCAAAACGGACTCGGGAACGTCGAAGCGATTCGTGACTTTGTGCCGCTCGCTAACGTGCTCATTGGAGTCACCACATGGCCGGCGGACCTTGTCGGGCCTGGCTCGGTGAGCAGTCACGGCGAAGGGAAAATTCGGATGATGAGTGCCGACGGCGAACGCACTTCCAAAGTCAGTGCCGTCGCCGAAGCCCTCAATTCTGCTGGACTGAATTGTCAGGTCGACGACAACGTCTGGGCAGCTATCTGGGAAAAAGTGGCGTTCAACGCTGCGCTCAACAGCATTTGTGCGGTCACTGGAACGACGGTGGACCAGCTGGGATTGTTGGACGACAGCAAGAGCCTTGCGCTGACCGTTGCCGCCGAGGTCGTCTCGGTAGCGAATGCCAGCGGCGTTTCAGCGGACTTGAACACCTGTTCGACGAATATCGTTCATGCGATTGAACAGCACCGCGGTCACAAGCCGTCGATGCTGCAAGACGTTCTGGCAGGGCGAAAGACAGAGATCGAAGGCATCAATGGCGCAGTCGTCGATGTGGCCCGCAAACTCAGCGTGTCTGTTCCGCACACCGAGACATTGGCGAAACTCGTCAGGCTTATTGACGCGCGAAACGCATCAGCCGTTGTGAAGTAGATAGCCGCGGGCACGCCTACAGAAGACAACAAACGTCCGCGTTCATGCATCAAGAGACGCGTCGGTCAGCTCGGCGCAGCGTACCCAGGAGACAACGTCATGAAGATTTATTTTGCTATGCCGCCGCGCGACATCGCGGACCCTGTTGCAATCGACAGACCATCCAGAGCGTACGCGGAGGTCGAGTAATGAATTCGCAGACCTTCAGCACTTCAAAGACTGCCGACATCGGCAATCTTCTCGACGACGGACCATTTACACTCATTCAGAAGTTGATCGTTTGCCTCGCTGCGCTGTCGATCGTCATGGATGGCTTCGATGGCCAACTCATCGGTTACGCCATTCCCACGATCATCAAGGAATGGGGCATAACACGCAACGCGTTCGCGCCGGCCGTAGCGGCGGGTCTGGTTGGCATGGGCGTCGGGAGCGCTTGCGCTGGCCTGTTTGCCGACAGATTTGGCCGGCGCTGGGCGCTCATCGGTAGCGTCGTGGTGTTCGGCGCGGCAACCTGTGCCATCGGACTTGCCCAGAACATAGCGATGATTGCCGCGCTTCGGTTCATTGCGGGCTTGGGTATCGGCGGAGCGCTTCCTAGTGCGACGACGATGACGGCAGAGTTCACCCCTGCACGTCGCCGCACGCTCGCCGTCACATCTACCATCGTTTGCGTGCCGCTCGGAGGCATGTTTGCTGGATTCTTCGCCGGGGCAGTTTTGCCGACCTTCGGTTGGCGTGGCTTGTTCTTCATCGGTGGCACGATCCCCTTGGCCCTCGGCATTCTTCTGTTCTTCGTGTTTCCGGAGTCTCCCCGCTTTCTCGCTCGCAAGGAACAGCGCTGGACCGAGTTGCGCGCGCTCCTCGCGAAAATGTCGCGGCCAATTAGTGCACAGACGATTTTCGTCGACGCCGCCGAGCAAAGGCTCGAGCGACGCGACGGCTTCGGGTCGCTTTTTGAGCCGGATCAGCGACGCAACACCATTGCTATCTGGGGTGCGTTTTTCATGTGTCTGCTGGCGGTCTATGCCGCCTTTAGCTGGCTACCGACCATGCTCGCATCGGAAGGGCTTCCTGTGGCACTTGCGGGTTCGGGCCTGACGGCATACAACCTGGGCGGCGTCTTCGGCGCACTCATCTGCGCCTTGGCCATCACGCGGTTTGGTTCGCGTTGGCCGCTCCTGGTGTGCTGCGCCGGAGGGTGTGCGAGCGCCTTTTTCCTACGAGGCGTCGACGTGGCAACTCACACGAGCCTCCTTGTTATCGGTCTGGGCGTCCACGGCCTCTTTGTCAACGCAGTTCAGTCGACGATGTACGCCTTGTGTGCGTATGTTTATCCGACCCGCGTGAGAGCAACCGGCCTCGCTTCGGGGCTCGCGTTTGGACGACTAGGTGCCATTCTCAGCGCATTCGCTGGCGCCATCGTCATCACCGTAGGCGGAGCGTCGCTCTATCTCGCGATGCTCGGAGTCGCAATGCTGCTGGTACTGATTTCGCTGTCGGCGGTCAAAAACCATATCCCGGCGCTTCGGCAGAAGCGGCTGGTCACTCAAGTCGTCACTGAGTAAGGCGGGGACGGCGACTGGAATGGGCGGCGCTTTCTCGCTCCGCCTACCAGTCGCAATCGCGGCAGCGTCAAGACGGCGCGGTCTGTCGCAACGCTTCAAAGCATTGCATAACGGGATTCGTGCCTACCCCGTCAAACGATCTCAAGGCTCGTCGCGACAGGCACCACGTGACCGGCTGTGTTTTTGTTCCGGATTGGCTTGCGCATCACGAGCTGATTCTCGCAATAAATCGATGTGTTGCTGCCCGTCAAACTGCGGCTGGTCTTCCTCTGGGGTTGGCGCTCGACGGTCATGTGAGGAGCGGTAAGAAATTGCTTTCTTTCCCCGCTTTCCATTTCAATCACGCAAGACGCAATCATGACAAGAGCATTTCCCGGCATCTTCTCCGTCGATGACTATCGTTCCGAGGCTCGGCGCCGGTTACCAAGGATGGTATTCGACTATCTGGAAGGCGGGGCTGACGACGAGTCCGGCCTAAGGCACAATCGCGCGGCCTTTGACAGGTGGGAATTGCGCCCCCGGCGTCTTATCGATGTGAGCAAGCGTGTGCAGTCTACCGAGCTTCTGGGAAGACAAATCTCCTCGCCGCTCGTTATCGCGCCGACCGGTCTCAATAGTGCGTTCTGGCCCAACGGAGATCTTTCGCTTGCACGCGCTGCGAGCAAGGCTGGCATTCCGTTCGCACTCTCTACCGCGTCGAATATGTCCATCGAAGAGGTATCAAGGGGCGCGGACGGAGACTTGTGGTTCCAGTTATACGTGGTACACCGGAATCTGGCGAAAAACCTGGTCAGCCGAGCGCGGGCGGCAAACTATTCGACGTTGATCCTGACCACGGACGTTGCGGTGAATGGGTTCCGGCAGCGTGATCTGCGAAACGGGTTCGCCATGCCATTCAAAATCACTCCACGAGGCGCCCTCGATGGCATTTCACATCCCCGTTGGCTCTGGTCCTATCTGAGGAATGGTTTGCCGCAGTTGAAGAACTTCGCGACCGATGACGCGTCTGATACCGCCTCGCAGGCTGCGGTGTTGCGGCGGGAAATGGACGCGAGCTTCGGCTGGGACGACCTTCGTCGCTTGCGCGACGACTGGCCCGGGAAGCTGCTTGTCAAAGGCATAGTGACGGCTGAGGATGCCGAACGATGCGTGGAAATCGGCGCCGACGGTGTCATCGTCTCCAATCATGGAGGACGACAGCTTGCGGATCTTCCTGCACCGATCGACGCATTGCCGGGCATTTCCGATGCGACTCCGACCACCGATCTCATTCTGGACAGTGGCATTCGAAGAGGAGCCGATGTGGTAAAGGCGGTCGCATTGGGTGCGACGGCCGTGATGCTCGGACGCGCCACCTTGTATGGACTCTCCGCAAAAGGCGAGGCCGGTGTGTCTGATGTCGTTGCAATGATCAAGGAGGAAATCGACCGGACCCTCGCCCTGGTCGGGTACAGTTCGATAATGGAGATCGATCGGAGTTGCGTCGCTCGGCGGCCTGTGTAGCGGAGGAAACAGCCTGCACTAGTCCGCCGAGAGTCGGCTGACGACGTGCCCTCGACACGGCGAGCGACTGACCGTTGCACTCCCTTAAGAGACGCCCGGCGTACCTGACGTGGAACGGCAGGAGCCTTCGTCGAAATAATGCTCGCTGAACATCGTATTCGCGTCATTTTGCGAGCCGGGGTTTCACATCATGAAGTGATGTGAAAAATCTACCCCCAAACCCAACCGCTGATCAGTTCACTTCGTGAACGTAAAGTATCAACCAACACCCCCCACAATCTGCATCGTCACGAAACGCGTCCAGCCGTTTCGCTCCGCCACGTGCTTCCGTCCCGCCTTGCAGGCTGACTGAAAAGATCGCGGCGTGTGCGTTGCGTGCCGTGCGAATAGAGAAATACCGGGTGGAAAGAGGGTGCCGCGCGTCGCCCGGCTCCGATAATCGTTGCCATGCAGGCTGTCGATCACGACAGCGACGTTTCCATCGAGTCGCGCGCCGCAGGCCATCAACGGTTGACGGGCCATCGGGCGCGCGGCGCTTCATTGTTGAAGGGTCCGTGCCGTGTGCAACAACCCGATTGTCTCCATCATCGACGACGACGAGTCCGTGCGCGTCGCAACCTCCAGCCTCGTCCGCTCGCTAGGCTGGAAGGCCCGGCTCTATGCGTCGGCGGAGCAGTTCATGGCGTCCGGCAACCTCGGCGACGTGACCTGCATCATTTCAGACGTGCGGATGCCGGGCATTTCGGGCATTGACATGTACCGGCAACTGGTCGGGCGCGGCATGCTGACGCCGATCATTTTCATCTCCGCATTCGCGTCGGAGAACACCCGCAGGCAGGCGTTCGACGCGGGCGCCGTCTGCATGCTCAGCAAACCCGTTGACGTGACCGATGTCACACGCTGCCTCGAATCGGCGCGCGTGCACGCATCGCGCGCCTCGGCGGCGCAACCGCCGGCGGGAGCACGATGATTTTCAATGCGTTGCCTATCTTGACTGCGGGCCGCCTCCGGAGCACGCGCGCGCTCTATGCGGCGGCCGCTGCGATCGCGGTGGCCGTGTTCGTCATCGACGCATTCACGATGATCGATATTGCCGTCGCCGTGCTGTACGCGACGGTCGTGTTGCTGGTCGCCTCGGCAGGCTCGCGCACGACCACGACCCACGTCGCCTGGGGTTGCGTCGCGTTGACGCTGCTGGGATTCATGCTCTCCCACGACGGGCACTACTCGGATGGGTCGGTGGCCCGCTGCGTGGTCAGCCTGCTCGCCATCGCGACCACGTCGATGCTGGCGCTGCGAAACCAGGCGAGCAACGACATGCTGCGCAAGCAGCTCGACATGCTCGACCTTACGCATGACGCGATCATCGTCTACGACATGGACGACCGCATCACGTTCTGGAACCAGGGCGCGGAGCGGCTGTACGGCTGGACGGCGCGCCAGGCGATGGGCCAGCCGCTGCACGAACTCACGCACACGAGGGCGTCGACGATGCCCATCGACGCGATTCGCCGCGAGACCTTGCTTCACGGCGGCTGGCACGGCGAACTGGAGCGCATACGAAACGACGGTGCGAAGGTCTGCATTTCGAGCCGCTGCACGCTGTGGCGCGACGACCGCGGCAAGCCGCTCGCGATCCTCGCCACCAGCAACGACATTACCGCGCGCAAACAGATGGAAGCGGAGCTGCGGCGCCAGCAGGACGAACTGCGCGCGACGATCGACGCCATTCCCGGCATGGTCTGGAGCTCTTCGCGCGACGGCAGCCCCGATTACATGAACCGGCGCTGGAACGAGTACGGCGTGGACGTTGCCGACGACATCCGCGATATCTGGCAGTCGATCGTGCATCCCGACGACCTGCCCGCGATGCAGGCCGCGTGGCGCGAAGCCGTCGCGACGGGCAGCGCGCTCGAAACGACCGCGCGCATCCGGCGCAAGGACGGCGTGTACCGCTGGATGCACATCGGCGCGGAGCCGCTGCGCGACGCGCATGGGGAAATCGTGCGCTGGTACGGCGTGAATACCGATATCGAAGAGCACAAGCAGACGCAGCAGGCGCTCGAACGCAGCGAGGCGTTCCTGTCGGACGCGCAACGGTTGAGCCGCACGGGCAGCATCGCCACGTGCGTGGCGGAGCGCCGCATGTGGTGGTCGGACGAGACGTATCGCATCTTCGACGTGCCTCGTCACGTGAGCCCGACCATCGAGCTGATCGCGGCTCGAACCCATCCCGACGATATCGAAGCCGTGACGCGCACGCACGAACGGGTGCTGCAGGGTGAGCCGCATATCGACAGCGAGTTCCGGTTGCTGTTGACGGACGGTTCGGTCAAACATGTCCACTACGTCGCGCATCTGTCGGCGCCCGCTTCCGGCAAGGTCGAGTATGTCGGCGCGTTGATGGACGTGACGGATCGCGTGACCGCGCAGGAAGCGCTCGACCGCTCGACGGCCGAGCTTGCCCATGTCACACGCGTGACGATGCTGGGCGAGATGGCGGCCTCGATTGCGCACGAGGTCACGCAACCGCTCGCGGCGATCGTCACGGCAGGCGACGCGGCGGCGCGCTGGCTCAACCGGCCGCGCCCCGATCTCGACGAGGTCGGGCTGTCGATCGGCAACATGACGCGCGACGCGAAGCGCGCCACCGACATCATCCGGCAGATCCGCGCGATGGCGCAGAAGCGCGATCCGAGTCCCATGCCGCTCGATCTCAACGCGTTGGCGCGAGAGGCGATCGAACTGTTGCGGCGCGAACTGGAAGCGCACGCCATCGAAGTCGAGACGGGCAATCTGCAGCATGTTCTGCGTGTGTGCGTCGACCGCGTTCAGATCCAGCAGGTCGTCATCAACCTGATGATGAACGCGGTTCAGGCGATGTCGGCGGTGAACGACCGCGCGCGCCGGCTGAAGATCGTCACGCACAAGGTGGATGACGGGCATGCGCAATTGAGCGTCGAAGACTCGGGCACGGGCATCAGCGAAGAGAACAGCCGGCGCCTGTTCAGCCCGTTCTTCACGACGAGGAAGGAAGGCATGGGCATCGGGCTGTCGATCTGCCGTTCGATTGTCGAAGCGCATGGCGGGCGCATCTGGGCCGAATCGCAGGAAGGCAAAGGCACGACGATGCAATTCGTCCTGCCGTTGGACGTGCATTTTGCTGGATGACCGGCTGTGAAGCTATATGAAAAGCTGGCCGATGCGATCGGCAAACTGGCGTCGCGCTACGCGGCATTTCAACGCAAAGAGGAAAGCGATCTGGCGATTCGCTGAACATGTCGGTCAGCGTCGATCAACGCAATGGAGAAGAGAAGATAAAGCATGCAGATCAGCGGCGGCTTCAAAGAGAAGCGAGCCGCTGATGTAAAGGAAAATTCATGTCCAGCACGAGGCCGCGCATGGGCAATCAGCTGCCGAAGTAGATGTTGCAGTAGCTGGCGGGGCCGACGCATGAGTTGGCGTCCGTGTGGTGCTTGTGGAACAGGCCGCCCGAGCCAGCTTGCGACGTGCCCGAAGCAACGCCGCCATACGACGTTGCACCCGTATCGCCACCTTGAGCCGTCGTAGCTGACGGGCCGCGCTCTGAAGCAGGCGCGCCGGCGATCGGGTTGTAGTAGGGCGCCGGACCGTAGCCGCTCGCGAAGACGGGAGCCGATACGAACGCGGTAGCGGCGAGAAGGGCGGCGGCGACAAGTTTGGTTTTCATGACTGGTACTCCAGAAACAGTTCAGGGATCGACAATTCGTTGAACGGATATGCGTCAACGTCGAAACCAGTCTATAAGGCGAAGCCGGAGAGAATAAGGTGTCTGGCGGGAACGCTTACTTGCCGGATTCGCGAGTAATCCGCAAACTGAAATGACATGTAGTCGAATCTGCGCATCCGGGCCGCTCGATATCGTGACTGCAATCGCGCCGTCTTTGCGAACTACGTCGGAGTGGAGTTGGATAGCGAAGCCGTATCCGCAAGCATCGAATTGGACCCCGTGACTGTCGACGCGCGCGAATAGCTGTGGACTGCATTCAATGAGAAGCGCGAGGAGCCCTGGTCGCTCGCGAAGCTATCGAAACGGCATAAGCGCGCCCGCCGCAAAACCGGTTGCGGTGCGAATGGTACGCGACGCGCAGAGTGAAGCCGCGTGACCCGGCCGGGTCAACTGTCGCCAGCAGGCGGGGCCGCCGCCGCACGCACGCGCATGACGGTCTGTCGCGAAGTGCCGAATCTGCGCGCGACTTCACTGACCGACAGCCCCTTCCCCAACGACCGGACGATGCGTTCCCGATCGCCGCCCGAAAATGAAGCGGGGCGGCCGGTCGGCCTGCCGTTCTCCCGGGCGGATTTCAGGCTTTCGGTGCTTCGCAGGCTTCGCACCGATCTGTCCATCCGGACGATTGCCCTGAGCGTTTTGACCGCTTGCGGCTCGGGGCGTGCCGTGAGATCGCAGTTGCCCAACTCCACGCAGCGAACGGCGATTTTCGCCTTCCTGCACCGCGTCAGCGTGGCGAGCACGTCGCGGGCGCTGCACCCGAGCGACGCGAGTTCGAGCACGACGAGCAATTCTCCGGGTGCAATGCGCCGAAGCAGGGCGCTGAATTCCTCGCGGCTCGATGCGGCGAGGTACGGCGGCGCGTTATCGATGGCGACGCGATTGAGGACGACCGTGTAGCCGGACCTGTCGAGCGCGATCAGTTCCGGCTCGGGAAACCCGCGGGCGTCGGGGTTGTTGATATAGAAGTACGTCCTGCGCGAAATGGTGTCCGGTTTGAGCCGGCTCGAACCGGTCTTATTCATGGGCATCGCCGAGAATGACGCGGATGATCGCATCGACCGTGGTGGGCTTCGGGAGCACGGCGTCGAACCCGTGCCATTCGTGATGCAGGAGCGCAGCCGGGACCATCGCCACCATCCGGGTGGCGGGCGACGTTCTGAGCCGGTTGACGGCCAGTTCGTCCTCTTGTTCCTGCCTCCCGTCGAAATCGGCGACGACGGCAGCCGTGGGCTCGACGGCCCTGTCGAGGCCGGCCGGATGTTTCGACATGACGGTCGCCCTGAACCCGCGCAGGCGCAACAGAATGGCAAGCGATTCCGTCACGTGCGAACTGCCGGGCAGAATCACGATGCGCCGGTTTGCATGGGCTTGACGGTTCTCGACGAGCGTGATGCTGCGCAGGGCGGCTTCACTGCTAAGCCAGAGAAGCCGGGCGTGATCATACGCGGAGCGCGCTACCTGCAATGCTGCTTCGTCGTCGCCCGGGTTGGCGACGAGTGCCTGCAGACGCCGCTGGGCCGTTTCGAGCCGCCTGAGCGCCGCATCGAACTCCGCCTTCGCCTGTCCGACCGAACCGCTGTCGGTGTCGTTCGCCACTTATCGCCTCCTTTCGCAGCGGCGCACGCGGTACAGCCTGGATAGCCGGACGCATTGTCGTTGCATAAGCACAACCTGCCGTTACCGGCGATACCGCTAGCGCCGCAGGTTCGAGAACACATGGAGCAGATCCTCGAGCAGCACGGGCTTTTTCAGGTGCGCATCGAAACCGGCTCTCTGGGCCATCCTGATGTCCGCGTCCTGGCCGAAGCCGCTCAGCGCGACGCAGATCACGGACTTGAGCGTTGCCTCCTCGCGCAGCTTGCCGACGAACTCGAACCCATCCATGCCCGGCATGCCGATGTCGGACAGAACGATATCGGGGATATCGCTGTCGAGGATCGACAAGGCCTGCTCGCCGCTGGTTGCCGTTTGCACGATCGCGCCTTCGCCTTCCAGAAGCAGTTTGAAGGTTTCGACGGTTGCCGCATCGTCGTCGACCATCAGCACCCGAACCCCGTGGAGCGAGTCCGCTGCGGCGCTATTGTTCGCGCCAGGGTAGACGTGCGCGCGATGTGTGGGCAGCGTGACCGTGAAGCTCGCGCCGTGGCCGATTCCCTCGGATTCCACCCGCACCGCGCCGCCGTGCAGATTCACGAGATCCCTGACCAGCGCCAGACCGATGCCAAGCCCGGCGCGACGCGCGGTCGGGTCGCGGCTTTGCTGGAACATGTCGAAGATATGCGGCAACAGCGACGGCTCGATGCCGCTGCCCGTGTCCGTCACGCGCAGCACGGCCTCGGCTTGTTCGCTGATTTGCAGCGAGACATCCACCGAGCCGTGCGTCGTGAATTTCAGTGCGTTGCTGATCAGATTCCAGACGATCTGCTCGACCCGCGTGAGATCCGCATGAACGATGACGGGCGCCTCCGTCACCGAGACGTTGAGCGCGATGCCGCGCTCCCGCGCCTCGTCCCGCACCGCGTTGCTGACGCGTTGCACGATCTCGCGCATGTCGACGACCGTGCGCACGACCGACAGCTTGCCGGTCCGCACACGCGAGATGTCGAGCAGATCGTCGATGATCTGCGCCTGACCGACGACCGTGCGCCGGATCGTATCCGTTGCGCGCGAGATATTCAGGCTTTGCCGCGTTTCCGGCGCGCGCGCGATCAGTTCGGCGCTCGCCGAGATCAGATTCAGCGGATGCTTGAGTTCGTGCGATACCACGGCGAGAAATTCGTCGCGGCGTCGCTGCGCATCGCGCTCGCCCGCGTCGCGCAACTGGTCGGTGGGGGTGCCTCGCGCAGCCGTCAGCGCCTGGCCGAATTCGCCGAGATCGCGCGCGATCTTCGTGAACCCGCTCATGCCTGCTTCGTCCAGACGGGACAGCACGCCGCTCGCGACGAAGCGCGTGCCGTCCTTGCGCACGTGCCAGCGCTCTTCGTCCGTGCGTCCGTTCAGCCGCGCTTGCGCGAATTCGCGCTGTGCGACACCGTTCGCGCGGTCTTCCCCGGTGGACAGCAGGTCGGCGGACTGGCCGATCATTTCCGCCGCGGTGTAGCCGAAGATCCGCTCGGCGCCCGCATTCCAGGTGGTGACGAGCCCTTCGTCGTCGAACGTGATGATCGCGTAGTCCTTGGTGCCCTCGGCCACGATGCGCATGTGCCGCTCGCCTTCGCGCAGCCGCTCTTCGGCCAGCCGGCGGCCGGTGATGTCGATGAACGAGAGCACCGCGCCGTCGATGCGGTCTTCCGTCGTGCGGTAGGGCACGAAGCGCGCGAGATACCAGCGCCCGTCGTTGCTCTTCAGTTCGCGTTCGATCAGGCGCAAGGATTCGAATGCTTCCGCCGCGTCGTCGGCGAGCTTGTCGTATTCGAGCCGATGCGTGATATCGAGCAGCGACCGGCCGATATCCGACGCGATGATGCTGAAGACATCCGTCGCGCGCGGCGTGTAGCGCTTGATGCAGATATTGCGGTCGACGAAGATCGTGCCGATGTCGTTCGCGGCGATCAGGTTGCGCAGGTCGTCGTTGATCTTGCCCGTTTCCTCGACTTTCGACTTCAGCTCGGCGTTGACGGTGGTGAGTTCTTCGTTGATCGACTGAAGCTCTTCCTTGCTGGTTTCGAGTTCCTCCGTCGCCGAGCGTAGTTCCTCGTTGATCGCCTGCAGTTCTTCGTTGGAAGCCTTCAGCTCTTCCGTCGACGTTTCCGATTGCTCGATGGTGGACTGCAACTGTTCCTTCGTGCGTTGCAGTTCCCGTTCGAGCTGGCTGATGATGGGGTCTTTCTGCGCATCGGCCGCCGATGTTTCCGAGCCGCTCATGCTGTCTTCGACTTCGTCGAACAGCACCAGCACGAAGTCCGCGTTCGCTTCGGGATCGTGCACCGGGCGCGCCGTCATGTTGACGAAATACGCGCGCCCGTCGCGCTCGATCCTCACGCGCCGCGCCTCGACGCTGCGATTCGTGTTCAGCGCCTGATAGATCGCGGTGCGCAATTCGAGGCGAAGGTCGGGACGCACGACAGCGACGATGTTGTGCGATGGCTCGCCGCCCGCATATTGCAGGAAGCGGCCCGCGCGATCGGACAGATGGACGATTTCGGAGTCGCGGTTCACCAGCACGCTGGGCGGCGCATATTGCTCGACAAGGCGCTGATGCAGGTCGCCGAACGAGAAGCGGCGGCGTCCCGGCGGCTGCACCGTCGCCACGACCGGCCGTGTGCTCGTGGCGCCGGAAATCGCGACGGGCATGGGCGTGTCGCCGCGCACGGCCACATTCGCGCGATAGATGCGGTTGCGCTTGTCGATGACAGTGAACATCGAACTGACGCTGTCGGCCGATTCCGAGCTGCCCAGAAACAGCACGCCGCCTGGCCGCAGCGCGAAATGGAACATCTTCAGGATTTCGATTTGCGCTTCGCGGTCGAGATAGATCAACAGGTTGCGGCAGCAGATCAGATCGAGCCGCGAGAAGGGCGGATCGCTCAGGACGTTGTGATGCGCGAACAGCATGTGCTCGCGCAGTTCCTTCTTGACGCGGTAATGCGCGGCGTCTTTCGAGAAGAACTGGCGCACCCGGGCCGCCGTCACGTCGCCGAGAATCGAATCGGGGTAGAGACCCGTGCGGGCAAAGGCAATGGCCCGCTCGTCGATGTCGGTTGCGAATACCTGAAACGAGATGCCGTCCGTGGACTTGAGCGAACGCTCCTGCAGCAGCATGGCAACCGAATAGGCCTCTTCGCCCGTTGCGCAGCCGACCGACCATACGCGGATACGGTCCTGTTCGCCGCGCCCTTCGAAAAGCGACGGCAGGATGTCGCGCTCCAGCACGTCGAACGCTTCCTTGTCGCGGAAGAAGTTCGTGACGCTGATCAGCATGTCCTGCAGCAGCGCCTGGGTTTCGTCCGGATGCAGGTGCAGATGGTCGCGATACACCTGGAGGTCGGTGATGCCGTTGACCTGCAGACGCCGTTCGATCCGGCGCAAGACGGTCGCCCGTTTGTAATGGCGGAAATCGTGACCGGTGCGCGTGCGCAGAATGACCATGATCTCGCGCAGCGCCCGCTCGTCCGACTCATTTGAGGTGACTTCCTCGCGCTCATCGCTTCCGGCGTCGGGAAGACGGATCTCCTTCGTGGTCACCCACAGGTCCAGCAGCTGCTGCGGCATTTCGGCCGCCGTCAGCACGAAGTCGACCATCCCGGTTGCGATGGCGCTGCGGGGCATGCTGTCGTATTCGGCTTCGGCCGGGTCCTGCGCGAACGTAATGCCGCCCATCTCCTTGACACGCGACAGCCCGACCGAGCCATCTGAACCGGCCCCCGACAGCACGACGCCGATTGCCCGTTCGCGATGCGCTTCGGCAAGCGTCCGGAAGAACAGGTCGATCGCGGCTCTGCGTCCGTCGTCCGGCTGCCTGGGCGTGACGCGCAGGTAGTCGTCGACCATGGTCAGCTCCAGCGAAGGGGCGATCAGGTAGACATGGTCGGGCTCGATGGGCGTCGCCGCCGTGACTTCCGTCACGGGCATATGCGTGCCCTTCTGCAGCAGCGAGGCCAGATTGCTTGCATGGTCGGGCGCCAGATGAACGATGACCACGAAGGCCATCGACGTGTGGGCGGGCAACGCTTCGAAGAATTCGCGGAGTGCGCTCAGTCCACCCGCGGAGGCCCCGATTCCGACGATCGGAAAGTTGGCCTGGCTGGGTAACGTCTGTGCACGCTCTTTTGGCATGGCCGCATGTCCGATGGAAAAATAGGGTCTGCCGCCGCCTTCGGCCGCAGAGGGCCGCATGCGTTCGAGGGGCGGTAGAACACTATTATCGCTCCACCAGAAGCGACTGCAAAACGCTGACCGCTTCGCCTGCGCGGCGCGCGGTGTCCTCCTCGCGTGTGTGTGCGGCGGCGTCTCCCTGTCTGCCGAAGTGTTCTCCCAGCGCACGGCTCGTCATCTCGTGCTCGCGCAGCGCGCGCATGGCGTCCATCAACGAGCGCTCGACGTCGTCGCGGCGGCCACCAGCCAGCGAGACGAGCGAGTACGCATGGCCCGTGTGGCAGCGATAACGCAACAGGCGGGAATCCATGACATGCCACAACGTTCCACTGCACTCGGGGCAGGTGTACGTGGACGGCGCCGCAAACTGGCTCAGTGCGGCGGGCGGCGAGGGGTCGCCAAGCCATGCAAGCTGTTCGAGGGCGGCCCGCTGACGGGCGGGCCGCCGCAAGCTGTCGGCGCTTCCGGGCGCGTCGGCCGCGCCGCCCGCCAGTTCGACGAGCAGCGCCGTGAGGCGGCCGAGCGGCAAGACATGGTCGGCAAACGGCGATGCATGCACGGGCATGTCGCGGGCGAACGCGTCGTCGGGGTCCTGCACGAGTGTCACGCCGCCGCAGGCCCGGATGGCTTCGAGGCCCGCCGCGCCGTCGTCGAGCAAGCCCGTCAGTATTACGCCTATCGCGCGCGAGCCCATCTCGGCTGCCGTGCTGCGAAAGAGAGGATCGATGGCAGGCCGCGCAAAGTTTTCCTTCGAGCCGTGCACCAGGCGCAGGCGCGGTCCTTCGACGATCAGATGCAGATCCGGGGGGGCCACGTAAATTCTACCCGGCTTGTAGAGCTCGCCATCGACGGCATGGGAGGCTTCCAGCGGGCCCGACATGGTCAAAAGCGACGGCAGGAGACTCTGATGCGCGCCCACATGCAGGACGATCACAACCGTTGCCGGCAAGTCGCGCGGGAGTCCCGATGCGAGGGCCTGGAGGGCGTCGACCCCGCCCGACGACGCGCCTACGGCGATGAAGTCCCGCTGGGTCAAATGACCTCCGCTTTGCATAAGCATCCAGATGAAGCAATCGCCGTGCCCCGCAGGCTATGTCGCGGCGCAGTGAGAGACTCTTCACCCCCGGTCGTCGCGCAGGTCGTCGGTGATGCCGAATGCGGTGCCGCCAGCCTGCCTGATCGCGTCGACGGTTGCCTGGGTCTCGTCCCCCTTATGTGCATGCACGATGACCCCTGCGCCTTCGGCTGCGAGCTTGAGCGCGCACGCCCTGCCGATGCCGGAACCCGCGCCCGTCACGAGCGCCACCTGTCTTTCAGATCCATTCGAGTCTCCCTGTCGGCGAGCCGACCGCTAGTCGCAGCCGGTAGTCGCTAGCCGCCGCCGATGCCCTGCAGCACCTTGCCCGTGCCGTTGCAAACGGCGCAGCGATGGCCTTCGACACTGCCCGTGCCGTGGCATGCGCGGCACGCATCTTCGCCGACGCCGGGAGCGTCGGGCGGTCCTTCGTCGCCGGGTTTGAGAGGGGTTTCGTCGGGCTGCATCTCGGCCTCCAGGGGTTTCGTGTATGCCTGACGATCCGCAAGTGGTATTCCCGTGCCATGTGCCATTGCATCGGGTGCAAAGAAGGGGCGCGGGGCAAGCGCGGCGTGCTCGAACTGCAGGAGCACGACGAGGCTCTGCTTCATGCGATCGGGCGTCTCCTGGGCCAGGACGAGTTCGGCACCGCGAAGAATATGTGCGCGGCACCTGGCTGCCTCGGACGAAACCTGTGCGGATCGCGGCGCGAAAGGGGGCAGGCGCTGAAGTCCGGGCATGGTCCGGATCGTGCGTACCAATCGGTTCCGGTGCCTGATGAGGAGTATTGCCGTCTATATGCCTCTGTCCGTTTCTGGACGCCCGGTTCATTGGCCGTGATTGACGGGCCGCGCGCCGTCACATCGCCGTATCGCCGCCGAGCGACGGCGAAATCGTGCTGTCGCGGCTGGGGTCGTCGGCGCGTTCGTCGGCACGCGCGGGCCGCATCGACACAGGCGGATGCGCGCGATAACAGCCTTCCACCGTGCCGTTGACGAGGCACTGCTGGAACGCCTCGGCCTCCTCTTTCCTCGCGAAGACATACAAGGTCTGCTCGACCTGAAGTTCCGTGTCCGACTTGCGTATCGTCGTGATGGTCATGATCTGCTCCTTGAATTGCATCGCTGACTGGCGCGAAAGAAAGTTCGTTTAACGAAAGTTCGTCTAACCATTGCGGCGGCAAGCGGCATTCCCGGCGGATTCACGCGCTGACAACCTTTGGTATGGCGCATGCGCTACTGGGAATTCCAGCGATCCGTATGGAGAGAAACATGTCGACGTCAACTGCGAGGTTCATTGAAGTACAGAAGGCATTGAAGGGCGCTTCATATCCCGCGCGAAAGGATGCGCTTCTAAAGACGGCCAAGGAAAACGATGCGGATGAAACCGTGATGGAAGCACTCGCGGCTTTGCCCGACGAGGACTACGACAGTCCGGCTGCCGTTTCCCAAGCAGTGGGCACGGGGGCGCGTTAGGCCTGACGGTTGGATTGCGCCGGCGATGCATGCCGGGGCGGCGCGGATGCACGCAATGTGGCGCGAACTGGCGCCCGTCCGTCCAATAACCATAACTTACGGACAGGCGCACGCGCTTAACAATCTCACGCGCCGACGCTAACCTTTTAGTCGTATTCACCAGAACTGCGTTCGCATCTGTTTGATGCGACCTTCCGGGCGGACAGATCTCACGCAATGAGGGATTTCGGACCATAAAGATGACCCGCATCGGAGGGAAACTGCGCGTGTCGGCCGCATCACCGTTCAATCGGCGTGCGGCGATATGCACATGACTGCTCTCTGGCGTTTGCTAACGGATGCGGGTGCCTGCATGCGAGGCACGTCGACGACATCTGTGCTGTATGACAAGTTCGAGCGCATCACGATCAGTTTCGAACCGCTGGGCAGAGCGGAAGCCGACCGGATTCTGTCCCGGCTCAACGAGGAAAAGTGGATTATCCATTCGTTTCTCCATCTTCTTGCGCCCGGTAGCAACGTGGCAAACGAGCGACGAAGAGGAACGAGTGCTGAAAGCAGCGACGCTCTGAGCGATGTCGCTGCAAGACATTCCGTTGCTGCGGGCAACGGATAGCCGGAGGGCCAACTCTGGCGCCCGTGCGGCCGGCATCGTTCCCTATGCCGGCCGCCTTTTTATCGCTACTGCTGCTACTGCGATACGCCCTTCGCCGCGGCGAGATCCTGCGCCATCTGGTAGTGCTTCCTGATGGTCGGCAGTGCGTCCTGGGCGGCCTTCTTCAGCTTCGCGTCCTGACCGTCCGAGATCTCCTTTTCGAACGCCGCGACGGCTTGCTTGTGGCCTTCCACGCCGACCTTCGCTATGTACGCCTGGTCGAAAGTCTTGCCCTTCAGGGTTTTTAGCGAGCCGAGCAGGGACGTATCCGAGTTGTCCTTGGGAACGCTCACGCCATGTGGTGCCGCCATTTTCAACTGCACGGTGAGCTTCGTGTGGTCGAGCATCATGTGGCGCGCGAACGATTTCACATCCTTGTCTTCCGAATTTGCGGTGGCCAGCTTGGCCGCATCGATCTCGGTCGATGACGACATCGACGCCGCCTGCACGAAGTCCTTGTCGGCCTGGGCTAATGGGTTGGCGGCGGTCGTGGACGCGGCCTGCGTTTGTGCGGCTGCGAGAGGCGAGAGGGCGAGGGTGCTTGTCAGCACGATCGCGCCAATGGCGATATGTTTATGCTTCATGCGGCTTTCTCCCTGAATGGATGGCAGTTCAGGTGTGAGGTGCAATCGATGTGCCGCCTCCGGAAATGAATCGGCGCGTCGAGCGCCCGCATGTGGCGGTCTTCACCAATCTCTGGAGGCGGAACGCGATTCGTGTCGATGGCGCTTTTTACTCGATCCGACCGCCTGTTTCTCCGCGTAGCTTGCCTGTTTGCAATTGCCCGCCTGGATTGGCCAATCATGAGGAGCTAGACATGAGCACTGGACAGAGAACGGTCGACATGAAACTGGAGGTCGTGGTCATTCCCGTGGCGGACGTCGATCGCGCGAAGCAGTTCTACGAGAGGTTGGGCTGGCGGCTCGACGTCGATCTCGCGAAGGGTGATCAGTTTCGGGTCGTGCACTTCACACCGCCGGGCTCGCATTGCTCGGTTCTGTTTGGAACCGGCGTCACGACGGAGGAACCTGGCTCCGTGCAGGGACTTCACCTTATCGTGTCGGATGTCGTGGCCGCGCGCGCGGAGCTCGTGGAGCGGGGTATCGAGGTTAGCGAGGTTTTTCACGACGTCGGTGGGGTATTCCATCATGCCGGTGAAGTGGGACGGTTGAGCGGTCCGCATCCGTCACGGGCTACTTATGGTTCTTTCGCATCGTTCAGCGACCCCGACGGAAATGGCTGGGTTTTTCAGGAAGTGACGGCACGGCTTCCCGGCAGAGTGGAGGCGGGCGATACGAGATTCGGTTCGGCGAAGGATCTTGCAGGGGCGTTGCGGCGCGCTGCCGCCGCGCATGGCGAACACGAGAAAAAGACCGGTCAGCATGATGAGAACTGGCCTGACTGGTATGCCGAATTCATCGTTCGTGAGCAAGGTGGATAAGGGTTTTGCTGCGCGGGCGGGTTGGGGTGGTTTTTGGCGGGCATTCCGTATTGTGCGGGTGTGGGGCCGGGCTATGCCGGGCGGTGTTCTGGTCTTTGCGCTGGCATCCGCGCTGGCCGTTCGCCTTTGCGCGCTTGCGTTTGCGCTGGCATCCGCGAATTGTTAGCGTGCTGCAGGCGTTGCCCTTGGGCGCTTGCCTTTTCGCTGGCATCCGCCAATCGTTAGCTCGCTTCAAGCGTCGCCCCTGTGCGGGGCGGCACCTACTTTTCTTTGCCGCCGCAAAGAAAAGTAGGCAAAAGAAAGCGGCTCACACCGCCAGCGCTAATTCTTGCCTGAGGGCCCCCACAGCTTCTTACGCTTCACACGGCGACCACATGATCCACGCCCGTTGCCAACGCTCTGAATGAGCGCCTCACCCGCTTCACGCATCTGCGTTTCAGCATGCCTCACCAGACAGTCCACGGCCGCCCAGGTGGCAAACTGTGTGTCGGCTTTCGCGCCATACGCGCCTCACTCCGGACCGATAGCGCACGCACCCCACCCGGTAAGAACGCCACCCTATACGACGCGACAACCTACACACAGTTTGCCACCTGGGCGGCGCATACCATTCGCTGGCGCTGGCTCAGGTATGGGTGTTTGAAGCGGGTGAGGCGTTGATTCGAAGCGTTGGTAACGGGCACCAACCAGGGCCACTGGTGTGTGAAGTGTGGGGACGTTGGGGGCCCGTGGGTAAACGTCAAGAATTGGCGGTGTGAGCCGCTTTCTTTTGCCTACTTTTCTTTGCGGCGGCAAAGAAAAGTAGGTGCCGCCCCGCACAGGGGCGACGCCTGAAGCGAGCTAACGTAACGCGGATGCCAGCGAAAAGGCAAGCGCAGAGGGGCAACGCCTGCAGCACGCTAACAACTCGCGGATGCCAGCGCAAAGTCAAACGCCCACCGCCCACCGCGAATGCCACCACAGACCTCAAAAAAACACCGCCCAGCATAGCCCGCGCCGCGAAGGCACAGTCCGGATGCCAGAAAAGGAACCAAAACCGCAACCCCCGACGCCAGTCAAAAAGACCCCACCTCCATCCAACTCACATGTGCACTCACCACACGCCAGCCTTCAGGCATCCTGATCCACGTCTGACTTTGCCGACCAACACGCGGCTCCCCATCGCGCCGAAACTCGATATTAGCGACGGCGAACGCATCGCCATAACTCGTCACCACCCGCGCCGTCACTGTCCGCTCAAGCCCCTTCCCAGGCCGCGCAGCGCGAAACTCACGAATCGCCTCATACCCGTAAAGAGTTTCCGTCGCCCCATACCGCAGCGTATGCGGCGAATCAAAAAAGAGCGCATCGAGCACAGCAACGTCATTGCTCACAAGCGCCCGTTCATAAGCATCGAATGCAGCGTTGACTTCAGCGAGCACATCGGGCCGATTGATTTCGATCATCACCGTGCTCCCACATCAAACGCCGTCGGCGGACAATAAGCAAGCCCCGCAGCCTCAAGACGCCGCGCCGCTTCAAACGCAAGCTCCTCACGCCAGGGCGGCGCGATCAACTGAACACCGATCGGCAAGCCACCGCCCGTGCGCATCGGCGCGACGACAACAGGCAGACCGAGACACGAGACCGGCTGTGTCAACAACCCCAGATTAGGGCGCACAGCGAGCCGCTCGCCATTGACGTCCATGAACTCATCGCCAATATGCGGCGCCACGACAGGCGTAGCCGGCGCAATCAGCACATCGTAATGCGAGAACAGTTCCAGCACGCGACGCCGCAACGCAGCCCGCACACGCTGCGCCTGGACGATCCATGCCGCGGGCAATAACGCCCCCGCAATCAGCCGATCGCGCGACAAAGGCTCACGCTCGTCATAGCGCGCATGCAAATTCGCCATATGCAACTGACCACCCTCGGCAGCCGTGATCAGAAACGCCGCGCCGCGCGCCGCATCGGCATCGGGATATTCAACCGTATGCGCCGCCGCCAACGCTTCAGCAGCAACGCACGACGCCTGGTGCGCATCGTCATTCGCGTGTTCGTCGAAATAGCCACCGAGCCGCGCCACCCGCAACGCACCGGGCCGCGCGTTGGCCGATTTGAAGCCACGTTGCGCGCACGAAGGATCGAACGGGTCCGTGCATTGCAACGCGTCGTAGACGGCAGCGAGATCGTCCACGCTACGCGCGAAAGCGCCCATATGATCGAGGCTCGCGACGAAGGGCCACGTGCCGTGCCGCGACAGACGTCCGTAAGTCGGCTTCACGCCGAACACGCCGCACAGCGAAGCAGGCACCCGCACCGAGCCGTTGGTATCGGTGCCGAGCGTGACGGGCACGAAGCCGGCCGCGACGGCCGCCGCGCTTCCCCCCGACGATCCGCCCGCCGAACGCGTCAGGTCATGCGGATTCCGGCACGGTCCCGCATGATGATTCTCGGTGGTGAAGCCATACGCGAACTCGTCCATATTGAGCGCGCCGACCATGATCGCGCCTTGATCGCAAAGGCGTCTCACGAGCGTTGCATCGGCCGTGGCGGGCGGCGCGTCGGCGAGCACCCGCGAACCCGCTATGGTCGTGACGCCCGCGATGTCGAACAGATTCTTGGCCGCAAACGGAACCCCCGCCAGCGCCGGCAATGTCTGGCCACTCGCGCGGCGTGCATCGAGCGCATCGGCTTCGGCCAGCGCGCGTTCGCGCGTGATGGCGGTGAACGCGTTGATCTGCGCGTCGTGTGCGTCGATCCGCGCAAGCGTCGCCTCGATCAATTCACGTGCGCTGAACGCGCCATCGGCATACGCGCGCGCGATCGACAGCGCGCTGCCGGAAACACTGTTGAATGTCGTCATGGGCGATACACCGTCGCAGGTTCGTCGTTGGTATCGACGGGATAGGCGAGCACGGGCGCGGCCAGCTGCGCAACGCGGGCGAATTGAGCCTTTACGCGCGCGGCGGCTTCGGCAGGAAGCGCCGGGAAGTGCAGCGCGAGCGCGGCATCGACATAGGCGTCGAGCGTGGTGTCGAGCGAAGTTGACATGGGCGTCGGATTCACGAAAGAGTGGGAAAGAGTTGGCGCGCCCGCGCGATCAACGCGCGATCGCTTCCACGCGGACCGATGAGCGACAGCGCGAGCGGCCGTTCGCTTTCGTTCGCGACGGGCACCGTGACTTGCGGCAAGCCGGCGAATGCTGCAATTGCATTCATGGTCAGCGCGTCTCGATAGAACGCATTCGTGCGCTCGGGTGTTTCGTGCCTGCTCAACAGCGAGCGCGGCGTGGTCGGCAGCACGATCAGCGCGTTACCCACCATGCCGTCGATGCGTCGCGCGAACGTCTCGCGCAAGACTCGACAACGTTCGACTTCGGCGGCGTCGTGCGTCTTCAGGCGCGCAAAGCGTGCGGCGATATCGTCGCCGAAGCGCGGCGCAGTCGCATCGATCCACGCGCCCAGCGAAGCACCAATCGCATCGTCCTGCAACTGCTGATACACATGCAGCCAGCGGGCGCGATCACCTGCAATGACTTCGATCTCATCGTGCGTAGCGGACATTTCGCGCAGGCGTTGAGCGTCCTCAGGTTCGCAGGCTGAGCGTGCATCGAATGCTTCCTTGCAACGCACCAGCGCTGAGGGTGCATCGACAGCAGGCACGCCTTCCAGCAACACGTCGGCGACGCGCGCGAGCATCGCGCCCGTGGGCGCAAACCAGCCGACGGTATCGAAGCAGGGCGCAAACGGTAGCACGCCTTCCAGCGATACGGCATCGTGAGTCGGACGAATTCCCCACAATCCGCAGAACGCGGCGGGCACGCGTACCGAGCCGCCCGTATCGGTGCCGAGCGCGAAGTCCACTTCGCCGCTCGCCACGGCGGACGCCGATCCGCTCGACGATCCGCCCGGCAGTGCAAACGGCCAGCGCGGGTTGAGCGGCGTGCCGTAGTGCGCGTTCACGCCTTCCAGACTGTAGGCGAGTTCGTCGGTAATCGTCTTGCCGTCCACGGATGCGCCCGCGTCGAGCAATCTGGCCACACAAGGCGCATGACGCGCGGCGGGGCTGTGCGTTGCGAGCCACTCGGGATTGCCGCCGCCCGTCGTCACGCCCGCCACGTCGATCAGATCCTTGACCGCGAAGCGCAAGCCGTCGAGCGCGCCGCGCGCGGTGGCGCTGACTTCGAGGCGCGGGCCCGGGATGAACGCGCTCATACTGCGCCTCCCTTTAGCGCGGCGGCGAATTGCAGCGAATCAGCGACGAAGCCAAAGCACTTCTTCACATTCCAGATGCTCGCTTCCGTGCAGAACGCGGGCGACGACGTCGCGCAGCAATCGGTCAGCATCACGCAGCCGTAGCCGAGAAAGTTCGCGTCGGTGAGCGTGTGCAGCACGCATTGATCAGTGTTGACGCCCGCGAAGAACACCGTGCGCGTGCCGAGGTTGCGCAGGATGCTATCGAGCGGCGTATCCCAGAAGCCGCTGATGCGGTACTTGTCCACGCAGATGTCCTGCTGCTCTATCTTCAGTTCGTCGACCACGGCGGCGGCCCACGAATCTTTCTCCAGCACGCGCGCGCCATGCTCGGGCAACGGCTCGCCAAGACCGATGCCCGTGCCCTTCGGCTTATACAGATGGAGCTGATTGGGCGGCATGTTCGCGAGATCCGGCCGGTTGCCCCAGTTCACCCAGATGACGGGAATGCCGCTGTCGCGCACCACGGGCAGCAGGCGCTGCAGTGGTGCAATCGGCGCGCGGTCCGCACTGTAATCGCCCCCAATGTGGTCCACCCACCCGCCTTTGGTGCAGAAATCGTTCTGCATGTCGATGATCACGAGGGCCGATTTTTCGATGTCGAAGCGCACGTTTTGCGGTTCGGAATCGAGGACGGCGATGCGCGGCGCCGGCGTCGGCGCGGCCATGTCGACGAGCGCTTCCGTCGCCGTCCAGCGCGTCTGCGCGAAGGCGCCGAGCGCGCCGCCAGGCCTTGCCAGGTCTGGGTTCGAGTTGTCGTTCATGGGTTTCTCCAGAGCGTTGAACGTGTGATGTCCGAGGGGTCCTGAAACGGTGCTATGCACGTCGCCGATGCCGCCGGCCGAATGAAAAAAATGGGAGCGTTCCCGCTGCCCCGGTCGCGCATTGGCATCGAAGTTGCAACGTGCATTTCAGTCATGAATAACCTACTTACCCAAATCCAACGCAAAAGGAGTGCCAATGATGATCGGTTCGCAACAGGCATCGCACGGAAAACCGCGCCGTCGGCTCGTGGCTCGCGCGCTCGTCGTGGCGGGACTCGTCGCGCTCGCCGCGCCCTCGTTCTTCGTGCCCGCCGCGCACGCCGCCGATGACGCGATGCGCGTCGGCGTGCTGATCCCCGGCTCGAAGACGGACAAGGGCTGGATGGAGTCGGGCTACGACGGCGTCGTGGCCGCGCAGAAAGAGTTCGGCCCGAAACTGAAAACGCAGATCATCGAGAACATCAACTACGCGGACATGGAGCAGGCGCTCACCAATCTCGCGTCGAAGAACCAGCTGGTGATCGGCATTGGCGGACAGACGCAGGCAGCCGTGCTGAAGATCGCCAAGCGCTTTCCTAACGTGAAGTTCTCGGTGGTGGGCGGCAACAAGGGTGAGAACATGCCGCCCAACGTCGCCGGGTACGACGTGAAGCAGGCCGAGATCGCCTTTGTCGCGGGCGCGGCCGCCGCGATGATGTCGAAGAGCGGCGCGGTGAGCTACGTGGGCGGCATGGAGATTCCGTCCATCGTCAACGCGGGCAAGGAGTTCGGCAACGGCGCGCGCTACATCAACCCGAAGGTGAAGTACTTCGAAAGCTACACGGGCGACTTCGACAACGTCGCCAAGGCACGCGAAGCGACGGCTGCCGCGATCGCGCAAGGCGCCGACGTTCACTATCACATCCTGAACCTCGGGCTGCGCGGGCTGGAGCAGGCGGCTAAGGAAAAGAACACGCACATCATCGGCAGCTACACGGACCGTTGCGGCAGCGATCCGCTCTACGTCGCGTACAGCATCACGGGTGTCGGCTACCAGGCGCAGTACGCGATCGAGCAACTCGAGAAAGGCCAATGGCAGCCCGGCTACAAGGCCTTCGGTCTCGCGATGGGGCCGAAGGCTTCGAGCATGGTGATCTGCAAGTCGACGCCCGCGATGGACGCGAAGCTCAAGCAGATCGAGGACGACATCCTGAGCGGCAAGATCAAGGTATCCGAAGGATGAGCACGCTCGCTTCTCCCGTCGCGCGTGCCGAGCCAATCCTTTCGCTGACGAACATCTGCAAGCATTTTGGCGCGTTCACCGCGCTCGAAGGCGTGTCGCTCGATCTGATGCCCGGCGACGTGCACTGCCTGCTCGGCGAGAACGGCGCGGGCAAATCGACGCTGTGCAACGTGATCTTCGGCGTTCATCAGCCGGATGCGGGCGCGATGCAGGTGAACGGCGCGCCGTATCGTCCGCGTAATCCGCGTGAGGCGCTGGCGCACGGCATCGCGATGGTGCATCAGCATTTCAGTCTCGTCGACGACGCCAGCGTGCTCGACAATCTTCTGCTCGGCCAGGCGCGCGGCTGGCTCAACCGGCAGCGCGAAGCGGCGCGCCTGCATGAAGTGCTGGCGAGCGTCGGGCTGGAACTGGCGCTCGACGCGAAGGTCGCGGACCTGTCGGTGGGCGAGCGGCAGCGTGTCGAAATCGTCAAGTGTCTGATGCGCGAGCCGCGTCTTCTGCTGCTCGACGAGCCGACGGCCGTGTTGTTGCCCGCCGAGATCGACGCGTTGCTCGACACCTGCGAGCGCGTCGCCGCGCGCGGCTGCGCGGTGGTGCTCGTCACGCACAAGCTGAGGGAGATTTGCCGGATCGCCACGCATGCCACGGTGCTGCAATCGGGGCGCGTGGTGGCGCGCTCGGCGGCGCCATCGGGCGAAATCGACAGGCTCGTGCATGCGATGATTCATCGCCCGGGAAAAGACGGCGACGATGACGACGCCGATCTGACCAGCCGCCTGTCGCTCGTCAACACGCGCTCGCCATACTCGCGTCCGCTCGCCGAAGAGGTATTGCAGATCGACGCTCTGAGCGCACGCGATGCCGAAGGCGTCACGCGCCTCGAAGACTGCACGCTCGTCGTGAATCGCGGCGAGATCGTCGGGATTGCGGGCGTCGAAGGCAATGGGCAGAGCGAACTCGGCGCGGTGCTCGCGGGCATGTCGAGCGCGTCGGCAGGACGCTTTTTTATCGCGGGGCGCGATATGACGAATGCCACGCCGCGCGAACTGACGCAAGCCGGCGTGGGCATCGTGCCGGAAGATCGGCACGCGGTGGGTTGTGTCACGGGGATGAGCGTCGCCGACAATCTGCTGCTCAATCATCTCGACGGCTACACGCGCGCGGGCTTTCTGCGCCGCCGTGCGATGCGGGCCGCCGCGCTCGACCTGATGCAGCGCTTCGACGTGCGCGCGAGCGGCCCCGACGCGCTGTTCGGCGGGCTGTCGGGTGGCAATCAGCAGAAGGCTGTGCTGGCGCGCGAACTGACGCTCGATCCGCTGCTGTTCCTGCTCGCCGCGCAACCGACGCGCGGTCTCGACGTCGGCGCTGTGGCTGCCGTGTATACGCACATCCGTGCCGCACGCGACCGCGGCGTGGGCGTGTTGCTGATTTCCTCCGAACTCGACGAACTGATGAGCGTCGCCGACCGCATCGTCGTGCTGTATCGCGGGCGCGTCATGGGCACCTGTGCGCCCGAGGCGAGCAATCGCGGCCGTATCGGCGCGTGGATGGCGGGCGCGGGAGAACCTGCATGAATCCGCAGATGAAGGTGCAAACCCTGTTCGGCTCGACGCAAGACGCGCAAGGCTGGCGCGCGCGGCTGCCGCATGTGCGCGTCGCGTGCGTGATCGCCGGGGCCGTCGTATTCGCGATGCTGGCGGCGCTCGCGTTGATCGCGCTAATGGGCGTGCCGATCGGCGATGCGCTCGCGGCTTTCGCCGACGGCGCATGGGGCTCGCCGTATGCGATCGGCGCGTCGATCAATCGCAGCCTTGCATTCGCGCTGGTCGGCACCGGTTTCGTGATTGCGAACCGCGCGAAGCTCACGAACGTGGGCGGCGAAGGGCAGCTTGCGATCGGCGGCATCGTCGCGACCGCGCTGAGTCTCTACGGCGGATGCGCGCACTTGCCGCTCGGCCTGTCGTTCATCGTGCCGATGCTCGGCGCCGCCGCCGCGGGCGCACTATGGGGCGGCGTGCCCGGCGTGCTGAAAGCGAAGGCCGGCACCAATGAAGTGATCAGCACGTTGTTGCTGTCGTTCATCGCCGTGTGGCTGCTCTACTGGTGCGTGCAAAGCGAAGCGCTGCTGCGCCAGCCGATGACGAACGGCGCGACCTTGCCCGAATCGCTCGAAATTCCCGATCCGACCAAGCTCCCCGCGATCCTCGCGGCGAGCGGCATGAACCTCAACATCGGTCTGCCCGTCACGATCGCGCTGGCCATCGGCTCGGCCGTTCTGCTCACGCGCACGCGCTTCGGCCTGTCGCTGCGGGCGGCGGGCCTGAACGCGATCGCGGCGAGGCGTGCGGGTTTGCCGATCACGTCGTCGATCGTCGGTGCACTGGCGCTGGCTGGCGCGTTCAGCGGCCTTGCAGGCGCGTTGATGCTGCAGGGCGATCAATACTCGCTGAAAGCCGGCTTTTCGTCCGGCTATGGCTTCGATGGCCTGGTGGTCGGACTGCTCGCGCGCGGCTCGATCACAGGTGTATTCGCGGCGGCGCTGCTGTTCGGCTTTCTGCGCTCGGGCGGCATCAACATGGAAATGGTCGCGCAGGTGCCGTCGGCGCTCGTGCTGATCGTGCAGGGCATCGTCACCATCGCGCTTGCGGGCGGCGCGATGTGGCTCGACAAGGGAGACGCGCGCCAATGAATCTCGAACTTCTCGCAGTGTTCGCGGGCGCGTCGGTCCGCCTCGCCGCGCCGATGATGCTCGCATCCACGGGCGAACTCGTCAGCGAGCGCGCGGGCGTGCTCAACATGAGCGTCGAAGGCATGATGCTGACAGGCGCGTTTCTCGGCGCGACGTTTTCATGGCTCACGGGCAATCCGTCAGTCGGTTTGTTGTGCGGCATGCTCGGCGTGATCCCGCTCGCGCTGCTGCAGGCGTTCCTGAGCGTGACGATGCGCGCGAATCAGATCGTGACGGGCATCGGCATCAATATTCTGGCGCTCGGCGGCACGACGCTCGCTTACCGCGAAATCTTCGGCGAGCGTTCGAGCGCGGTGATTCCGGGCCTGGCGCACTGGTCGCCGCCTGTGCTCGGCACACTGCCTGTCATCGGCGAGCCGGTATTCGGTCAGGTGTGGCTGCTGTATGCGGGACTGGCGGTGCTGATCGCTACCTACGTGGTGATGCGTCACACCGCATTGGGCGTCGCGCTGCACGCAACAGGTGTCGCACCCCGCGCCGTCGATCAGTCGGGCCTCGGCGTCGCGCGGATTCGCTACGGCGCGGTGGTGTTCTCGGGCGTGATGTCGGCAGCGGCGGGCTGCTTCATCTCGATCGGCGACATCCACACCTTCACGGAAGGCATGACCAACGGCGCGGGCTATCTGGCCATTGCGGCGATCATCTTCGGCAACTGGAAGGTGGGGCGCACCGCGCTCGCGTGCCTGCTGTTCGGCGCAGCGACGGCGATGCAGTTTCAGTTGCCGATGTTCGGCCTGCATGTGCCGACGGCCTTGCTCATCATGCTGCCGTACCTGCTCGCGCTCGTGGCCGTCGCCGGACTGATCGGCAGGCAATCCGCGCCACCCGCGCTCACCCAGCCGTTCAGGCGCTGAGCGCGCGAGCGCCGGGGCGCGGCGGAGTACCATAACGATACGCCGCGCCATTGTTCATCCATACATCGACACCATGCCACGCAACGCCCCTGCATCAAGCGCACCCGCCCGAGCGGCGAAGGACGAGCCCACGCGCCGCCAGCAACTTGCGGCAAAGACGCGCGAGCGCATCTTCCGCATCGCCATCAAGGAGTTCGCCGACAAGGGCTTCAGCGGCGCGCGGGTGGAGGGCATTGCGAGTCGCGCCAAGGTCAATATCCGGATGATCTATCACTACTTCGGCGGCAAGGAGATGCTGTATGTCGAAGTGCTGGAGCATGTGCTCGCGAAGCTGCGCGAAGCGGAGCTGGCCGTCGAGCTGGATGAAAAGACCGTCGACCCCGCAGCAGGCATCTTGCGGCTTTACGATTTCACGGAAGGGCACTTTTCCGCGCACCCCGAGTTGCTTTGTCTGCTTTCGTGGGAAAACCTGAACCGGGCGCGTTACCTGAAACGCTCGAAGGTCATTCCTGCGATGTCGTCGCCCGTGCTCGACAAGCTGCGCACCCTGATCGAACGCGGCGAGGCTGCTGGCGAGTTGCGCGAGGGCATCGACCCGCTGCATATGTACGTGACGCTCGTGAGTCTCGCGTATTTTCACAAGTCCAATGCGTACACGCTCTCACGCATGTTCGACACCGAGATGCTCGCGCCTTCATGGCAGGCCGCGCACAAGGCGCAGGCGCACGAACTCGTGCGCGCGTTTCTGACGGGCGCGCGCGTGCCTGAACTCGCGGCGCACATCTGATTTGCCGATAAAGCGCCGCGCAACGCCGCGCGGCGCGTCAACCCGCAGTCGCCCGCTTGCGTGCGAGCGCTCTCGCGACCAGCAATCCGCCCACCATCACCGCGAGCGAGATCAATGTCGTCATCGTGCCGAGCGCGTAAATGACGGGCGTGGTCACCGATGTCGTCAAGCCCTGCAGTTCGAGCGGCAGCGTGTTCTGGTCGCCGATTGCCTGCGACGTGCGCGCGATCTCATCCCACGACAGCGTGAAGCCGAACATCGCGACGCCGATCACAGAAGGCCCGATGATGGGCAGCACGACATTGCGGAACGATTGCCACGGCGATGCGCCCAGATCGCGCGCCGCTTCTTCGAAGGCGGGATTGAAGCGGTTGAATACGGCGAACATCACGAGCAGGCCGAACGGCAGCGTCCACGTCAGATGCGCGCCGAGCGCCGACGTGTAGAGACCCATCGAGGTGGTCCAGCTATCCGCGAACGACTGAAAGCCCCACGTGCTGGCCAGATACTTGATGAGCGTGTCGAGCAGACGAAAAGTCAGCCCGATGCCGAGCGATACGATGATCGACGGCATGATGAGACTCGCAACCGATACATAGAACACGGCCGTGTCGCCGCGAAAGCGCCGCCTGAACGCGAGGCCCGCGCTGACGGAGAACAGCACCGTCAGCACCGTCACAGCAATCGCGAGCTTGACGGAGCGCCCGAACGCAGCCCATATGTCGATATCGCCCACGCCGTTGCGCAGCACCTCGAACCAGTGCAGCGAGACGCCGCGCATCGGAAACGTCAGGCCGCCTTCCGGACCTTGAAAAGACAGAATGAAAATCGTGATGACGGGGCCATACAGAAACAGCACGAACAGGCCGAAGATCAGCGCGAGCCAGTAGAAGCTCGCGGGCCGGCGCTCGCGATGCATGAGCGAAACACGCATGTCAGAGTTCCTTTCTGATGTCGACGGCGCGCGTCAGCGCCCACACGATCATGAGCACCACCGCAAGCAGAATGATCGCATTGGCGGCAGCGGCGGGAAATTGCAGATAGCCTGTCTGCACCTGAATGATCTTGCCGACCGACGCGATCTGCTGCCCGCCCATCACGCCCACCGTGAGGAAATCGCCCATCACGATCGTGACGACGAAGATCGAGCCGATCACGATGCCCGTTTTCGATAGCGGCAACACGACGTCGCGGATCACCTGCCAGCCGCTCGCCCCGCCGTCGCGCGCGGCTTCGAGCAGCGACCGGTCGATACGCATCATTGCGTTGAAGATGGGCACGATCATGAAGAACGTATACAGATGCACGAACGCCAGCACGACGGAGAAGTTCGAATACAGCAGCCATTCGAGCGGCTGGTCGACCAAATGCGCCGACATGAGCGCCTGATTGACAAGCCCGTTGCGTCCGAGCAGCGGAATCCACGAGATCATGCGGATCACGTTGGACGTCCAGAACGGAATCGTGCAGACCAGAAACAGGACGGTTTGCATCGCTGTCGTGCGTACATGGAACGCGAGGAAATAGGCGATCGTGAAGCCGAGCACGAGCGTCACGGCCCAGACCATCGCGCAGAATTTCAGCGTGGACCAATAAGTCTTGAAGGTGACGCACACGTCCGTGAACGACGTGCACCCGTCGAAGATCGCCGCGTAGTTCTTCAGCGTGAACGCCGGAATGATCTGATACTCATTGAAGTCCCAGAAGCTGACGATCAACGTGATCACGAGCGGCACGATAAAGAACAACGCGAACGTCACCGTGAGCGGCGTGGCTTGCAGCCACGCGCTCACACGTCGATGGCGCACGGCCGGTTGCTTTGCCTGCTGGAGATACTCGACCGAGGCCATCTTCACACTCCGCGCGTGTTCGTGTGCACTGTCATGCCGCGATGAATTCGTTCCACTTCTGCACCATGTAGATGTTCTCGTCCATCACGGCATTCCAGCACGCAATCGCGCCCATGCGCTGGTTGTACGAACCGCCGTCGCGCACGGCGCCCGCTTTTTCGAGCAGCTGGCCGTCGGGCGCCTTGATGTCCTGCGCTGCGGGCTTGCCTTCCATCCAGTAGTCCCATTCGTAGGCCTGCATATGCGTGCGCGCCGTTTCCGTGACGCCGGGGTAGTAGCCCTGGCGCATCAGATAAGCGCCCGCCCAGCCGTCCTGAAACCAGTTGACGAATTCATACGCGGCATCGAGCTTTTTGCCCTGCAGCGAGCGCGGAAAGCCGAAGCCCGACGCCCACGAGCGATAGCCTTCTTTCAGCGGCTGGAATTTGCAGGCGATGCCCATCGTGCGGACCTTCGTGACGGCGGGCGACCACATCGACTGGATCACGACTTCGCCCGACGCCATCAGGTTCACGCTCTCGTTGAAGTCGCGCCAGAAGGCACGGAACTGGCCGGCGCGCTTCGACTCGATCAGGATCTTGATGGTCTGATCGATCTCGGCTTTCGTCATGTTGCCCTTGTCGCCGTACTTCACGCGGCCCATCGCTTCGATGGCCATTGCCGCGTCCATGATGCCGATGGCGGGAATGTTGAGCAGCGCCGCCTTGCCCTTGAATTGCGGATTGAGCAGGTCCGCCCACGTCGTCACGGGCCGCGCGATCAGGTCGGGGCGAATGCCGAGCGTGTCGGCGTTGTACGTGGTGGGGATCAGCGTCATCCACTCGGTCGGCGTCGCGGAGAATTCAGTCGAACGCGCGCCCTTGAGGAACATCACCTTCTTCGGCGCGGTGCCTTGATCGCCGATCTTCTTGCCGTCCACTTCACCCTTTGTCAGCACGGGCGTGATCTTGTCGGCGAGCTTGATACGTTTGGCGTCCATGCCCGCGAGCGTGCCCGCCGGGATCAGCTTCTTGAGCGCGAAGTACTCGGTGTCGACGATATCGAACGAATTGGGCTGCGTGATGATGCGTTTGGTCACGTCATCGGTGGTGACGGGAATGTACTGGATCTCGATGCCCGTGTCTTCCTTGAATTTCTTCGCAATGTCGGCGCTCTGGTTGACGGCAGTGCCGAGGTAACGCAACGTGATCTTCTCCTGAGCGTGCACATACGGAAAACCAGCGATGCCCGCAGCCGCGACCGCGCCCTTGATGAACGTGCGGCGCGATATTCCCTTTCCTGCCGTCTCTTCTCCAGCCTGTTGTACGTTTGCGGCCACTTTGTCGTCGTTCATTGCGTCTCTCCTCTAAAGAATTGTCGTTGCGTTGTCGTTGTCAGTGCACTTGCTAGGCCGCCAGCGGATGGGCGTTCTGCTCGTCCCACCAGACCGTCACGCGCGCATTCGGGCCGAGGCGTTGCGGATCGTAGTCGGCGTCGCTCATCAGGGACACGAGTGCGGGTGAGCCGTCCTGCGGATCGAGCGTGATGCGCAAGTGCGTGCCTTGATATTCGGCTTCCCGCACCGTGCAGGCGAGGCCGCCGATGCGGCTCAAGCCGCTTTCGCCCGCACTCGTGCCCGGCGTGACGCCTTGCGGCGCAATGCGCAAGCGGTCGGCGCGCACGGTGAAGAGACCGCCCTTCGCGCCAAGCACGTTATGGCCGCCCAGAAAGCGCGCGACGAACTCCGTGCGCGGCCGGTTGAAGACTTCGAACGGCGTGCCTGTCTGTTCGATATGACCGTGACTCATCACCACCACGAGATCGGCGAGTGCCATCGCTTCTTCCTGCGAATGGGTGACGTGGACGAAAGTAATCCCGAGTTCCTTTTGCCAGCGCTTGAGTTCGGCGCGCATCTGCACGCGCAGGAACGGATCGAGCGCGGACAGCGGTTCGTCGAGCAGCAGGCAGCGCGGCTCGTTGAGCAACGCGCGAGCGAGCGCGACGCGCTGCTGCTGGCCGCCCGAAAGCTGTGCGGGCCGGCGGCTCGCGTAGTCCGACATCGCGACGAGTTCGAGCAGTTCGGCCGCGCGCTTTCTGCGCGCCTCTTTGGCGACGCCGCGCATCTTGAGACTGAACGCGACGTTGTCGAGCGCGGACAGATGCGGGAACAGCGCATAGCTCTGAAACACCATGGCCGTGCCGCGCGAGGCGGGCTGCTCATGTGTCACGTTGCGCCCGCCGATCAGCACGTCGCCTTCGGAAACCGACTCGTGACCCGCGATCATGCGCAGCGTCGATGTCTTGCCGCAGCCCGACGGGCCAAGCAGGCAACAGTAGGCGCCGCCGGGAATGCGCAGGTCGATGGCATCGACGGCGAGCGAATCGCCATAACGCTTCGAAACGTGTACTAGCTCGATGTCGGCGGGGCTTGCATGAACCACGGTTGAGGCCGGCTGAACCATGAAGGTGTGTCCTGTCAGGAAACGCGGATGAAATACGGCGCACGAAGCATGCAGCCGGGAGCTTCTGCAAGTCATATGCCATTCGCGATCGGGTCTGCCGCCCGGATGGACTCGCACGCGTGCCGCAAGGCCCGCTGACAATGCGTGTCGACAGGTTGGCGCGCATATTGCACACGATTGCGGACCTCGATCGTCTGCACTTTGGGATCCGTTGCGTGTGCAATCGCAGTGCAGGTTCCGTTCGGATTGGGGCACAACCTAACCAAACCGGATCATTCACACCGACAATGAACGACTTCAAGCGCGAGCCGTCCAGTTCATTCGATTCACCGAAAACACATGGCCGCTTCGGCTATCAGCCGATTCATGAAGGCGAGGCGTACCACTGGCCGAACGGCGCGCGGCTCGCGGTCTACCTCGGCTTCAACCTGGAGCACTTCGCGTTCGGCGAGGGACTGGGCGCGGCGCTAGGGCCGCTGTCTCCGCAGCCCGATGTGCTGAACTACAGCTGGCGCGAGTACGGCAATCGCGTCGGTGCCTGGCGCTGCATCGAACTGTTCGATTCGTTTGACATGCCGGCGGGCACGCTCGTCAACACGTCGCTTTACGATCACTGCCCGGAACTCGTCGATGCCTGTGTCGCGCGCGGCGACGAACTGATCGCGCACGGTCACACCAACGCGCAGCGCCAGAGCGATCTCGACGAGGACGGCGAACGCGCGCTGCTGGCCCATTGCCGCTCGCGCATGTACGAGCAGTCGGGCGCGGAGCCGGCGGGATGGCTGTCGCCATGGATCTCCGAGTCGCACCGCACGCCGGACCTGCTCGCCGAGACGGGGTATTGCTACACGCTCAACTGGTGCCACGACGACCGGCCCGTGCGTATGCAAACGAACGGCGGGCCGCTGTGGTCGATTCCATATCCCCAGGAGCTGAACGATCTGCCGATGATCATGGCGCGGCAGATGGACATGCGCGATTTCGCGGACATGATCATCGACCAGTTCGACGAGATGCTCGAGCAAACGCAGCGCGCGTGCACTGCGCCGCCGCTTGTCATGGGCATCGCGCTGCATCCGTACATCGTCGGGCAGCCGTACCGGTTGCGGCACTTGCGGCGCGCGCTCGCCCATATCGACAGTGTGCGCGACGACATCTGGCTCACCACGCCGGGCGCCATCGCGCGCCATGCCGACGAGGCCGTGCCCGTAGCGGCGCAAGCCGCATGAGTGCCGTGCAGGCGGGAATGCAGCGCGCGAAGCGCGATCGGGCGGACGCGGATGGCCGCATCTATCAAACGATCTTCGAAGGCGTGTTGAATCGCAGGCTCACGCCGGGCACCAAGCTGCCCGAGCCGGAGTTGTGCGCGCTGTTCGGCGTCGGGCGCGCGGTGGTGCGGCGCGCGCTGGAGAAGCTCGCACACGACGGCATCGTCGTCCTGCGTCCGAACAAAGGCGCTGTCATTGCACAGCCGACGCGTGAGGAAACACGCGAGATTTTCGAGGCCCGCTGCGCGGTGGAACGCGCACTGGTCGAGCTCGCAGCGCAACGCGCGAGCGTCGACGATATCGGCGCGCTGCGCAGACAGCTTGCCGACGAGCACGAGGCGATGCATCGATTCGACCAGCCTTCATGGGCGCGGCTTGCCAGCGAGTTTCATCTGCGCATCGCCGCGCTGGCGGGCAACGCGACCCTCGAACGCTACCTCACCGAACTGATTTCGCGCTGTTCGCTGATCGTCGGTGCATACGAGCCGGTCGGCAACGCGCCGTGCGAGCACGACGAACACACCGCTATTCTCGATTGTCTGGAAGCTCGCGATGCCGACGGCGCGATTGCGCATATGACCGCGCATCTCCGGAGTCTGGAGGCGCGTATCGAAACGTCGCGCATGCCTGGCAAAAAACGGCTGGCGCAGCTGCTCGGCATCGAACCCGATCGACAAACCGTGATGGAGTGACATGGAAATCGACTTCGAAGCGATCACCGAGTACCAGCGCTACAAGCTGATGGCGAGCCTGATCGTGCCGCGCCCCATCGCGCTCGTGACCACGCTCGGCGTTGACGGCACGGTGAATGCCGCGCCGTTCTCGATGTTCAACATGCTGGGCGAGGAGCCGCCCATTGTGATGATCAGTATCAACCGGCTGGCGGACGGCACGCTGAAGGACACGGCAGTGAACATTCCGCGCGAAAAGGAGTTCGTCGTGCATCTTGCCGACGAGGCGATCGCACAGCAGATGCATCGTTGCGGCGAGCGCTTTGCGTCGACCGTCAGCGAGCTCGACGAAGTGGGCTTCACCGCGCTGCCGTCGACGCGCATCAAGCCGCCGCGTATCGCGCAGGCGCCCGTTGCGTTCGAATGCGAGCTTTGGGAGACGCTTGAAACAGCGAGCCGGCATATCTTCATCGGCAAGGTGCTGGTGCTGCACGCGCGGGACGAACTGATCGATCGCGACGCGTGGCGTGTCAGATTGCAGCATTACTTTCCCGTGGGCCGGTTCGGCGCAAGCGACTATGTGACGACGCGGGATCGATTCGAGCTTTGAGTTGCGCGCGGTCCCTGGAAAGAACAAAGGCTGATATCTATTTTAAGTTTCCGTTGAACGTGCCTGGTTTCCTTCGGGTATAAGCTTCGCCATATCGATTGGTAGCGACATGAGTCATCTCACCTGGCGATGCAATGAACCCGATCCGAAATCCACGCAATCCCGTTCGCAGCGAAATCGATTTCGACGCGCAGGGCAAACATAGCGGCTATCTGCGTTTGCCTCACTCCGTGCACCGCTCGGCTTACGGCTGGCTGCCCATTCCCATCGCCTCGATACGCAACGCGGCGGGGCCTGTCGTGCTGGTCATGGCGGGCAACCACGGCGACGAATACGAAGGCCAGATTCTCGTATCCGAACTGATCCGGCAGCTCGACGCAGACGACGTCTCGGGTCAGTTGATCCTGCTGCCGACGGCCAACGCGCCTGCGGCAGAAGCAGGGTTACGCACGTCTCCACTCGATGACGGAAACCTGAACCGCGCTTTTCCGGGCGATCCTTCAGGTTCTCCGACGCAGATCATCGCGCATTACATCGAGCATGAGTTGCTGGCGCGCGCGGATTTCCTGCTGGATCTGCATTCTGGCGGCAGCTCGCTGCTCTACCACGGCAACAACATGCTCGCGATCGATCCACGCGATGAAGAGGAACGGCGCCAGTTGGTGCAGGCATTGCAGGCGTTCGGCTTGCCGAACGCGTTCCTGCACGCGGAGAATCCCGTGCATGCGGCATCGGCGGCGCGCCGTCAGGGCGCGCTCTCGATCACAGCTGAAATTGGTGGCGGTGGTGCGGTCAATCCGCTGTTGCTGGATGAAGCAAGGCGGGGTTTGCTGCATTTCCTGGCTCATATCGGCGTGCTGAGTGGTCCACTCGTTCCTGACGCGCCACCTGCCGTAACGCGCTTTCTGCGCGTGGCGGGCGCGCAGCACTACGTTTATGCCTATGACAGCGGCATATATGAACCGCTCGTCGAGTTGGGGCAGCGCGTTCGCGCCGGTCAGCCAGCAGCGCGAATCCATTTCCCCGACACGCCGCTCAAGGAGCCAGTGACCTGTCACTTCGCGAGCGATGGCGAGGTAGTCTGCAAACGCGTACCCGCTCTCGTGAAGCGAGGCGACTGCCTCTTCCATCTGGCGGACGAAGATCGCTCGTACGTTTGATCGGCCCTTTCTGGAACGTATGTCGAAGCGCGAATTTCACTGTGGCATTACCGTATTCAATCGTCATTGCATGACTTGTGCGCGCGATTCGATTCATTTGCATCGCACGATATTCATATAGAAATTGCTTGTTTAGCGCCGTCGTGACCTGGCGCTATCGTATGAGCTCCTGAACGCAGATCGACATCGCTGTCGATGATTCATGAGCACGATCGTCGTTGACACCACCCCTCGAGATCCACGCGCGAAACCATTGCTAGACGCGTTGCAGTGGGAATATGCGACGCGCTACGAGGATTTCCGCAAGGACGGAGGCGCCGCCGCCGCGCAAGAGATGTCGCGGTATCCGGCCGAACTCTTCGCGCCCCCTGAAGGCGCATTCATTCTGTTGATCCGCGATGGCGAGACGATCGGCGGCGGCGCATTCAAACGCTACGACGCACGAACGGCCGAACTCAAACGCATCTGGACGCGCGACGATTTGCGTCGTCAGGGTCTCGCGCGCCGCGTCGTCCAGGAACTGGAACTTCGCGCGCTCGAACAGGGCTACACACGCGTCTATCTGACAACCGGGTTCAAACAACCCGAAGCGTGGGCACTTTACGAAAAGACGGGTTACGCGAAGTTGTTCGATAGCGCACTGCCGCCTGAAGTGCACGTACATCTTCGCTTCGGCAAGGACCTGCTGGAACCGCATCGCACCGGCACGCTGGAAGACCTGAGAGCCAAAGACACCGATCTCGCTACCCGCTAACGGTCGCCTCCGGCACTCACTTCAATTCAACACAACATCGGACGGACTATGAGACTGGGTCTGCAATTGTCGTCGCTCGTACTGGCCGCCATGACGGGCATGGCGTTGTATGTGAGCAATAGCGCGCTCGCCGCAACGGGTTTCGATCTGAGCCCCGAGCAGAACGGACGCATCCGCACGGAGCAGGACCCGGCGGCGATCAAGGCCGTGCCTGCGAGTTTTCAGTTCGTGGTCAAAGATACGTTGACCATCGGCATCGTGCCGGCGCATCCGCCCATCAGCACCTATGCGACGGACGCGAAAACAGTCGTTGGCTTCGATCCCGATCTCGCGCAACTCGTGGCGGATAGCCTCGGGCGCAAGCTGAACGTGGTGATTCTGTCGTGGCCCGACTGGCCGCTTGCGCTCGCCTCCGGGAAGGTCGATGCGGTGATTTCCAATGTCACGGTGACGGAAGAGCGCAAGGCCAAATTCGATTTCTCGACCTACCGCCGCGACCAGCTCGGCTTCTTCGTGAAGACGGATAGTGCAATCAGGTCGATCAAGGAACCAAAGGACATCGCAGGCCTGCGCGTGATAACCGATGCGGGCACGAATCAGGAAAAGATCCTGCTCGAATGGGATCGTCAGAATGTCGCGCATGGGCTGAAGCCGATCGCGGTGCAGTACTACGACGACGATGCCGTGAAGTCCGTCGCGCTTCAATCCGGGCGCGCGGACGCGATCTTCAGCGTCAATGCCGTTCTGTTGTACGACGCTGCGAAGCAGGGCAAGACGCGTCAGGTGGGCACCGTCAGCGGTGGTTGGCCGCGCACCGCCGAGGTGGCCGTCACGACGCGCAAAGGCAGTGGGCTCGCCGATCCGCTGACGATCGCGCTGAACGATCTCATTCACAAAGGTCAATACCACGCGGTGCTCGACCGCTGGAATCTCGGCTCCGAAGCCATCGAAAAAGCCTCGACCAATCCGCCGGGTCTGCCCAGGTCCTGATGATGCGGTTGCTTGCGTGCATGCGTCGACTCGTCTTTCCACTGTTCCAGGCCGAACGCCATGACCTATTCGATTTCCTTGCTCGACAAGAGTCCGATCGCCGACGGCGCCACGGCGAAGGACGCCTTGCAATTCACCGTGCAGCTCGCAAAGCGAGCCGAAACGCTTGGGTTCAAGCGATTCTGGATCGCCGAGCATCACGGCTCGCCAGGGCTCGCGAGTTCGGCGCCTGAGATCGTCGTCTCGCATGTGCTTGCGCACACGTCGCGCATCCGCGTCGGCTCGGGCGGCGTGATGTTGCAGCACTACAGCCCTTTCAAGGTCGCGGAGACGTTCAAGGTGCTGGCGGCATTGGGCCCGGGGCGGGTCGATCTGGGCGTCGGCAAGGCACCCGGTGGACTACCGTTCACCACGCGCGCATTGCAGTGGCGGCACGACAAGGCGAACCGGGCGGACTTCGAAACGCAACTCGCGCTATTGAATGCGTTCCTCGACTGGGGCGTCGACGAAGAGCATCCGCTTGCGGGCGCGATTGCGTTGCCGATTCCACCCGAGTCGGCTGAACGCATTCTGCTCGGCGGCAGCCCGGATAGTGCTGCATTGGCGGCGCGGCATGGATGGCAATTCTGTTATGCCGGGCACTTCAATGGCGACGAGGCGAATATCGAGCGCTCGCTGCAGACGTACCGCGATGCGACGGGGCGGGCGCCATTGCTCGCGCTTTATGCCGTCGCCGCGCCGACGGACGAAGAAGCGCGGCGACTGGTCGGTCCGTTGCGTATCTTCAGGCTGCAACTCGCTACGGGCCAATGCGTGAATCTCGGTACGGCGGAAGCGGCAACGGAATTTGCGAGGCAAACGGGTGCGAGCGACTACCGGATCGACGAACGACGTCCGCATGTCATCAAGGGAAGCGCCGATGAAGTGCGGCGGCAACTCGATGCATTGAGCGAACGCTATGGCATCGAAGAGTTCGTCATCGATTCGCCGCTGCAAAGCTATCCGGAGCGTCTGAGATCGGTCGAACTGCTCGGCAGTACGATCGCGCCTGTGCGCGCTCGACCCTCCCTTCCGAACCTCACGAACTGACGGACTCCACCATGAGCACGCGCAACATTCCATTCGGCATCATGCTGCAAGGCGCTGGCAGCCACATGAATTCGTGGAAGCACCCAGGCGGCCCCGCCGATGCGAGTGTCAATCTCGACTTCTTCATCAAGACCGTGCAAAAGGCGGAGGCGCATGGCATCGCGTTCGCGTTCGTCGCGGATGGACTCTACATCAACGATAAGTCGATTCCTCACTTCCTCAACCGGTTCGAGCCCATTTCGATTCTTTCGGCGCTTGCCACGGTCACGTCGAAGATCGGGCTGGCGGGCACCGTGTCGACCTCGTACAGCGATCCCTTTACCGTCGCGCGGCAGTTCGCCTCGCTCGATCTGATCAGCGGCGGGCGCGCGGGGTGGAACGTCGTGACGACGCCGCTCGAAGGCACGGCGAAGAACTATGGCGGCTCGCATCCCGAGCATGCGCTGCGCTATGAAATCGCGGATGAATACCTCGAAGTGACGCAGGGCCTCTGGGATAGCTGGGAGGATGATGCGTTCGTGCGTGATCGCGAAAACGGCGTGTTCTTCGACAAGACGAAGTTGCACACACTCGATCACAAGGGCAAGTTCTTCCAGGTTGCGGGACCGCTCAATATCCGGCGCTCTGCGCAAGGACAGCCGGTCATATTCCAGGCGGGTTCATCGGATGCAGGCATTGCGCTCGCGGGCAAGTATGCGGACGCCGTCTTCACGCATTCGGTGTCGATCGAAGAAACAAGGCGCTTTGCACAACGTGTAAAGGATAGTGCCGTCGAACATGGCCGGAGCCGCGACGACGTGAAGATCTTCCCCGGCATCAGTCCGATCGTCGGGGCGACGCGCGAGGAGGCCGAGGCAAAGTACCGTGCAATCCGCGAACTGCTGACGATCGACGAAGCGCTTGCCTATCTGGGCCGATACTTCGACCATCACGACTTCACGCAGTATCCGCTCGACGCGCCATTTCCCGAACTGGGGGAGATCGGCAAGAACAGTTTCCGTTCGACGACGGACCGCATCAAGGCAAAGGCCCGCGAGAATAACTCGACGCTGCGCGAAGTCGCGCTCGAAGTGGCCACGCCGCGAACCCACTTTCTCGGCACGCCCGCGCAGATTGCCGATGAGCTGATCCGCTGGATCGACGCTGGCGCCGCCGATGGCTTCATCCTTGGTTTTGCGGTGCAAGCGCAGGGTCTCGACGACTTCGTGCGCTACGTGATCCCTGAACTCGAACAGCGCGAGCGCTACCAGCGCGCGCTGACGGGCGTGACGCTGCGCGATCAGCTCGGCTTGCCGCGCAAGCAAAGCCGCTACGCGCTTGCCGACGTGGCTTGAGGGCGGGAGCGTCGACGATGAACGATTCCGCTGAACTCGCCAATCCGCCGCTTGCCGGTGCGCCGGCCGATTCGCCACGAAACAGGTCGGGCTACCGCGTGGTGCCGGCGAGGAACCCTGCCCGCACGCTTGGCACCGTGTGCGCGGCGATCCTGATCTGCGTGGTGCTCAATTCGGTGTTGGGCAATCCGCGCTGGGGTTGGAGCGTCTTTGCCGAATGGTTTCTCTCCGGGCCGGTTCTGTCTGGACTTGGCCGTACCTTGCTGCTCACCGCGTTGGGCGCGGTGATCGGCTTCGCGCTCGGCATTCCGATTGCGCTTGCCAGAGTGTCGCGCTCGCCGCTGCTGGCGGGCAGCGCGTGGGCGTTCGTGTGGCTGTTTCGTTCCATTCCATTGATCGTGCTGCTGCTGATCCTGAACAATCTCGGGTATCTGTACGAGTCGGTCTGGATCGGCGTGCCATTCACGAAGATCGCACTGGTCGACATGCCGACCACGGAGCTCATCAGCCCGTTTTTTGCGGCCGTGCTCGGTCTGACGCTCAATCATGCTGCCTTTTCGGCCGAGGTGATTCGCGGCGGCATTCTTTCCGTCGATCACGGCCAGTTCGAAGCCGCTGCTGCGCTGGGCTTGCCCCGCCAGCGGCAGACCAGGCGCATCGTCTTGCCGCAGGCGATGCGCTCGATCGTGCCGACGGCATTCAATGATCTGATAGCCCTCGCGAAGGGTTCGTCGATGGTCTATGTGCTGGCGATGCCCGAACTGTTCTATACGGTGCAGATCATTTACCGGCGCAATCTCGAAGTCATCCCTTTGCTGATGGTCGCGACCGTCTGGTATTTGATCATTCTTTCCGTGCTGTCGGCGATTCAGGTGGTGGTGGAGCGGCACTTTTCGCGCGGCGTCTCGCGTAACGCGCCGGATTCCGTTTTCAGCGATGCATTCGTCTGGTTGCGCAAGCGGCTGGGCATACGGTATCGCGGCGCTGATGCGCGGCGTGAACCGGTTGCGCCGCAACCCGCGTCGCATCCGGTTCACGTAGGAAATCCTGGTTGGGATATGCAGCGCAAGGGCGCGGAGATCGCCATTCAACATGTGTCGAAGAGCTTCGGGGCGCTCAAGGTGCTGGACGATGTATCGCTGGCGATGCGTCCGGGCAGCGTCACGGTGATTCTGGGGCAGTCCGGATCGGGCAAGTCCACGTTGTTGCGCGCGATCAATCACCTCGAGCGTGTCGACGACGGCTTTATCGACATCGACGGCGAGTTGATCGGCTATCGCCGCGTCGACGACACGCTATACGAATTGAAAGAGAAAGAGATCTTGCGTCGCCGTGTCGATGTCGGGATGGTGTTCCAGAACTTCAATCTGTTTCCGCATCTGACGGTGCTCGAAAACATCGTCGAGGCACCTGTCGCGCTGGGGCGTCTGTCGAGAACGGAAGCGGAGCATCTTGCGCGCAGTCTGCTTGCACGCGTTGGCCTCGATTCGAAAGCGCAGGCGTGGCCGCGTCAGTTGTCGGGCGGTCAGCAGCAGCGTGTGGCGATTGCACGCGCGCTTGCGTTGAAACCCAAAGTGCTGCTGTTCGACGAACCCACGTCAGCGCTCGATCCCGAACTCGTCAACGAGGTACTCGACGTCATCAAGGCGCTCGCGCGTTCCGGCACGACGATGGTGATCGTTACCCATGAAATCGGCTTTGCGCGCGAAGTGGCGGACACGATCGTGTTCATGGATCACGGCCGCGTGATCGAGCAAGGGCCGCCGTCGACAGTACTGAACGCGCCGCAGCATAGCCGAACGCGCGAGTTTCTCTCGCGTGTCTTGTGATGATCTTCGCAACCCTACGATGACAGACCGCCGCCACTTCATACTCGCGAGCCTCGCGCTGGGCGCGCTTTATCTTCACGACGCAGAGGCAGGGGCCGCCGTCGACCTCAGCCCGCAGCAGCCGGGAAGAGTCCGCACACGACAGAATGCCGCCGCGCTCGCGGCGATCGGCAACCACTATCGGTTCGTCAAGGAAGGGTACTTCACCGTGGCTATTTCGCCGCATTTGCCGCCGACGGCCACGTATGCGACCGATGCGCGAACCGTGGTCGGATCGGATGCCGACTACGCGCAATTGATCGCCGACTCGCTCGGGCTCAAGCTGCAGATCATACCGATAGCATGGGCTGACTGGCCGCTCGGCTTGAGTTCGGGCAAGTACGACGCCGTGATCTCGAACGTCGGCGTGACCGAGCAGCGCAAGGAGAAATTCGACTTCACGACCTATCGGCAGGGCCTGCACGGCTTCTATGTGCGAACGGCCAGTCCGATCAGAAAGATCTCTGCGCCGAACGCGACATTGCGGGTCTCAAGCTGATTACGGGCTCCGGCACGATTCAGGAAAAGATTCTTCTTGAATGGGACAGGCAGAACGTAGCAAAAGGACTCGCGGCCATCGAAATCCAGTACTTCGATGACGATGCCGCAAGCCGGGTCGCCTTGCTGTCGGGACGCGCGGATGCCGTGTTCAATCCGAATGCACCGCTGGCCTACGACGCCGCAACCACAGGCGCGATCCGGCAGGTGGGGACGGTCAACGCGGGCTGGCCCGCACGCGCCGACGTGGCGATTGCGACGCGCAAAGGCAGCGGTCTCGTCGATGCGCTTACCCTCGCCACGAACGGTCTGATCGCCGACGGCAGCTACACGCGGTCGCTCGCGCGTTGGGGCATTCAGTCGGAAGCGTTGAGCCGCTCGGAAACCAATCCGCCGGGACTGCCGAAGTTCTGATGCTGCCGGGTGCACGCGGCTGATTAAGCAGAACCGCATATAACGATGTGCGGATTAATTGGTGGCGGTTCGATGCGATGCGCGGAGACACTCCACGTTCGTCGTTCGCATTTGACCCGCAGCTATTCTAATCGTGATGATTTCCCGACCGCTTCGTGATCCCGCGTCTGTCCGGCGCATCCTATCCCGCATTTCATTCGTGCTTGGCCTTACGGTGTTGGCCGCTGCGGCTCAGGCGGCGCCATCGGGCACGCTCGTCTTCTGCTCGGAGGGCAGTCCGGCCGGTTTTGATCCGGGCCAGCATACGACCAGCACCGATTTCGACGCGAGCACCAACACCGTCTACAACGAACTCGTGCAGTTCCGGCGCGGCACGCTCGATCTCGAACCCGCTCTCGCGACGAGCTGGGATGTGTCCGCCGATCAGCGCACGTACACGTTTCACCTGCGCAAAGGCGTGAAGTTCCAGACAACCGCATGGTTCAAACCGACGCGTGAGTTCAATGCCGACGACGTGCTGTTCACGTTCAACCGGATGCTGCACGCCGACGATCCATTCCGCAAAGCCTATCCGACGAGCTTTCCGTATTTCAGCGATCTCGGATTCGCGAAGAACATCGAGAGTATCGACCGGGTCGACGAGACTACCGTACGTTTTCGCCTGAAAGAGCCCGACGTGATCTTCGTACGCAATCTCGCGATGAGCTTCGCGTCGATCCTATCCGCCGAATATGCCGCGAAGCTGACGGAGGCGCATCGTGAAGCCGATATCAACCAGTTGCCGGTCGGAACCGGGCCGTTTGCGTTCCGCTCCTATCAGAAGGATGCGCTGATCCGCTACGACGCGAATCCCGATTACTGGCGGCCCGACGACGTCAAGCTCGCGCATCTGGTGTTCTCGATCACGCCGGACCCGGCGGCGCGCATCCAGAAACTGGCGAACGGCGAATGTCAGGTGTCGGTATTCCCGCGACCAGCCGACCTCGACGTGGTCAGGCGCAATCCGTCGCTGACGCTCGTTTCGGGTGTCGGCTTCAACGTGGGCTTCGTCGCGTACAACACACAGCACGCCCCGTTGAACAAGCTCGATGTTCGCCGCGCGCTCGACATGGCCATCGACAAGCCCGCCATCATCCAGGCCGTGTTCTCCGGCAACGCGACGGTGGCGACCAATCCGATGCCGCCCGCGCAATGGTCATATGACAAGGAACTGAAGGACGCGCCTAACGATCCCGCAAAGGCCAAGGCGCTGCTCGCACAGGCGGGCTTTCCCGACGGCTTCGATCTCACGTTGTGGGCGATGCCCGTGCAGCGTCCCTACAATCCCAATGCACATCTGATGGCGCAACTGATCCAGCAGGACTGGGCGAAAATCGGCGTGCGGGCGAAGATCGTCAGCTACGAGTGGGGCGAGTACAACCGGCGCGCGAAGCAGGGCGGCGAACATGACGCGATCCTGTACGGCTGGTCCGGCGACAATGGCGATCCCGACAACTGGCTCGGCACCTTGCTCGGCTGTGCCGCGGTGGGCGGCAGCAATGTATCGAAGTGGTGCGATCCGGCGTTCAACGGGCTGATCGAGAAGGCGCGCGAAACGTCGGACACGAATGAGCGCACGCGTCTTTACGAGCAGGCACAGGTCATCTTCAAACAGCAGGTGCCGTATACGCCTGTCGCGCATTCGATCGTTTCACTGCCCGCATCGAAACGTGTCAGCGGACTGGTGTTTTCGCCGCTCGGCAGTCATCGCTTCGATGGCGTGTCGCTGAACTAGCGGCTTCGCTTCGTTCAACCGGGATCAAACGCCTTGAGGCCCCGCGCGAGCGCGGGCCTCGCCTCGACCTGTTCATACCAGCGGCGCAGATTCGGCAATCGAGCCCAGGGCAGTTGTGACTTGACCGACTGAGTGATCGTGAAGGCCGCGATGTCCGCGATCGAAAATGTCTTTCCTGCCATGTACGCATTGTCACTGACATACCGCTCCGCCGATTCGAGTGCGGCAAGCATCCGTTCGACGAGCAGCGTTTGCCCCGCCGGCACACCCGCGCCACGCAGAAAAAAAGCAGCATGACTGACGGCTATCACGTCGGTCACGAAAAAGAAGAACCGCTCATAGACGACGGATCGGGCAAGCGAGTCGTCCGGTAGCAGGCGACCCGGCGGTGTCTCCGCAGCGTAGAGAATGATCGCGTTCGATTGCGCGATCACGACAGGCGGTACGTTCTGTTGCCTTTCAATCAGTACGGGCACTTTTCCCGCGGGGTTGAGCGCAAGATACGCTGCGCTTCGATGCTCGCCGCTCGCAAGATCGACGGGTCGGACGGCGTACGGCAAGCCGGCTTCTTCCAGCGCGATGGCGGCGCGAATACAGTTCCCTGTCGGCGCGCCATAAAGCTCATAGCTCGTCTTCATCTCCATGTCCTTTTTGTGACCACGCGAAAATTGCCAGCCCAATAGCAGTCGATCAAATGAATCATATCTGTGCACGGAAGTCGCCAGTAAGTGGCGGTGAATGATTCAATTGCACGAACAACAATAGTTAATTGTCGAAGGCCCCAAGCGGATTTCATTGACTATACTGCGTGAGGCTGTGGTTGTCGGCGCGTGCGCATGGCACGTCCCTTATTGAAGACACGAAGTGGAAACTCGCCAGTAGAGTTTCCATGCGGTGCGTTTTCGGACGCCATGAATCCAGATCGCAAGCACGGGCCGGGTGGGCGCTTGACGCGATGCGAGTCGAAGGCTCGGCTTCGCGCGGTGGTCGCAAGCGCCAAAAAACGCTTCCTGACGGTTGGCTTCCGGGAGACCAGTCTCGACGACATTGCTCGCGATGCGGGCGTGGCGAAGAAGACGCTTTATTGTCATTTCGGCAGCAAAGAGCAGTTGTTTAGCGCGATTCTGGAAACACTGGGGCGGACCTGGCAGGAGCAGCTCCGGCACATCGTCACGAGCGGCGGCGAACCCGTCGACGTGCTCGAAAGAGCGGCGCTGCATCTGCTCGACATCGGCACTCGCGATGAGATGACGCAGCTTTATTGGGTGCTGCTGGTCGAGACACGCCGTTTTCCCGCGCTCTCGGCCGGGCTTTACCAGGAGCGAGGACGGCTGATCGGCATCGAACCGCTCGAAGGCTATCTGCGCGCAGCGATCGAAAACGGCGAGCTCGAATTCGACGACGTCGAGCTCGCCACCGAGCAGTTCGTGTATCTGGTGCTAGGCGGTGTGCGCGCCAGAATGCTGCTCATGGGCACGCGGCGCCCGAGCGCAGCGAGACGTCAAACGATCGCAAAGCAGGCGGTCAGGATTTTTACCGCAGGGTGTTTGACCCGGTAAAAAACTTTCAAAACATTGTCGATTTTCATTCAATTCAATTAGTCATACGAAGTAAATCGATCGTGTTGGAATGCCTATCCAGTCGATGGAGGCAAAGGCATGAAAGCAGTTTCGCGTGCGTCGAGTGTTGTGCGCGCAGGATGTGGAACGACGCAATGGCGGTTCGCGGCGCTCGGCGGGGCTGTGCTCGTCGTCGTCATGTCGTTGGCCGCTTGCATGATGGGCCCGGACTATCGCAGGCCCGAGGCGCAGATTCCGGACGGATTCAAGGAAGGCGTCGACTGGCAGCGCGCCGATGCGAACCCTCAGGCCGCGATCGACAGTACATGGTGGCGAATGTACGGCGACGACAAGCTGAACGACCTCGTCGATCAGGCCTTGCGGGCGAATCAGTCGATCGCCGCAGCGGAGGCCGCGTATCGTCTCGCGCTCGCGACTGTCGAGGCGAACCGTGCGGGCCTCTTTCCGACCGTGACGGCCGGTCTGTCCGGCTCGCGCTCCGGCGGCAATGTCGCCGCGCTGAGCGCGAGCCGCGCGTCCGGTTCGACGTCGTCGGCGGCGGGCGGGGCGGGCAATAGCGTGGTGGCGTTCGGAGCCGTCAGCTGGGAACTGGACCTGTGGGGCCAGGTACGGCGCCAGATCGAAGCAGCGAAGGCCAACGCGCAAGCTTCGGATGCGCAACTCGCCGGCGAGCGCATTTCGATTGCGGCGAGCGTCGCGACCGATTACTTCGAGCTGCGGCAAGCCGACTACGACATCCGCGCGCTGAAGGACCAGTTGGACGCTTACGGGCGCATCCTTGCGATCGTGCAGACGGCCTACGCCCAGGGCGGCGCCTCCAACGACGACGTGCTGGTCGCGCAAGAAGATCTGCAAACGGTGATCGCCGATCTCCAGACGACGGAAATCAACCGTGAACATGACGAGCACGCGCTTGCCGTGCTGGCGGGCGTGCCGCCCGAGTCGTTCAGCATCCCGCCCGATCCCGACTATCACTTCGTTGCGCCCGCCGTGCCGACGTCGCTGCCCTCGCAACTGCTCGAGCGGCGTTACGACGTGGTCAGCGCCGAGCGCACGGCAGCCGCTGCGAATGCGAGCATCGGCGTGGCCGAAGCCGCGTTTTTCCCGACCTTGACGCTTTCGGCTGAAGGCGGCTTCGCGCACAGCACGCTCGCCCATCTGTTCACGGTGCCGTACCGCTACTGGACGCTCGGGCCGGATCTGGCGCAAACCATTTTCGACGGCGGCGCGCGTACCGCGGCTGTGCACGAGGCGCGCGCCACGTATGACGAAGACGTGGCCAGCTACCGCAATACGGTGCTCTCGGCATTCCAGAGCGTGGAAGACAGCCTGTCGTCGATGAATCACCTGCGGGCGCAGGAAAGCGCGTTCGCGCGTGTGCTCGACAGCAACGCGCGGCTGTTCGCGAGCCAAGAGGCGCAGTTCAATGCCGGTGCGGTCAGCCAGCAAAACGTGTTGAATCAACGGCTGACGTTGATCCAGGCGCAACAGAGTCTGCGCGATACGCAGGCCTTGCTTGCGCAGAACCACGTGTTGCTCGTGAAGAATCTCGGCGGCGGCTGGCAGCGCGATGACGCCAGCGCGGCATCCCCGGCCTCGGGAAGCGCTGTACGGCCTGTCGCGCAGCAATCCGCCAGTTCTGCCGACTGAACACGGTCGTCACGAATGACGCATTGACGCGCACGCAGTTCGAAACGATTCAATCTTCACGGGAACGCCGGCATGCAGACAAGCCGCCCGGGCACGCCCGTGTTACGCAACAACGGAGTTCTCATGAAGTCTCGTTTGGAACGCGTGTCGTTGTTATGTCTGTGTCTGATCGTGCTGGCCGCGTGCTCGAAAAAGGCGCCGCCGCCACCGCCGCCGCAGGTCTCGACGGTGAAGGTGCAGGCGCAGTCGGTGCCGCTCGAACGGCACTTTGTCGGACGCCTTTCGCCGTACTACAGCTCGAATGTCACGGCGCGCGTCTCGGGCGTATTGCTCAAGCGCAATTACGCGGAAGGCTCGCAGGTGCGGGCTGGACAACTGCTGTTCGAAATCGATCCGACGTTCTATCGCGCGCAGCTCGACAACGATCTCGCGATCCTCGCCCAGGATCGCGCCACCTATATCAACGATCACATCACCGCCGAGCGCAACCGCAAACTGCTGCCCGTCGGCTCGATCTCGCAGCAGACCGTCGACAATTCCGACGCTGCCGAGCGCAGCGCGGCCGCCAAGGTGAAAGCCGACGAGGCGACGGTGCAGAGCGCGCGCATCTCGCTCGATTACACGCGCGTGACGGCGCCGATCGGCGGCATCGCGGGCCAGCAGCAGGTGACGGCGGGCGCGGTGGTCGGCAGCAGCACGACCGACACGGGCGGCAACGGCACACTGCTGACGATCATCCAGCAGATCGACCCCATGTACGTGAACTTCACCATCAGCTCGGCCGATCTCGCGACCTTGCAGCAATCGCAAACGGGCGGCTCAGTCGACCTTGCGCAGCAGAACCAGGTCTCGGTGCGTATCGCGTTGCCCAACGGCGCGGCATACGGCAACCCGGGCACACTCGATTTCTCCGACGTGACGGTGAATGCATCGACGGGCGCCGTCAATCTGCGCGCACTGGTCGCGAATCCGCAGCGGCGTCTGCTGCCTGGCATGTTCGTCTCGCTGACGGTCGATTTCGGCCGCCAGAACAATGTGTTCCTGGTGCCGCAGCAGGCCTTGCTGCGCGATACGACGGGCGGCTATATGCTGCTGGTCGGGGCAGACGGCAAGGTGGTGCGCAGGGATGTCGAGACGATGAATAGCCTCGGCAACAACTGGATCGTGACGCACGGCCTGAACGATGGCGACGAGGTCATCGTGACGGGCGTCCAGTTCGCGCATGAAGGGGCGCCCGTCAAAACGGTCGCCTGGCAGCCGCCGGGTTCATCGGGCGCAGCGGCTTCTTCTCAGGGCGCGGCGGCATCATCGGCCGCAGCGGCTTCGGCCGGCATGGCGAAGTAGGAGAGCGCTCATGCCGAGTTTCTTTATCGACCGTCCCGTTTTCGCGTGGGTCATCGCGATCCTGATTTGCCTGTTCGGCATCATCGCCGTGCGCGGCATGGGGATCGATTCGTATCCGGACATCGCGCCGCCGCAAGTGACCGTGACGGCGCAATATCCGGGCGCGAGCGCGCAGACGATGGAATCGACCGTGACGCAGGTGATCGAGCAGCAGCTCACGGGCATCGACAATCTGCTGTACTTCAGTTCGACGTCGAGCTCGAATGGCCAGACGCAGATCATCCTCACGTTCGCGACGGGCACCAATCCGGACATTGCGCAGGTGCAGGTGCAGAACAAGGTCACGCTCGCCGAGCCGCTGTTGCCCTCGCAGGTGACGCAGCAGGGCGTGATCGTGGCGAAGTCGAGCCCGGACATTCTGTTGTTCATCGCGCTGCAGTCGAACAATGCGTCGATCGACGCGGGGCGGCTCTCCGACATTCTCGCGTCGCAGATCCAGCCGGTGATCGGCCGGGTGACGGGCGTCGGCAACACGACGCTGCTCGGTTCGGAATACGCGGTGCGCATCTGGCTCGATCCCGACAAGCTGCAGAGCTACGGCCTGTCGACCACGCAGGTGCTCAACGCCGTGAGCGGACAGAACGCGCAATTCGCGGCCGGTTCGCTCGGCGCCGATCCTGCCGTGAAGGGCCAGGTGTTCACGGCAACCGTCTCTGGCGACAGTCTTTTTTCGTCGCTCCAGCAGTTTCGCGACATCATCGTCTTATCGAACAGCAACGGCACCACGGTCAAACTGAGCGACGTGGCGCGCGTCTCGTTCGGCTCGCAGACTTACGGACAGGCGCCCGTGTACAACGGCAAGCCGGCCGGCGGTCTTGCCGTGTTCCTGCTGCCGGGCGCGAATGCGCTGAAGGTCGAAAAGGCCGTCAAGGCGACGATGGATACGCTAGCGCGCGACCTGCCCGAAGGCGTCACATGGAGCGTGCCGTACGACACCACGCCCTTTATCACCGCATCGATCACGGACGTGATCCGCACGCTCATCGAGGCGATCCTGCTGGTGTTCTTCGTGATGTTGATCTTCCTGCAGAACCTGCGCGCGACCATCATTCCGACGCTGGTGATTCCCGTCGCGCTGCTCGGCACCTTCATCGGTCTTTCGGCGCTGCATTACACGCTCAACCAGTTGACGCTGTTCGGCATGGTGCTCGCAATCGGTATCGTGGTGGACGATGCGATCGTCGTGATCGAGAACGTCGAGCGCATCATGAGCGAGGAGCATATGGAGCCGCGCGAGGCGACCCGCAAGGCGATGAAGCAGATCACGGGCGCCATCATCGCGATCACGGTGGTGCTGACGGCGGTGTTCGTGCCGTCCGCGCTGCAGCCCGGCGCAACGGGCATCATTTACGCGCAGTTCGCGCTGACGATTGCGGTATCGATGGGTTTCTCCGCGTTTCTGGCGATGTCGTTCACCCCTTCGCTGTGCGCCGCGATTCTCAGGACAGAGCATCAGACGAAGAAAAACGCGTTCTACCGCTGGTTCGACCGGACCTTCGACTGGACGACGAAACACTATCTCAGCCATGTGGGCAAGGCCGTGCGTCACGCGCCGCGCTGGATGATGGCATTTGCGATCGTGCTGGTGCTGACGGGCTTCCTGTACACGAAGCTGCCGACCAGCTTCGTGCCCGACGAGGATCAGGGCTTCGTGCTGGCGCTCGTCAACCTGCCATCCGGCTCGACCTTGCAGCGCACCGATCACGTGATGGCCGAGTTGCGCGACAAGCTCGCCAACAGTCCGCTCGGCAAGGACATCGTGGGCATTTTCCAGCCCGAGGGTTTCAGCTTTGTCGGGACGAGCGAAAACGTCGGCATGTCGTTCATCAAGCTGTCCGACTGGAAGGACCGCTCCGAAACGGCAATGAAGATGATCCCGCAGATCAACCGCATTCTGTCGTCGATCCCCGACGCGCAGATCTTCGCCGTGAACCTGCCGACCATTCGCGGCCTGAGCCAGTTCGGCGGCGTCGACATGTATCTGCAGGCGCGCTCGGGGCAATCGCGCGCCGAACTCGGCGAGGCGGAGCGCACGCTGCTCACGAGCGCGGCGAAAAGTCCTGTGCTGTTCGGCATCCGGCCGAACTCGCTGCCGAACTCGCCGCAACTGGACATCGCGGTGGATCGTACGCAGGCGCAGGCGATGGGCCTGTCTCTGACGGACGTTTATCAGACCCTGGAGATGGAGCTCGCGCCGTTCTATATTGATCAGTTTACCTACGGCGGCCGCGTGAAGCGTGTCTATATCCAGGCGGATGCGCCGTTCCGGATGTCGCTCGACGCGCTTCAGCACCTCTACACGCCGAGCGTTTTCACGGCGGGCGGGTCGTCGGGTCAGGCGTCTTCGAGCAAGAGCAGTTCGGGCACGACGGGCAGCACCGGCACGGCCGTCGGCTCGAACGGTTTTGTCGCACCCGTCGATCCGTCGCCCGCCAATACGTCGATTGCCCCCTACAACATGGTGCCGCTCGCCAGCGTCGTGAATGCCAAATGGGCCTTCGGGCCGACGGTGCTGCCGCGCTACAACGGCTATTCGGCAATCGAGATCGTCGGCAACTCCGCGCCCGGCTACTCGACGGGGCAAGCGATCGATACGCTCAACGACATCATCAACCATCAGTTGCCACGCGGTTTCGCGGGTGACTGGACGGGGCAGTCGTATCAGGAGCTGCTGTCGGGGTCGTCGGCGACCACACTGATGGCACTGTCGATCGTGGTGGTGTTTCTGTGTCTCGCGGCGTTGTACGAGAGCTGGTCGATACCCGCGTCGGTGCTGCTGGTGGTGCCGCTCGGCATGCTCGGCATGCTCGCGTTCTGCCTGACCTTCAGCGTGCCCAACGACATCTACTTCAAGATCGGCCTTGTGACGGTGATCGGTCTCGCGGCGAAGAACGCGATCCTGATCGTCGAGTTCGCGGTGGAGGGACAGCAACGCGGCATGACGTTGCGCGACGCGGTGCTGACGGCGGCACGACTGCGGTTGCGTCCGATCCTGATGACGTCGATGGCGTTCATTCTCGGCGTGTTTCCGCTCGTGATCTCGTCGGGCGCGGGCGCTTCGTCACGTCACGAGATCGGCACGGGCGTGATCGGCGGGATGCTGTTTGCAACGTTTCTCGGTCTGCTGCTGATTCCCGTGTTCTATGTGGTCGTGCGCCGCCTGCTCGGCGACAAGCTCGACGAGGTGTCGCACAAGATGCCGCATCACGGCGGTGACCATAGCGACGGCGGCGATGGCGGCGCGTCGGTCGGACCAGCAGACGGCGCGCCGAAGGATGGGGCGCCAGGCGAGGGCGCACCCGTCTGACGGACGCACGCGCGCTCGAGCGGCATGCGGATAGCAGCGAACCTCGCCCGTTTTGCTGACGCGCTTTCGTCAGCACATGCGCTTTGTCGAGTCGCTTTCGTGTTTTGAAGTAGTATGGTTCGCGTCTGATCGCAATGCCGAAGAACGAACACATGCTACGAACGAGGTTTTTATGCAAGTGCTGGTTGACGCAGACGCCTGCCCGGTTGTCATCAAGGACATGCTGTTTCGGGCCGCGCGTCGCGCCGAAGTGTGTGTGACGCTCGTTGCAAACCGTTATCTGCAGACGCCGCCTTCGCCGTATATCAAGTCAATGCAAGTACCTGCGGGCGCGGACGCGGCCGATATCCGCATCGTCGAACTGGCCGTGGCCGGCGATCTGGTGATTACCGCGGACATACCGCTTGCCGCCGCTGCGCTCGACAAGGGCGCTTTCGTGCTCGACCCGCGCGGAAGCTGGTTTAGCCGCGAGAATATCGAGGAACGTCTGACCATGCGTGCCGTGATGGATCAACTGCGCAGCACGGGCGTCGATACGGGCGGTCCAGCGCCCTACAGTTCACGCGACAGCAAAACCTTCGCGGGGCAACTGGACCGGTTTCTCGCCCGGCATCGCGCGGCGCCGACCTGAACGTCGAGTGTGATTCGCTGTGGTTTTCAACAGGCGAATTGGCTCTATACTGGGGCACCAGGAGGTTCCAATGGCCGATCAAGAAAAACTGCATCCGCTACGCCCGTTTTTGAAGAACTGGATTTGGGAGCATGGTCGGGTAGGGACACGCTATCTGGATTACGCCGATGGCGAAATCAAGTTCGATGAAGGCAAGAAATCACGTTTCGCGGCAGAGAAGTACATTTATGTGCCGCTCGACAAGGACAGTGAAGACACTGTAGCCGCAGAAGGCCCGGCGATCCAGGAAGCAGGGCTTGCCCGGTTCTTGCGGGCCGCGCAGTTGGGCACGCCGGATGAGGCGGGTTCTGTCGCGGAGATTCAACGCGCCGTGCAGGACTGCGTGGAGCTCGGCCTATTCAGCGCCTATCAGGCGGAGGCTCGCGAGGCAACGGCCCGCTATGCCCAGGAGCCGATGTTCGAAGACGAAATCCGTGCGGCGGTTGTCGACGATATCCGGCGGGTGTACGCGGGGGTGCGGGAGCAACTGTCGCTGTACGATTTCAGTGTGCTGTACGGCTTGCCCTCGCCGCTGCTGATCAGCGAGACGCCATTCATCGACTGGCGCGTGCGTGCAAGTCCGGGTCTGCCGTTTGTATCGCTTCCGTTGGGACCTTATTGCCTGCTGGTAGGCGCGCACTCGGGCCGCAAGAGCCGGATCGGCCCGGTGGTCTGGAAGGCGGCAGCCGCGATGGGCCCGTTGAAGGACCACAACCGCAAGCTGATGGAACACGCGCGTCTATGGCTGGTGGCGACCACGGACGACCAGCTCGTCCCGGCGCAAAGCCGGCTCGCTGCCGCCACGGGCGCGAGGCAAGAGAGTGTGAAACCTTAAGGTAGTCGGCAGCATCTTTCGTTGAGTTACTTAAACAGGGGAAACTAATGAACGCATTCAAAACACTCAAGCTGGCTGGCGCTGCATTGATCGTCGTTGCTTCCGTCAATGCCTGGGCGCAGGGAAGCGAAGCCGCTAGCGCAACGACGCCCACGCAAGGCGCTTCGAAATCCAGCGTCAGAAAGGCGAACCGGGCATTGAGCAAGAAAGTGGCTCAGGCGCTTTCGAAGGGCGGTGTCGATACGACGGGGATCAATGTTCTCGTGAAAGGCGGGGCAGTGACGCTCGCTGGGGGTGTGACCGATCCGTCGCAGATCGATAAGGCAACGTCGATAGCGAAGGGTGTTTCCGGTGTCACGTCGGTGAAGAATGCGCTGACGATTCGGGAAGGCGGTCAGTAGTACATCGAGCGCTGGGAATTGCGGGGTGCGGGATACTGCACGAGAGTGGCGCACTATTTGTGCACCCCGCAATTCATGTTCGAATAGTTCGAATAGTTCGGATAGCTGATGTATAGATTGGAAAAGGATGATCGTTCAGGCATGCCTGGTCTCGCGATTCACGGTCGCGCGGGCAGGCAATCGCAGTTCTCCACGGGCGGGAGCAACGCCACTCGACTTATTCGAATGTCCCTGTACGCACCTCGCCGTTTCGCAAGTAGCGGGTAATCAACACGCCGCCCGGCGTGGTGATCGAGTGCGCCAGCGTGAAGGCCGACGCGAGTGCGTTGTCGCCGAACAAGCGCTTGCCGCGCCCAAGCATGATGGGGTAAATCAAAAGTCGAATCTCATCTACCAGGCCCGCTGCAAGCAGTTGGCGCAGCATGTCGCCGCTGCCGAAGGTCAACAGATTGGCGCCGTCCTGACGTTTGAGCGTACGTATCGCATCGGCAAGGTCGCCCTTCAGCGGATGACTGTTCTGCCAGCCGAGCGCACCTGACCGGTGCGTGGCGACATGCTTGGTCACGCGGTTGAACAGGTCGGCGATGGTGCGGCTGTGAGAATCGGCCGGCACATGTGGCCAATACGACGCGAATATGTCGTAGGTGCGACGGCCAAGTAGCAACTCGAACGGCTGCGAGAGCAGATCCTGCAAGTTCTGGCCAATGGCTTCGTCGGCATAGGGAACAATCCAGCCGCCAAGGCGAAAATCGCCGCTGCGATCTTCGTCCGGGCCGCCAGGGGCCTGCACGACGCCATCCAGGCTGATGAAAACAGAAACCACGAGTTTGCGCATGAGGTTCTCCAGGTCGACGGACCCAATCGTTCCATCTATACGACGAACGAATCGCATGTCGATCGACAGCCACTCAATGCGATTTCCAAAGAAAGCGCGCAACGCTTCGACGCGGTTAATCGCCAGACGATTCACGCTCATTCGCGCAGTACGGTAAATAAACAACACCTCTTTGGCAGATCGCTTTGCTGCAACGAATTGGCGGGCTATGCTCCTGTTCACGAAATTGATCCAGCTGGCTCACTTATTACTGTGGATCGCTGATGAAAAAGATCGTTATTTCAAGTGCCATTGGTGCACTTTTCGCTGCCGCGACACCGCTGGCATTCGCACAAAGCTCGGTTACGCTATACGGCATCGTCGATGAAGCCATCCGCTATCAGACGAACGCCGGCCCGGGCGGCGACGACCAGGTTGCCATGACCTCGGGTCCGGAAACCCACAGCCGGTGGGGCTTGAAGGGCAGCGAGGATCTGGGCGGCGGATGGTCCGCAGTCTTCCACCTCGAAAACGGCTTCGAAGCCTTTAACGGGACACTCCATGTTCCGGGTACATTGTTCAGTCGCCAGGCTTACGTGGGTCTGTCGAACGACAAGTGGGGCGCACTGACCTTCGGCAGGCAATACGCGCCCGCTTACGACACCCTGGGCGATATCTTCGACCCGTTGACCGTTGGCAATTACTGGCAGAACAGTTGGCCCTATAACGGCATCGGCAGTTACCTGGAAATCAACAACGCGGTCAAGTACAAAGGCACGTTCTATAACCTGGCCGTGGATGCGCTATATGGTTTCGGCAACCAGCCGGGCGCACTCGGGCTCGGTGCGATCTACGCCGTGGAACTGACGTACACCTATGGCCCGGCCATGCTCAACGCAGGCTTCCAGCAGGTGTCCGTCCCAACCTCTGCGACGGGCTCGGCAGTCGGCACGAGTGTGGGCAGTGCAATCAATGGCGGCAAGACGAACTTCCTGCACATCAGCGGCGCCTGGCAGGTCACGCACGACGTCCGCCTGCTGGCCGGCTGGCTTCATGGCCAGGATCAGACGGGTTTGACCGACGTCAACATGCAGCAGGCTGGCTCGCCGACATTGAAGGGTGCCAGCCCTAACCGCATCGACGACACGTTTTACGTCGGTGCGAACTGGAAAGCCACCGCCCCATTGCTCTTCACGTTCGCCTACTACTACGGGCACGCGCGCAACGCCGAACGGCTGGACGGTTCGCTCGGTACAGGGGTGAACCAGTCGGCTACGATTCTCGCCGAGTACTCGTTCTCCCGGCAGTCGGAAATCTACGCGATCACGGACTGGGCGCGCGGCACGGGCGCCTTCGCCGCCGACTATCCGGGCGGAGTCAATTCCGCCGGTGTGCCGACCAATACCATTGGCCGAACCAACCAGCTGGGCGTGGCGGTCGGTATTCGCAAGATGTTCTGAACACTGACGCGCTCGGCTACGAGTGCCTGTCGCCGGGATCGCGCCTGAAGCCCGTCAGCATCGCACCGATCAGATTGTCGCGCGTCCACATGCTCATGATGATGGCCGCCAGAACGTGCACGCATACGCAGATTTCCAGCGCTATCGACAGAACCGTGTGAAGGTCGTGCGGCCAGTCTTCGCCCCAGAACGCGTCGAGCCGCATCAGCCAGCCGCTTAGCGCCAGTGCCAGAATCAGTAGCCAGAGTGCGATCGCCATCAGACCGCCTAGCGGATTGTGCGACAGATGACGGTGTGGCGCGCCTGCGGCCAGCGAGCGCACATAGTCTTTCAGGTGCGCCGGCGTTGGCCACCAGGCGGAGAAGCGTGCGCACGGCGTGCCGACGAACCCCCACCCGAAGCGGCAGGCAACGAGACCGGCAGCGATATATCCCAGTACCCGATGCAACTGGTCAGTCGGCCCGAACAGATTCCACACGACGATGCCGGCGACGGTCCAGTGTGTGAACCGCACGCCTATGTCCCAGGTTTTGACGGGCATCGCGCGCGAGACGTCAGTCGATCTCGGACTTCACGACAGCAAGCGTCTTGGCGTCGTAGTAGATCTCGACTTTCTTGCCCTCTTTGTTGTGGCCGTAGATTTCGTAGCAGTTGCCGTCGACCTTGAACTTCTTGATCTTGTAGCCTTGCGCCTCGAGTTGCGCGCGCGCATCCGATTCCTTCATCCACTCGCTCTTCGGATAAACCGGGCAATCGGCTTTAGCGAACGCCGCGCCGGAAACGCCCATTGCCACGCATAACGCCAGGAACCTGAACATCCGTCACCTCATGTGCTGGTTTGTCGAGCGCCTACTCTACGTGTACCCAGGCGTGTTCGCAAGCTTATTGTAGGGTTCAAGAAGGAGTGACGATCTCGACCTTCGCGCAGGTCGACACCCGCGTTCGAACGGTCAGATTCCCTCGACGCGGCCGGCCGCGAGTACCGGCCCAGTGGGTTGCCCGGTTGGCGATCCCCCTTGCGGTTCAAGGGACACCGCCAGCGTGGTCTGTGCGCCGAGTTGCTGAAGCCGATCCCGCGCGACGTGCACGATCGTCGGGCGCTGCGGATCGATGACGCCCAGCGAGACGGGTTTCGAGCCGGGCGGAATCATCCACATCTGCGTGGAGTGATGGGCGGCGATTACGAAGTCGCGAGGCGGAACGACGACGATCTGTGCGTGCTGCGCATCCACCGTTGCCGTCCAGGCTGCGCCCGCGCCTTGCCGTTCGAGCGTCGCAACGAGATATTGCGCACCTGCGCGCGGGGCCTCGGCTTCGTGCAACATCACGGTGCGTGTCAGGACGATGGCGAGCGCGCAAGCGGCAACGACCGACGCCAATCCCGTCCAGCGCCAGAACAACAAGCTGTTCCATAGGCCCGCCCGGTGCCCCGTCCGCGTCCAGCCCAGTTGTGCTTGCAAACGGTCCCACACATGTGAAGGCGGCACCACCTCCGCCACGTCTTCGTTCAGCGGCATCAGACGCGCTTGCCAACGCGCGAGCGATTCGGCCATGCCCGCTTCCTGCTGCAATGCGAGTTCGATTTCGCGGCGCTCCTCGTCGCTGAGCACGCCGAGTACGTACTCCGCGCAGCGAAGGTCTTTGTCGTCGGAAGAGGCGGGCGTATTCATCTTTCAAGACACGTCTTCAACTGCATCAGACTGCGGCGGATCCAGCTTTTCATGGTGCCCAGCGGAACACTCATTCGCGCGGCCAGCTCGGCGTACGACGAACCCGTGAAGAATGCCTCCCTGATCGCCTTTCTCTGAGTCTCGGGCAGCGCTTGCAGACACAATTCGAGCCGCTGGCGTTCCTGGCTGAGTTGAGCAAGTGCAGCGGGAGTGGGCGATTCGTCGACGATCTCTTCGACCGTTGTTTCGTCGAGCGAGACGGTGCGGCGGCGTCTGATGCGATCGATTGCGCGATTGCGCGCGATCGTGCCGAGCCATGTGATGGCGCTCGATAACTGCGGATTGAAGGTGGCCGCCTGGTTCCAGGCGGTCACGTACACATCCTGAAGCGTGTCTTCGGCTTCGGACCGGTCACGCAGTACCTTGATGCAGATGGCGAATATCCTGGGAGACGTACGACGATAGAGCGTTTCGAACGCAATCCGGTCGCGCAACGCAACAGCCGATAGCAAGCGATCCAGATCGTCGTGCCCCACTGTGTCCGAAGACGTGGGCGTACGCATCGCGTCACGCATTTCCTTCGGTTGCCTTGAGGACATGTTCCACCCGGGCTGGCTGTACACGGTACGCCTTCGTGCCCGTAGTGTATCAGCGTGATGCGCATCCAGCGGCCCGCCATCGGGCAATAGTCGCGAGGGCATCGGACCTCCAGGGCGGTCGTATGCGCGGATTCGATTCCCTTTTTACGTGGCTGGACGTATCGCGGATGCGCAGCGGTCAGCGGCGGTTGTATTCCCAGCCCCTGTGCCAACCACCGCCCTGCCCATTGCCATAGCCGACGGGTGGTGCCCGATACACGACTGGGGGTGGATTGGACTGATAGACATAGGTGCCCGGCGCCCCATAGGCACCCGGCGGCGCGTAGCGGGATTGGTAGGTTACGGGCGGCGGCGGCGCAGGAATCGGCATGTAATAGCCACCCGCATTGGCTTGAGCCGAAGCTGAGGCGGGTGCGCAGGCGGCCGCAGCGATTGCCAGCAGCGAGATTGCGTGCTTCATGATGTGACTTCCCGTCGATTCGCCAGGTCGCCCCGACTGTGAGACGGCCATTTGAAGCATAGTCGCTCGACGCGCGCTCATCTGTAACGGTCGGTAACGCGCTTGTGTGACGTCGCTCGTGACCTCGGCGGCGCGCCGCTGGCGCCGTCGCTCTTGCAGAACAGTGAGCCGTATCGTTGATCGAATCGTGTTTGCGGACGCTGTTTACCCGTGACTATCCCGGCCAGTTCCGGCAATTCGACGGTAGTTCGTCAGCAATCGACCGTTGACAATTGAACGGCCGCTCGCAAGGCGAGCAGATAGCTTTCCACTCCAAAGCCGCAGATTTGCCCATCGACGATCTCGGCGAATACCGAGTGATGCCGGAACGGTTCCCGGGCGTGGATATTGGACATGTGCAATTCCACGACCGGGCAGGTGAGGATAGCCAGCGCGTCGCGTATACCGTAGCTGTAGTGCGTCCACGCCCCGGCGTTGATCAGCACGGCGTCACAGCGCTCCTCGAAGGCGCGGTGAATGCGTTCGCACATTGCGCCTTCACTATTGGTCTGAAACGATTCCACGCGCACGCCAAGCTCGACGGCGAGAGCCTGCAGCCTCGCATCGATTTCGGCCAGCGTGATCGTTCCGTACTGCACCGGGTCGCGCTTGCCAAACATATTGTGGTTGATACCGTGAAGCATCAGTATCGTCTTCATTCGTCACTCCAACGCATTCTCAGTCCAGCGGCACCGTGAGCCGATCGATCACGGCATGGGTCTGGGGCCGCACGCCGCGCCACCACGCGAACGCTTCTGCTGCCTGTTCCACCAGCATGCCGACGCCGTCGGCGACACGCAGTACCCCCGCATTGCGCGCGAGTCTCAGGAACGGTGTCAGCCGTTTGCCGTAGGCCAGTTCATAGGCCGCGCCCGTCGGGCTGAAAACGCCCGGGGGCACGGGCGGGAGTTCGCCCGTCAAGCTGGCCGACGTCGCGTTGACCACCAGGTCGAACTGTCCCATCGCCTCGAGATCGGCGTAGCCGCAGGCGGCAAGCGGCCCGCTCGTGGCGGCCTGGCCGACCAGTGCCCGAGCCTTCGCGATATCCCGGTTGGCGACGATCAGTTCGGCAGGCCGCGCGGCAAGGAAGGGCAGCAACGCGCCACGCACGGCGCCACCCGCACCGAGGACCAGCACGCGCTTGCCGGCCATCGGCAGGCTCAGATTGATCTCGATGTCGCGCAGCAGGCCGACGCCATCGAAGTTCTCGGCAATGATCCGGCCGTCCTTGAAGCTCAGCGCGTTAGCGGCGCCTGCGAGTTCGGCGCGCTCGCTGCGCTCATCGGCCATCGCGAATGCTTTCAGCTTGAACGGCGCGGTCACGTTCATGCCTTTGCCGCCCGCCGCGATGAACGCGCGTACGGTCGCTGCAAACGCGTCTGACGGCTCCAGCGGACCTTCGATCGCCGTGTAGGACATGGCCTGCTGCGTCTCTTCTGCAAAAAGGCCATGGATCAGCGGGGACTTCGTATGGCCGATCGGATTGCCGATCACCGCGTATTGGTCAGTCATCATGGCCTCACCTTCGAATACAACACACCATCAGTCTGCATCGCGTCGATTTCGGCGGCGCCGAAGCCCAGCGATTGCGCCACTTCCGCGTTGTGCTGACCGAGATCTGGCGCGACTTCGCGGATCGTCGTGTCGCAGTCGGAGAAGCGAAAGGGCAGATTCGGCAGACGCAAAGTCCCGTAGCGCGGGTGCTCCTGTTCGACCACCATGCCGCGCGCGACGATCTGCGGATCGGCAAGAACCTCGTCGATACGCTGCACCTTCGCACACGGCACATCGATGCCGTCGAGCAGTTCAAGCACCTGCGCGACGGGTCGGCTCGCCACCCAGGGCTTCACGACGGACAGAATGTCCAGGCGGTTCGCATTGCGTCCCGCGAGCGTGTGAAAGCGTGAGTCGGTGCCAAATCCGTCTGGTCCGCCATGCGCCTCTATCATGGCCGCGAAGCGCTTCCAGGCGTCGTCCACCTGTGCCGCGATCACGAGGTCGCCATCGGCGGCACGGAACACGCCGTAGAGCGTCGACGTGGGCATATCGTGGCCCGTCTGCTCCGGCACGATGCCTTGCAACGTGTAGCATTGAACCGCGTATTCATGCATCGACACCAGCGTGTCGTACAGCGCCATGTCGATATGCTGGCCGCGCCCGCTCTTCACGCGGCCGAGCAGGGCGGCATTGATCGCCGCTACCGCGTGAATGCCCGTGTACATGTCGCCGAGCGAGATGCGCATCAAAGGCGGCGGCTCACCGGGCGTGCCGATCATCTGCATGATCCCGCTCTTCGCTTCGGCGATCAGGCCGAAGCCTGCGCGATGTGCGTCCGGTCCCGTATGCCCGTACGCCGAGATCGAGCAGTAGACGAGGCCGGGATTGCGCGCGGACAGTTCGTCATAGCCAAGCCCGAGTTTGTTCAATGCACCCGGCCGGTAGTTCTCGACGAACACGTCCGCCGAGTCGCACAGCCGCTGCATGAACTCTTTGCCGCGCGGGTCGCGCATATTGACGCTGACGCCGCGCTTGCCCATGTTCAGTTGCAGAAAATAGCCGCTCTGCTCATCGTCGAGCACGGTTGCGTGCTGACGTCCGGCGTCGCCGCTGCCCGGGCGCTCCACCTTGATGACTTCGGCGCCGAGCGCCGCGAGACAGCGTCCGACATACGGACCGGCCAGAAAATGGCTGTAGTCGACGACGCGAATCCCTTCGAGAGGACGTGCTTGCATCAGAACGCTCCCGGCCGGCGCGGCACCATCAGACGATGCTCGCCATGCTGGACGACCAGGCCGTCCTGATTGATCAGTTCGGACGGCAGTACCACGATCCCCCAGCCCGGGCGGCTCTTGCTCGCGCGCATCGCGCCCACGCGGAATTTCACGTGCAGCACGTCATTGACCTTGATCGGAAGGTTGAAGTCCCACGTCCAGCCGAGCGACATGCCGGGCAGGAAGCGGTATTCGCTTTGGGTCTTGAGCCCATCGGCGATAGACAGGCCAAACAGACCGTGCGCGACGATCGAACCGAAGTGGCTCGCGTTCGCGTATTCCTCGTCCACATGCACGGGCGTGTGATCGCCGGTGAGGTCGGCGTAGGCGAGGATGCGTTCCTTCGTCACCGTGTAGTTCGGGCTCACGCACTCGTCGCCCTCGTTGGCATCGTCCCAGTACTTGTCGATGATCGTCATCTCAAACCTCCGCGCGCGGATTGATGTCCAGTGCCCGCGCCACACACGAGGCGGGCCTGGCCTGAATCAGTTCGACGGCGAGGCCGTCCGGCAGGCGCAACCAGTTGCGTCCCTGCGGCATTTCGCTGACGTCATGGCGTCGTGCGGCGGCGAGCGCCGCTTCCATGTCTTCGCACATCACGCCCAGGTGACCGAGGCGGCCTTCAGGCGCGTCATGCTGCGGGTTATGAATAAATTGCAGACCGCCGAGCGTCCAGTACTGCCGGGGTTCCTCGACGGTGCCGTCGACCTCGCGCATCGTCATGCCGAACACGTCTTCGAAAAAGCGGATGTGCCAGTGGATGTCCTTCACCCAGATGGCGACATGCTCCAGATAAGCCCTGCTGCCGTTCATGCCGTTGTCTCCTTGCGTTGTCGGTCGGTCATGGCGCGCTCGATGCCCTTGATGCACGCCACCAGCGTCGCGTTGACGGGCGTCGGCACGCCATGCCGTTGGCCCCAGCGCACGACCGCGCCGTTGATAAAGTCGATTTCAGTGATGGAGCCTTTTTCGAGGCTTTGCAGCATCGAGGTCTTGAACGACGCCGAAAGGCCTTCGCCAGCGAGCGTCCACGGACGCTCGGGATCGGTGGTGGAGAGGGCTACGCCAGCGGCCTGGGCGACCGAGATGGCTTCGGCAACCGCTGCGAGCGCAGCCGTCTTCAGAAGCGGCTCGTCGTAGAGCTGGCCGTAGGTGAGGCCGGTGGTTCCCGTCAGCGCGCCGGTTGCGACGTTGACGAGCAACTTGTCCCACATCGTGCCGACGATGTTGTCGCTGACGGTGGTGGACAAGCCTGCGGCGTTGAATGTTTCGGCGATCGCCGTCACACGGGCGGTAATTTCGCCATCGAGTTCGCCGATATAAGTCGCCTTGCCGGCGACGCCAGACTCGATATGCCCCGGATTGCGCATCACGCCGCCGACATAGGTCTTGCCGGCCAGCACGCGTCCACGCCCCACGATGTCCGCCAGCACGTCTTCATGCCCGAGGCCGTTCTGCAACGACAGGACCAGCGTGCCGGGGCCGACGAGCGCCAGGGCGCCACGCATGGCCGCATCGGTATGAAACGACTTGACCAGCACGATCACCAGATCGACCGTTCCGGCTTCGGCAGGACGCGTCGTGGCCTTGACTTCCACACGGCGCGAGCCATTCGCGTCGTCCACGCGTAGACCGTCGCGCCGCATCGCCTCCACATGTGCCGCCGAGCGGTTCAGCAACCAGACCTCGTTGCCGCCTTCGGTCAGCGCCGCGCCGATGGCACAGCCCAGCGCACCCGCGCCCAGAATCGCAATCTTCACTGCCGTCTCCTTAATCTGACGATCAAGATACGATTCGACGCTCATGTCGGCAATGCAATGGATACAATGACGTCATTACGACTGGCAATAATGCTATGAACCCGGCCGAACTCCCCGATCTGAAACTGCTGCAGCTTTTCGATCTTCTCTACGATGTCCGCAATGTCACGCGCGTCGCGGAGCAGCTCGGACAGAGTCAGCCGACCGTCAGCATCTGGCTGGGGCGTTTGCGCGAGCATCTGCAGGACCCGCTGTTTATCCGTACGCCCGGCGGCATGGCGCCGACGCCGCAGGCCGACGCGCTGATCGGCCCGTGCCGGGAGATTCTCGAATCGCTGCGGCGCTTCGCGGCGTGGGAGATTGCATTCGATCCCACCACCGCCAAGCGGCGGTTTCGCATCTGCATGACGGACGCGAGCCACATCACGCTGCTGCCCCGAATGCTGGCGCACGTGCGCGCGCAGGCGCCCGGAATCCGTCTGGAAGCGGCAAGGATCGACGGCAATACTGAACGCGCGCTGGAATCTGGCGAGGCAGACCTTGCGATCGGGCACGTGCCCTGGCTCGGCGGCGGCATTTACCAGCAGCAGTTGTACACGCAGGACTGGGTGTGTCTGGTCAATAAGCATCATCCGCGCGTGCGCGGAAAGCTCGGGCTCAAGCAGTACCGCGCCGAAGGCCATGTCGCCATCGCGGCAGGGACGGGGGCGCAACTGCTGGAGCAGGCGCTCGTGCGCGAACACGTCGAGCGGGACGTGGTACTCGAACTGCCTGGGTTTCTCGGGCTCGGGGCCATCATCAGGAACACCGACCTGATTGCCACGCTGCCGCGGCATATCGGCGAGACGCTGGCGAAGGTGAATGAACTGTCGGTGCATGCGTGTCCGATGCCGGTGGAGGGATTTGCGGTGCGGCAGCACTGGCACGCCCGCTATCACCACGAAGCGGGAAATCGCTGGCTGCGCGATATGGTGGCGCAGCTATTCAGCAGTTTGCGGTGATGCAGGGCGTCCGCAACGAGCTCTGTACGTACGCGTTCCGATCCGAGAAAACCGACGCACACGCACAGCCTGGCCGACTGCGCCGAGCGTGCCGCCGTCATCGTGTAATCCGGGGCGCCTGTAACGACGGCAACAACCCTTCCGACCTGCTAGACTGAAAGTTCCCCTGCAATCCATGGAGGGAGACATGACGACCGTCTACGTCGTGAAGACTGGCGAGAAGTTCCTCTGCACCGCAGAGGACGGCGATATCGGTATGGCACCGGAGATTAAGGAAGCCACGTCCTTTCTCTCATATGAGGAAGCGAACAAGGTCGCGAACGAGCACGCCGACCCCGGATACGAAATCCTGACCGTCGACCGCACGAGACACTGATGAAGAGGGCGCTACCGCGTGCTCAGTGAAGGAGGGCTAGCAATTCAGGAGGCGTCGTGCGAGTGGCGCCCGGGTTGGCAGCGTCCAAAGCCATTTGAGAGAACGCCCGGCACTGTGTATCGCGATTCGCACGACGAGACGGTCTATTCCTGCCGCTCCAGGCGGGGCGCTACGTTCTGACCTCACGGCAGCAAATCCAGCATGCCTGGAATTTCCCGCAAATGTTCTGCCTCGGATTTATCACGCACCGTCGCGGCATAAACAGAGCGCGCCGATGAACCGCTACGACTGTACGCAGCGGGCGGCCGCGGCACGTATTGAGCGTTACGTGATCGCGCCGTAAAGCTCGCCCGCCACCTGCTTCAACGCGCGTACCACTTGTGTCGAAGCGGGCGACAGCAACTGCCCGGTGCGCGTGATGATGCCGAAGTCGTCCATCCGCAGCGGCATGTCGAGCGGCAGGATCGACAGCAGCCCGTGCGCCGCATAGTAGTGCGCGACCTCGGCGGCGAGCACGGCGAGCATGTCGCTTTGCGACAGCAGGCTGGTGACGAACAGCAGTTCCGCGCTCTCGACCACGTTGGACGGCGGCGCGAGGCTTTGACGCTGGAACATCAGCTCGAAGCGATGGCGCAGCACGCTTTGCGCGGGCGGCACGACCCATGACGCGTCGACCACATCCGCCAGCGTCAGCGACGGCGCCGCCAGCAACGGATGACCGGATCGGGCGACCGCCAGCGCCTGTTCTTCCGCGAGAGGCTCGTAGCGCAAATGCAGCTTGTCATGTTCGACGGAGAGCCGGCCAATCACGAGATCGAGCTTGTCCTGCGCAAGGCTTTCGAGCAGCACATTGCTGCTGTCGATCTCGACACTCACGCTCAAGCCAGGATGCTGCTGCTTGACCTGCGCAATCGCGGCGGGCAGCAGGCTGACGGCGGGCGACGTGATCGTGCCGACGGCCACGCGCCCGAGTTGCCCCGATTTCAGCGCGAGCACTTCCTCACGCGCCTGATCGAGACTGCCGACCACCGAGCGCGCGTGGCGAATCATCACCTCGCCGTACAGCGTCGGCCGCATGCCGCGCGGCATCCGTTCGAACAGCGGCGCATCCAGCATCTCTTCCAGCTCGCGCAGCAGCTTCGACGCGGCGGGCTGGGACATGCTCAGCGCGTCGGCGGCGCGGTGGATATTGCCTTCTTCGTCGAGCGCGACGAGCAGCAGCAATTGCCTCGTCTTCAGCCGCGTGCGGACATACCAGGGGTTCGAATCAAGCATAAGGGTTAATACCAATAATTAAAGCGATATCGGTTCGATGCCAATTTTCATTAGAAAGATATCAGACTGCTTCGTAGACTGCTCATTTCCCCATGATCCGCAACCACCCTTCGTTCCGTCCCACACGGTTGCGCAAACATCAGCACTTGCCTTCAGGAAGTAAGCATGTCGGATAAGAAAACGAAGCTGCGCTCGGCCCAATGGTTCGGCACGGCTGACAAGAACGGCTTCATGTATCGAAGCTGGATGAAGAATCAGGGCATCCCTGATCACGAATTCGACGGCCGGCCGGTTATCGGCATCTGCAACACGTGGTCGGAACTCACGCCGTGCAACGCGCACTTCCGCAAGATCGCCGAGCACGTGAAGCGCGGCATCTACGAAGCGGGCGGCTTTCCCGTCGAATTCCCCGTGTTTTCCAATGGCGAATCAAATCTGCGCCCCACGGCGATGCTCACGCGCAATCTCGCGGCGATGGACGTCGAAGAGGCGATTCGCGGCAATCCCATCGACGCCGTCGTGCTGCTCACCGGCTGCGACAAGACCACGCCCGCGCTGCTGATGGGCGCTGCGAGCTGCGACGTGCCCGCGATCGTCGTGACGGGCGGCCCGATGCTGAACGGCAAGCTCGACGGCAAGGACATCGGTTCGGGCACGGCCGTCTGGCAACTGCACGAATCGCTGAAGGCGGGCGAGATCGATCTGCACAAGTTCCTCTCGGCTGAAGCAGGCATGTCGCGCTCGGCGGGCACCTGCAACACGATGGGCACGGCATCGACGATGGCGTGCATGGCGGAAGCGCTCGGCACGTCGCTGCCGCACAACGCGGCCATTCCCGCTGTCGACGCGCGCCGCTACGTGCTCGCGCATATGTCGGGCATGCGCATCGTCGAGATGGCCCACGAAGGGCTCACGCTGTCGAAGATTCTCACGCGCGAAGCGTTCCTGAACGCGATTCGCGTCAATGCGGCGATTGGCGGTTCGACTAACGCGGTGATTCACCTGAAGGCGATTGCCGGGCGCATCGGCGTGCAGCTCGATCTGGACGACTGGGTACGGATCGGACGCAATACGCCGACCATCGTCGACCTGATGCCGTCGGGCCGCTTCCTGATGGAAGAGTTTTATTACGCGGGCGGCTTGCCCGCCGTGCTGCGCCGACTCGGCGAAGCCGACCTGCTGCCGCATCCGGGCGCGCTGACGGCGAACGGCAAGGCGTTATGGCACAACGTGATGGATGCGCCCATCTACAACGACGAAGTGATCCGCCCGCTCGACAAGCCGCTCGTGAAGGACGGCGGCATCCGCGTGCTGCGCGGCAATCTCGCGCCGCGCGGCGCGGTGCTGAAGCCGTCGGCGGCGACGCCTGCATTGCTCAAGCATCGCGGACGTGCCGTCGTGTTCGAGAACTTCGAGCACTACAAGGCACGCATCGTCGATGAAACGCTCGACGTCGACGCGAGCTCCGTGCTGGTGCTGAAGAACTGCGGGCCGAAGGGTTATCCGGGCATGGCCGAAGTCGGCAACATGGGCTTGCCGCCGAAGCTGTTGCGTCAGGGCGTGAAGGACATGGTGCGTATCTCGGATGCGCGCATGAGCGGCACGGCATACGGCACGGTCGTCTTGCACGTGACGCCGGAAGCAGCCGACGGCGGCCCGCTTGCCGCTGTGCAGGACGGCGACTGGATCGAGCTGGATTGCGATGCGGGCACGTTGCGCGTCGATATCAGCGACGAAGAACTGGCGCGCCGCCTCGACAGCCACACGCCGCCCGCGATGCCCGCCGGCGGCGGTTATCAGCGGCTGTATATCGATCACGTATTGCAGGCGGACGAGGGTTGCGATCTGGACTTTCTCGTCGGCTGCCGGGGCGCAGACGTGCCGCGCCATTCGCATTGAGGAGAGAACGAATGAATCTGACAGGTGAACTGCTGATAGGCGCAAGCGCGCGGCGCGGACAAGGCGCCGGGTTTCATGCCGTCGATGCGGCAACGGAACAGGTGCTGCAAGCGCCGACGTATTACAGCGCGCAAGTGGGCGATGTCGACGCCGCCTGCGCATTGGCGGAAAGCGCATTCGACGCCTACCGCACGCTGCCCGCCGAGCGCCGCGCGGGTTTTCTCGACGACATCGCCGCGCGCATCGAAGCGCTCGGCGATGCGCTGATCGAACGCACGATGAGCGAATCGGGCTTGCCGAAAGCGCGTCTCGAAGGCGAGCGCGCGCGTACGGCGAACCAGTTGCGCATGTTCGCGGCGCTCGTGCGCAGCGGCGACGCACTCGATGCGCGCATCGAACCCGCGTTGCCCGAACGCCAACCGCCGCGCACCGATCTGCGCTTTCAGCGTATCGGCGTCGGCCCCGTTGCCGTGTTCGGCGCGAGCAATTTTCCGCTCGCGTTTTCGGTCGCGGGCGGCGATACGGCTGCGGCGCTTGCAGCGGGCTGCCCCGTTGTCGTGAAGGCGCATCCGGCGCATCCAGGCACGTCGGAACTGGTAGGCCGCGCGATTCAGGAGGCCGTGCGTCACGCGGAACTGCCCGAAGGCGTGTTCTCGATGTTGTTCGACGCGGGCCATGAAGTGGGCGCGGCGCTCGTCGCGCATGCGTCTATCAAGGCCGTAGGCTTCACGGGTTCGCGCGCGGGCGGACGTGCATTGATGGCGATTGCGAACGCGCGAGCCGAGCCGATTCCCGTCTACGCGGAAATGAGCAGCGTGAACCCGAATCTGCTGATGCCGGCGGCGCTGGCCTCGCGCGCCGAAACGCTGGCACGCGATTTCGTCGCATCGGTGACGCTGGGTTGCGGGCAGTTCTGTACGAATCCGGGCTTGATGCTCGGCATCGCGGGCGAAGGTTTCGAGCGTTTCGCTGCAACAGCCGCGCAGAGCATTGACGGCGTGCAGGCGGGCGTGATGCTCACGGGCGGCATTCTGCGCGCGTACGAGGCAGGTATCGAACGGTTTGCGGCGAAACCCGCTGTGACGACGCTCGCGCGCGGCAAGGCGCCCGAGGCGGGCAGCCGGCGCGCGCAAGCCGTGTTGTTCCGCGTGAGTGCCAGGAGCCTGCTCGCGGATCACACGCTGGCTGACGAAGTGTTCGGCCCGTGCAGCGTGCTGGTCGAATGCGCCGATGCTGATGAGTTGCGCACGGTGTTGAACCGGATCGAAGGGCAACTGACGATCACGCTGCATCTCGACGATGCCGATCAACCCGCCGCGCAAGCGCTGCTGCCGGTTCTCGAACGCAAGGCGGGCCGTATTCTCGCGAACGGTTTTCCGACGGGCGTCGAAGTCTGCGATGCGATGGTGCACGGCGGCCCGTTCCCCGCGACATCCGATGGACGCAGCACGTCGGTCGGCACGGCGGCGATCGAGCGATACATGCGTCCCGTCTGCTATCAGAACCTGCCCGCCGCGCTGTTGCCCGAAGCGTTGCGCGATGCGAATCCGCTTGGTGTGCATCGGCGATTCGCGGGGCGGCACGAGCGAACGCCTGGTTGAGTAAGCAAGCTCTCAACGCAGTACATAACGACATGATGGAGACATCGCAATGACCACACCTTACGCCAGCGCGCAGCAGGCCGCACCCGCAGTCGATGCGGGCACGGGCGCGGCGCTCGCCGACGAACAGCGGATCATGAGCCTGCTGGTTCGCCGGCTGATTCCGTTTCTCGCGCTGATTTACGTCGTCGCGTATATCGACCGCTCCGTGGTCGGCTTCGCGAAGCTGCACATGAACGCGGCCGTCGGCATCAGCGACGCGTCCTATGGCCTCGGCGCGGGGCTGTTCTTCATCGGCTATTTTCTGTGCGAAGTGCCGAGCAATCTCGCGCTCGAACGCTTCGGCGCGCGCGTATGGTTCGCGCGGATTCTGTTCACGTGGGGCGTGATCACGATGGCGATGTCGCTCGTCAGCGGACCGACGAGCTTCTACGTGCTGCGCTTTCTGCTCGGCGCGGCGGAAGCGGGTCTGTATCCGGGCATTCTGTACTTTCTCACCAAGTGGTTTCCGATGCGTCATCGCGCGCGCATCATCGGCCTGCTGGTGCTCGCGCAACCGCTTGCGGGGATTCTGACGGGACCCGTCGCGGGCCTCGTGCTGTCGACGCACGGCGTGTTCGGCCTGTCGAACTGGCAGACGCTGTTCGTGCTGAGCGGTCTGCCCGCCGTGCTGCTGTGCGTGCCGACCTTGCGCGTGCTGCCCGAGTCGCCCGCGAATGCGAAGTGGCTTGCGGCGTCGGACCGCGCGTGGATCGAACGCGAACTCGCCGCCGATAGCGCGTCATATGGGTTGCAGTCGCACGGCAATCCGCTGGCCGCGTTGAAGGACAAACGCGTGCTGCTGCTCGCGCTGCTGTTCCTGCCGTTTCCGTTGAGCATCTATGGTTTGTCGTTGTGGCTGCCGACCATCATCAAGGCGTTCGGCGTCACCGATGCCGTGACGGGCCTGCTGTCGGCCGTGCCGTATCTGTTCGCGGTGGTCGGACTGTGTGTCGTGCCGCGACATTCGGATCGCAAGCGCGAGCGGTACTGGCATATCGTCGTCGTGTCCGCTTTCGCGGCGCTCACGATGGCGCTGAGTGCATGGACGCATGCGCCCGCGCTGCAATTCCTGTTCATCTGCCTGACGGCGTTCTCGCTGTATTCGATTCAGGCGGTAGTGTGGGCGCTGCCCGGCCAGTTTCTGTCGGGTGCGCGCGCGGCCGTCGGCATCGCGACGATCAATTCGCTCGCGAACCTGGGCGGCTACGTGGGACCATACGGCATCGGCCTCATCAAGGATGCGACGGGCAGTCTCGCGTCCGGCCTTTATTTCCTGTCCGCGACGCTGCTGTTCGCTGTCGTGATCACGTTCGTCGTGCGGGCGTCGTTGCCCGAACCGAAGACGCATGCGCGTTGAGTGCGCGTGTGACCTGTTCAACACATTTCTAGCGGAACCCAAGTCATGACTTCACAACGCACTCCACGCTATCGCGGCATCTTCCCTGTAGTGCCGACCACTTTCACCGAAACGGGCGCGCTCGATCTGGAAAGCCAGAAGCGGGTCGTCGATTTCATGATCGACGCGGGTTCGGACGGTCTGTGCATTCTCGCGAACTTCTCCGAGCAGTTCGCGCTCTCCGACGACGAACGCGAGACGCTCACGCGGGCGATGCTCGAACACGTTGCGGGACGCGTGCCCGTCATCGTGACGACGAGCCACTACAGCAGCGCTGTGTGTGTCGAGCGCAGCCGCCGCGCGCAGGAGCAGGGCGCGTCGATGGTGATGGTGATGCCGCCTTATCACGGCGCGACGTTCCGTGTGCCCGAGACGCAGATTTACGAGTTCTACGCGCGGCTGTCGGACGGCATCGACATTCCCATCATGATTCAGGATGCGCCTGCGAGCGGCACGGTGCTGTCGGCGGCATTTCTTGCGCGGATGGCGCGTGAGCTCGAACAGGTGTCGTACTTCAAGATCGAAACGCCGGGCGCGGCTGCGAAGCTGCGCGAGCTGATCCGTCTCGGCGGCGATGCCGTGGAAGGTCCGTGGGACGGCGAGGAGGCGATCACACTGTTCGCGGATCTCAACGCGGGCGCGACGGGGTCGATGACGGGGGGCGGCTATCCGGACGGCATTCGTCCGATTCTCGAAGCGTTCCGCGAAGGCAAGCGCGATGAGGCGTTTGCGCAGTATCAGCGCTGGCTGCCGCTGATCAATCACGAGAACCGTCAGACGGGTTTGCTTGCTGCGAAGGCGCTGATGAAGGAGGGAGGGGTGATCGCATGCGAGGCGCCGCGGCATCCGCTGCCGGCGATGCATCCGGATACGCGCGCTGAACTGATTGAGATTGCGCGGGGGCTTGATCCGATGGTGTTGAGGTGGGGGAAGTGAAGGTGTAGGGGGATTGTGCGGGGTGTTGGGCTTTGCGCGGGCATCCGCGATTCGTTTTGCCTCGCTGGCATCCGCGATGCGTTAGCTCGCTTCAGGCGTCGCCCCTGTGCGGGGCGGCACCTACTTTTCTTTGCCGCCGCAAAGAAAAGTAGGCAAAAGAAAGCGGCTCACACCGCCAATTCTTGACGTTTGCCCACGGGCCCCCAACGTCCCCACACTTCACACGATAACGCACTTCTTCACGTGCGTTGCCAACGCCCTCTCTGTACGCCTCACCCGCTTCATATACCCGCGTCACAGCACGCCATGCCAGACAGTCCACTGCCGCCCAGGTGGCAAACAGTGTGTCGGCTTTCGCGCCATACGCGCACCACTCCGGACCGATAGCGCACGCATCCCACCTTGTAAGAGCGCCGAGCTATACGACGCGACAACCTACACACAGTTTGCCACCTTGGCGGCGCATACCATTCGCTGCCGCTGGCTCATGTACGGGTGTGTGAAGTGGGTGAGGCGTTGATTTAGCGCGCTGGCAACGCACACGTGCAAGGGCGTTGGCGTGTGAAGGGTGGGGACGTTGGGGGCCCGTGGGTGAGAACACGGGCTGGCGGTGTGAGCCGCTTTCTTTTGCCTACTTTTCTTTGCGGCGGCAAAGAAAAGTAGGTGCCGCCCCGCACAGGGGCGACGCGTGAAGCGAGCTAACGAATCGCGGATGCCAGCGAAAGCGCAAACGCAAACCCAAGCGCAAACCCCCAAAATCAGAAAAAAGCACAAGCACCCCACCAGCGTCGCAGACAAAAAAAAACCTACCCCGGCACTCGAACCCATCCCTCCATCAAAACCCGCGCACTCCGGCTCATGACGGCCTTCTTAACGGCCCACGCGCCGTCTTCGAGCATCGCCACCGCGCCAACCCGCAAAGTCCCGGAAGGATGCCCGAACCGCACAGCTTCCCTCTTTCCACCGCCAGCGGCAAGATTCACCAACGTGCCAGGAATAGCCGCCGCCGTGCCAATAGCAACAGCCGCCGTCCCCATCATCGCGTGATGAAGCTTCCCCATCGACATGGCGCGCACCAGCAGATCGACATCATCAGCAGCAACGGCCTTGCCGCTCGAAGCGACATAACCCGCCGGCCGCGCCACGAACGCCACCTTGGGCGTATGCTGCCGTGTCGCGATCTCGTCGAGACTCTTGATCAACCCCATCCGCAGCGCCCCATGCGCGCGAATCGTCTCGAACTTCTTCAGCGCCGCGTCGTCGCTATTGATGGCATCCTGCAACTCCGTGCCCGTATAACCAATCGCCTCGGCATTGACGAAGATCGTCGGAATACCCGCATTGATCATCGTCGCCTTCAACGTGCCGACACCAGGCACTTCAAGATCGTCGACGACATTGCCCGTCGGGAACATCGCACCTTCCGCGCCTTCTTCCTCCGCAGCCGGGTCCAGAAACTCCAGTCGCACCTCCGCAGCAGGAAACGTCACGCCATCAAGCTCGAAATCCCCCGTTTCCTGCACGGCGCCATTCACAATCGGCACATGCGCGATGATCGTCTTGCCGATATTCGCCTGCCAGATACGCACGACAGCCACGCCGTTATCCGGCACACGCTCCGGATCGACAAGCCCGCCGCTGATCGCAAACGGTCCCACGGCCGCCGACAGATTTCCGCAATTCCCGCTCCAGTCGACAAACGGCTTGTCGATCGACACCTGCCCGAACAGATAATCCACATCATGGTCCGGCCTGCTGCTCTTCGCGACGATCACCGTCTTGCTGGTGCTCGACGTCGCGCCGCCCATGCCGTCGATCTGCTTGCCATAAGGATCGGGGCTGCCGATCACGCGCAGCAGCAACGCATCGCGCGCGGCGCCCGGCACTTGCGCCGCTTCGGGCAAATCCTTGAGGCGAAAGAACACGCCTTTGCTGGTGCCGCCGCGCATATACGTGGCGGGAATCTTGATCTGAGATGCGTGTGCCATGTGTTTTGATCCTGTTGAAGCTGGTGACGATCCGTCTCAGGCGGCTGCCTTGGACGACTCCAGGAAGTCCTGCGCAAAGCGCTGCAACACGCCGCCCGCTTCGTAAATAGACACTTCCTCCGCCGTATCCAGACGGCACGTGACGGGCACGTCGATGCGCTCGCCGTTCTTGCGATGAATCACGAGCGTCAGATCCGCGCGCGGCTTGCGCTCGCCGATCACGTCATACGTCTCGGTCCCGTCGATACCCAGCGCGAGCCGGTTCACGCCCGGCTTGAACTCGAGCGGCAGCACGCCCATGCCGATCAGGTTCGTGCGGTGAATGCGCTCGAAGCCTTCCGCCACGATCGCTTCGACACCCGCGAGCCGTACGCCTTTCGCCGCCCAGTCGCGTGACGAGCCCTGGCCATAGTCCGCGCCCGCGATGATGATGAGCGGCTGCTTGCGGCCCATGTAGGTTTCGATGGCTTCCCACATGCGCGTGACCTTGCCCTCCGGTTCAATGCGTGCCAGCGATCCCTTTTTCACCTGACCATCGACGATTGCCATTTCATTGATCAACGTCGGATTGGCGAACGTCGCGCGCTGCGCGGTGAGGTGGTCGCCGCGATGCGTCGCATACGAGTTGAAGTCCTCTTCGGGCAGGCCCATTTTCGTGAGGTATTCGCCCGCTGCGCTGTTGGCGAGAATCGCGTTCGACGGCGAGAGGTGGTCCGTCGTGATGTTGTCGCCGAGCACGGCGAGCGGGCGCATGCCTCGCAACGTACGTTCGCCTGCCAGCGCGCCTTCCCAATACGGCGGACGGCGAATGTACGTGCTTTGCGCGCGCCAGTCGTAGAGCGGGCTGATCGGCTCGCCACTCGCGGCCGTGACGGCGAACATCGGCTCGTAGACCTTGCGGAACTGCTCGGGCTTCACGCTCTGCCTGACGATCTCGTCGATTTCCTCATCGCTCGGCCAGATGTCCTTCAGATAAACCGGTTTGCCGTCCTTGTCGGTGCCGAGCACATCGCGCTCGATGTCGAAACGGATCGTCCCTGCAATCGCATACGCGACGACGAGCGGCGGCGACGCGAGAAACGCCTGCTTCGCATACGGATGAATGCGGCCATCGAAGTTGCGATTGCCCGACAGCACGGCTGTCGCGTACAGATCGCGGTCGATGATCTCCTGCTGGATTGTGGGATCGAGCGCGCCCGACATGCCGTTGCACGTCGTGCACGCGAACGCGACGATGCCGAAGCCGAGTTTCTCCAGATCGGGCAGCAGGTTCGCTTCCTGCAAATACAATTCGACGGCCTTCGATCCCGGCGCCAGCGACGACTTCACCCACGGCTTGCGCTTCAATCCGCGTGCATTCGCGTTGCGCGCGAGCAAGGCCGCCGCGATCACGTTGCGCGGATTGCTCGTATTGGTGCAGCTCGTGATCGCCGCGATGATGACGGCGCCGTCGGGCATCTGCCCCGGCACTTCTTCCCATTTGCCTGCGATGCCGCGTTCAGCGAGATCGGAGGTCGGCAGACGCTTGTGCGGATTCGACGGCCCCGCCATGTTGCGCACCACCGTCGACAGATCGAACCTGAGCACGCGCTCATATTCGGCATGCTTGAGCGAATCGGCCCACAGGCCAGCCGCTTTCGCATACGTTTCGACAAGCTTCACCTGTGCGTCGTCGCGGCCCGTGAGGCGCAGATAGTCGATGGTCTGTTCGTCGATGAAGAACATCGCGGCCGTCGCGCCGTATTCTGGCGCCATGTTGGAGATCGTCGCGCGGTCGCCGAGCGTGAGGCTCGACGCACCTTCGCCCCGAAACTCCAGATACGCGCCGACTACTTTTTCCTTACGCAGGAATTCTGTCAACGCGAGCACGATATCGGTTGCGGTGATGCCCGGCTGACGTTTGCCCGACAGCTCGACGCCGACGATATCCGGCAAGCGCATCCACGATGCGCGGCCGAGCATCACGTTCTCCGCTTCCAGGCCGCCGACGCCGACGGCAATCACGCCGAGCGCATCGACGTGCGGCGTATGGCTGTCCGTGCCGACGAGCGTGTCGGGATACGCGACGCCATCGGCAGCATGAATGACGGGCGACATCCGCTCCAGATTGATCTGGTGCATGATGCCGTTGCCCGGCGGGATCACGTCGACGTTCTTGAATGCCTTCTTGGTCCAGTTGATGAAGTCGAAGCGGTCTTCGTTGCGCCGGTCTTCGATTGCGCGGTTCTTCGCGAACGCATCCGGGTCGAAGCCGCCGCACTCGACAGCGAGCGAGTGATCGACGATCAGCTGAACGGGCACGACGGGGTTCACCTTGGCCGGGTCGCCGCCCTGATCGGCAATCGCATCGCGCAGTCCCGCGAGATCGACGAGCGCCGTCTGGCCGAGAATGTCATGACACACGACGCGCGCAGGAAACCACGGAAAATCCAGCTCGCGCTTGCGTTCGATAATCTGCCGCAGCGAATCGGTCAGCGTCGCGGAATCGCAGCGGCGCACGAGGTTCTCGGCATGCACGCGCGACGTGTAGGGCAGCTTGTCATAAGCGCCCGGCTGGATCGCGTCGATCGCGGCGCGCGTGTCGAAGTAATCCAGCGAAGTGCCGGGCAGCGGTTTGCGGTGTGCAGTATTCATGGCGTAGGGACACATGCGATATTGATCGTGAGCCGGCGTGCGTGAACACGCCTGGCTCCGTGTGGTGGCCGGGCTTGCCGTCCACGTGTTTCTTGCGAAGTGTAGCGCTTCAGCGGGCGCCGGGTGTAGCGGCGCAAACATAAAGAGCGCATAAAAAGCAGCCTTGGCTCGCGGGTATGACGAACCAAGGCCGAACAGGATTGCGGCTCTCGCACCGCACTTCCAGGAGTCGAGTTGCCCGGTCAGGCGCGCTTCGCGAGCGGCACGAACGCGAGATCGTCGGGACCCGTGTAATTTGCGCTGGGTCGAATGATCTTGTTGTCGACGCGCTGCTCGATGATGTGCGCGGCCCAGCCGGACGTGCGCGAGATCACGAAGAGCGGCGTGAACATGGCCGTCGGCACGCCCATCATGTGATACGACACGGCGCTGAACCAGTCGAGATTCGGGAACATCTTCTTGACGTCCCACATCACGCTTTCGAGGCGCTCGGCGATCTCGAACAGCTTCGTGTTCGACGCTTCCTTCGACAACTTCTTCGCCACGTCCTTGATCACCTTGTTGCGCGGATCGGAGATCGTGTACACGGGGTGGCCGAAGCCGATCACGACTTCCTTGTTCTCGACACGGCGGCGGATGTCGGCTTCCGCCTCATCCGGCGTCTGGTAGCGCGACTGGATCTCGAACGCGACCTCGTTGGCGCCGCCGTGCTTCGGGCCGCGCAGCGCGCCGATTGCGCCCGTGATGGCCGAATACATGTCCGAGCCCGTGCCCGCGATCACGCGGCCGGTGAACGTCGATGCATTGAATTCGTGCTCGGCATACAGATTCAGCGACACGTGCATCGCATCCACCCACGACTTCGGCGGCTCCACGCCATGCAGCAGATGCAGGAAGTGGCCGCCGATCGAATCGTCGTCGGTTTCGACTTCGATCCGCTTGCCGTTGTGCGAGTAGTGATACCAGTACAGCAGCATCGAGCCGAGCGAGGCCATCAGCTTGTCGGCGATATCGCGCGCGCCCGGCAGGTTGTGATCGTCTTTTTCCGGCAGCACGGTGCCCAGCACGGACACGCCCGTGCGCATCACGTCCATCGGATGCGCGGCGGCGGGAATCCATTCGAGCGCGGCCTTCACGTTCGCGGGCAGGCCGCGCAGCGCCTTGAGCTTTTTCTTGTAAGCGGCGAGTTCGGCGACGTTGGGCAGCTTGCCGTGCACGAGCAGATACGCGATCTCCTCGAATTCGCTGGCGCCAGCGATATCGAGAATGTCGTAGCCGCGGTAGTGCAGGTCGTTGCCCGTCTTGCCGACCGTGCAAAGCGCGGTATTGCCCGCCGTCACGCCCGACAGGGCCACGGATTTCTTCGGCTTGAAAGCGCCCGCGCTCGTTGCGCCGTTGTCTGCTTCGCTCATGTGTCTTCCTCCAGGTGCCATTACTTGTGTGCGGCGAACAGCGCGTCGAGCTTGTCTTCGTACGCGTGATAGCCAAGGTACTTGTACAGATCGTCGCGCGTTTGCATCGTCGGCACGGCGGCCTTTTGCGTGCCGTCGCGCAGCACGGTTTCGTAGAAATTGAGCGCCGCCGCATTCATCGCGCGATACGCGCCGCAGCAGTACAGCGCAATGTCGACGTTCGCTTCGCGCAGTTCCGTCGTCGTGAAGAACGGCGTCGACCCGAACTCGGTCAGGTTCGCGAGAATCGGCACCTTCACGGCGGCCTTGAAGCGGCGATAGTCGTCGAGTGTTTTCATCGCTTCGGGGAAGATCATGTCCGCGCCTGCTTCGACATACGCGACGGCACGCTCGATCGCGGCATCGATGCCTTCGGCGGCGGCGGCATCGGTGCGCGCCATGATGACGAACTGATCGTCGGTGCGCGCGTCGACGGCGGCTTTCACGCGGTCCACCATCTCTTCCGTCGCGACGACTTCCTTGTTCGGGCGATGCCCGCAGCGCTTCTGACCGACCTGGTCTTCGAGGTGAACGGCCGCGACGCCCGCCTTGATGAACGAGCGGACCGTGCGCGCGATATTGAAGGCGCCGCCCCAGCCCGTGTCGATGTCGACGAGCAGCGGCAGGTTGGTGGCGTCGGTGATGCGGCGGGCGTCCGTCAGTACGTCGTCCATCGTGCTGATGCCGAGATCGGGTACGCCAAGCGAATTCGCGGCAACGCCGCCGCCCGACAGATACAGCGCCTTGAAGCCGACGGCTTCCGCCATCTTCGCGACGTACGCGTTGATCGCACCGACGACCTGCAGCGGTTGTCCTTCTGCGACGGCCTGGCGGAATGCCGCGCCGGCGCTGGTGGGTTGTTTGGCTGGGTTCACTGTGAGGCTCCGTTGTTTGCGCAGCTTTATCTGCAAGTGGCGTGCCATGCAGCTCGGCATCGCTAAGTCTCTGATTTTGCGGGGCACACATCCGAACGGACGTTCGCGGAAATTTCAAAAGTGAAATCGTTAGTTTCGGTTATGAAATTAGGCGCGCATAATGGAACATCCCGCTTTTGAACGGATCGCTCCGATGAGCACGCCTTCCACCATTTCCAACCCGCGCCCGCGCATCTGGGCGATGGGCATCAGCCGTCTGCGCGATCTGTTCGTCGATATCGCCAGCGAGTACGCGGGCCGCGCGGAGCTACGGGTGGTGGCGCGCGGCTTCGACGACGCCATGCAGGAAATCGACGCGGCGGGCGCGGAGCGTCCCGACGTGATCGTTGCCGGCGGCTCGAACGCCGCGTACCTGAAGGCGCGCGTCGACGTCCCCGTGGTCGCGATCACGCCGACGGGCTTCGACGTGATGCAGGCGCTCGCGCGCGCGCGGCGCGACGGCAATTCGGTGGCGCTGGTCACGCACGGCGAGACGCCCGACGAGGTGAAGCGCTTCACGGCCGCCTACGGCATCGACGTGATCTTCGCGTCGTACCGCTCGACGGAAGACGCGGAGGACTGCGTGCGCGACCTGCAGGCACGCGGCGTCGATGCCGTGGTCGGGCCGGGCCATGTGACCGATCTGGCGGAGCGCGCGGGCCTGGGCGCTGTGTTTCTGTACTCGCGCACGTCGGTGCGCAGTGCGTTCGACACCGCTCTCGAAGTCGCGCAGGCTACGCGTGCGGAGGGCGTGCGGCGCCAGCGCCTCGATAACCTGCTGCAGCACCTGCGCGATGGCGTTGTCGCACTCGACGCGCAGGGACGCGTCGAAGCGATCAATCAGCGGCTTGCGGACGTGCTCGGCATCGACGCGGCGAGCGCCGCTGGCGTGCCGTTGCAGAGGCTGGCGCCGGATCTCGCCAGTGCGCTGCCCGATGCCGACGGCGATACGCTGGTGTCCGTGCGCGGCACGAGCTATCTCGTGCATCGCGGGCCGCTGGCGGGCGCGGGCCATGCGGCGGGCACGGTGTTGACGTTCCAGGAATCGCGCGCTGTCGAACGGCTCGATCGCACGCTGCGTTCGCGGCAGCGCGGACAGCAGTTCACCGCGCGCTACCGGCTCGACGATCTGGTCGGCGAATGTCCGTCGATCGAGCGCGTGCGCGCGCTGGTGCGGCGCTACGCAAAATCCGACGCGACCGTGCTGATACTCGGCGAAAGCGGCACCGGCAAGGAAATGGTCGCGCAGAGCATGCATCGGCTGAGCGCGCGGCGCGACTTCGCGTTCGTCGCCATCAATTGCGGCGCGTTTCCCGAGGCCTTGCTGGAAAGCGAGCTGTTCGGCTATGAGGAAGGCGCGTTTACGGGCGCGCGCAAGGGCGGCAAGGCGGGCTTGATCGAAGCCGCGCATCGCGGCACGCTGTTTCTCGATGAAATCGCCGAGATGCCGCTGCCGCTGCAAAGCCGGCTGCTGCGCGTGTTGCAGGAACGCGAAGTGGTGCGGCTCGGTTCGACGGAACCGACGCGTGTCGACATACGCGTGGTCGCTGCGACGCACCGTGCGCTGACGGAAGGTGTCGAGGCCGGGACGTTTCGCGCCGATCTCTACTACCGGCTGAACATTTTGAGCATTGCGCTGCCGCCGTTGCGCGAGCGCACGACGGACGTATTGCCGCTCGCCGCCGAACTGCTGTTGCAGGCGGCCGCGCGCGAGCCGAGGCTGGCGGCGCGCGTTTCTGATCTGGAGGCGGCGACGCGCGTGCTCGCGCAGATCGGCGAACCGTTGCGCCTCTATGCGTGGCCCGGCAATGTGCGCGAGTTGCAGAACGTGATCGAGCGGATCGCCGTCGAACTCGCCGACACGGAAGGCGACACCGCCGACGTCTTCACGCGTGAGATGCTCGATGTCGTCGCGCCCGAACTGGCCGCGTCACCGGCGCCGCAAAAGAAGGATGCGTTGACGTTGCGCGAGCGCAGCCGTCATGTCCAGGCGGACGAAATACGCGCGATGCTGGCAGCGTGCGGCGGCGACCGCGACGCCGCGTGCAAGGCGCTCGGTATCAGCAAGACCACGCTGTGGCGCAAGCTGAACGCAATTCAATGAGCAGCGTGCTCACCAGCCCATGAGTGCAGTGGCAAACAGACCCACTGCCACGACGGCCATGCCGATCGTGAGCTTTTGCAGCCAGCGCTTTTTCGTGAGCAGCGTGATCGCGGCGAGCGCGATGGAGATCTGAATGAGCGTCGTTGCCTGCGCCCAGCGGTGATGCTGATGCTGCAACGCCTCGCTCACTTCATTGTCCTTCTTCACCTGGTTTTCGAGCGTCTCCGCCTGCTGTCGAATCGGCTCTTTCTCGGTCTTATAGCGCTGCGTGTCGGTGACGAACTTTGCGTGCGCGGATGACGCCGGATCGGTCAGCGCGGCGCCCAGCTCGGCGAGATTCTGTTTCTCGCCCTTGGCCTGATAGTAGGCCCACTGGTTTGCGGCTTCCGTCTTGAGGATCGCTGCCTCGTTCTTGTAGAAGAGCGCCTGGTTTTCGTTGGCGCCGCTCTGATACGCCGCAATCGCGCCGACGCTCGCCAGAATGGCCGTCATGACAGCGAGGCGCGAAGCGTTGCGGTCGCCGCCATGGCCGCCTGCATGCTCGATCGCATGATCATGCGGGCCGTGCACTTCGTATTCGTCTGACATCGTGGTTCGAAAAGTCGAAAAGCCGTCAGCATACCGCAGCGTGCGCCGGGTAAAAAAGCGACGACGAGCCGGTGTTGTATCCCGGCAATTCGCTATGCTGCAGAGCGGGACACGCGATTCAGCACTGGAGCCTGCGCTGCGCGCGATATTCCGTCGGCGAAGTCTTCATATGCCGCCGGAAACTGCGCGCCAGATGGTCGCCGCTGGTCAGGCCGGCGCGCTTCGCCACCTTGTCGACGGGCAGGTCGGTTTCAATCAGCAGATTGCAGACGACCTGAAGCCGCGCATGCATCAGATAGTCGGAAGGCGTCATGCCGAGTTCGCTTCTGAAGTGACGCAGGAGGCTGCGCTCGCTCATCGCGGCGACCTGTGCCGCATCTTCTATCGTGACCTGACGGCGGCAGTTATCCTGCAGCCAGTGCGCGGCCGCGCGCACTTTCTCCGCGGGCGTGCTGCCGACCACATCCTCGAAGATCGCATTGAGCACGTCGTGCGAGCAGATCGACAGACCTTCGGCGACGCGGCGCGCCATGCTGTCGCCCATGTCGCGGCGAATCAGCTTCAACGCGCCTGTGAGCGCGTCGTGGAGACTTTGCGATCTCATTTTGCATTCGCCGGAAAGGCGCGCCGCGCTTCCTTGCGAACCACGTTCCTGTTCATTCTGTTCGCTGTACGCGTGACCATCGAGACCGGGCAGCGGCGCGCCGATGAGCCGCACGTCGGCCGCCTTCGAGCGCGCGCGGTTGATCCACGCAATAAGCGGCACGGCGCGCGAGTCGATGCACGCATCCGCGCCGACAATCGCGAAGATCGCGTCGAATTCCTGGCCGGTGTGCATATCGAATGATTCCGCGCTGACGAGCAACGCGGCGGCACTGGCGATATACCCGTCGTGGTCCGAGAGCGTGGTGATCTGATAGAACCACTGGATGGGGCCGCGCGCCGACAACTCGCTCGCGGCTTCGAATGCATTGGCGATGACGCTGGCGCTCAGCAGGTCGAAGCCGTCGAACAGCACGACAGCGATGCGCCGCAGTCGCCGGGGAATCACGTCCGTGCCGTCGGCAGCTTGCGTTTCGAGTCCTGGAGACTGACGTGTCGACATCATTTCTTCCCCAACCTGAATGAACAGGACCAGATCATCGAGGACCGACACCGATACGGGAAGCCTTCCGCGCGATGCCTATGCGAGAAAGGCTCCCATTTGCTCGCTAACTGTTCATGCTGCCTCGATAAATCGATCGGCGAATGTCGGCGAGCGCACGCAACGCGATGAATTTTCGAAGAACAGCAGTGTTCCCCCATTGACAGTGAATCGCGCATTCATACTCGTGCTCGCAATCTGCAGATCACTCGCTGACAGTTGGCTGACGTCTTCTCAGCTTTCGCGAGAAACGCAGCCTCTCTGCTGCGTCGCCATGATTTCGACGAGCATCGCGCGATAGGTCGAATGGCAACGGCCGGCGGCGTGAAGGATCTCGTCCAATGCCGCGCGCGCGGACGCGGCGTCGTGCTGGCGCGTTGGGTCCGAGAGCGCGAGTATGGTCCGCAGGGTGTCGCGTTGCTGGCTCACCAGCATACGAAGCGCGCTGCCGAAGCTATCCTGCTGGCTGGATGTGAGGCTCATGGTGGTTCCGTTGGGCATGTACATAATGGCAAAACGTTTGGACAGCAGATCTTGTTCCCAGGCTCACATCGACGTTTCGTTACTTTCCAACGCCGATATCGATTCCGCGCGAATGCCTCGCCCTTTGTCTTTGTGAATGGCTTGCGCGATCTTCAGGTAGCTCTCTGCCGTGTCGTGCAACGTATAGCCATCCAGCGCGCGGTACGCGCGGGGCACGCGCAGCGCGTTAACCAGTGCGCGCGCATAGGTGGAAGGGTCTTTCGTGTCGACGAGCGAAACGCCCGGGAAATCGCGGGCAAATTCGAATGCTGCAATGCGGCTCGCGACGACGGGAACACCCGACGCCAACGCTTCGAGAAAGCCAATGCTATGTGCTTCTCTGAGCGAGGGCATCGCAAAGACTTGCGAGGTCTGCAGAATAGCCGCGACATTCGATGCTGGACCGCACAGCGTCACTCGCCCGTCCAGCTTCAAACGCTGCACGAGATTCACGGCCATATCGTGGTAAGCCGGATCTTCTATCACGCCATGCAACACCAGTCGCGCATCAGGCTCCTGTTGCAGCACGAGTTCAAACGCGTTAATGGTTTCCAGTTGTCCCTTGTCGACGACGTAGCGGCCCAACTGAACAATCTGCTGTGACGCGCCGCGACCGGCCACGGACGACGGAGTCATGGGCGTTTGGAAGCGCGGCAGATCCACGCCGTTGGGAATCACCGTGACGAGCGGATGCGGCCCGACTTCACGCAGATAGTCGAGCGTATTCTGCGGCGAGACGCCGACCACGGCCTTCGCGCGATGGGAAAGCATGCGCTCGGCCCACCGGAGTTTCGGGTTGGCGAAGTCATTGGAGCCCGAGTGCATCACATAGACGACTGGCACGGCAATGGGAAGAAGACGCACATAGAGTGCGGCTAGCGTCGCGTGCGCGATGATCACGTCCGGTCGAAATTTCCGTACGCAGCGCCATAAATGCATGAGACGCCCAATACGTCCTTGCGGCGATTCGGGAAAGTCGCACAGCACGTCGGCTGCCGCGAGCTCGCTGCGGCTAAGATCGAAGTCCGCCAATTGCGGCTGCATCGACGCGATGCAGACTGCGTGGCCAGCCTCCCTGTGCTCGACTGCGACACCCTTTGCCAAAATCTCCGCACCGGACAAACGTGGCGCGTAGACGACCTGTAGTATCCGCACTTTTCACCGTCTCGAATTGGGCGTGATCCTGGAGAACCGTGTCTCTTGTTTATCCTGCAGTGCACGGTTGCGTGGGTCAATCGTCATCTGTAGTAACCGACATGAGTGGATATACCATAGTCGATCGAGACATTGCGATTCGGTCAAGCACTAGTTGTTGCTGGACACGGGTACTCGTTCGGAGAACTTTTCCCTTTCCGCCCCGAAATGCGAGTGGGAGCACTCCTCAACATAGTATTGCAATGTCTCTACTGAACCAGGCGATCGAGCCAGAGCGTTTCCGAGTAAACGGCTGGCAACGGAAAACCTTCCATCGGAATACTTTGCAAGTCGTTCCCGTTGAATGCGTATCGCACGAGTTCACCATTACCGGCCGAGAAGAGCGTGTTGGCGAGTATCGCGTCCGCGCGCGAGTAGAAGACCAGCGCTGTGCGGTTTTTATCGCGGAGCAGGGCGGGCGCGGCGTCCTGCCACCGAAGATCGCGCAGATAGGCGAGTAGGACGGGCGCGGTGTCACGATGCTGTACGTGCCATTTCCATACATCCACGCCGCCGGGTTCCTGGAAATGCGGCACGGTCATCACAATCGCTGCGTCGGCGCTGGTGTCGCTCGTAAAGCGGGTAAAGTCACGCTCGAATTGAGCGGGCACAACGGACGCCGCGCCAAAGCTCCAGTGTTCCTTGTCGACGCTGAATGTGGTCACGGCCACGCGACGGTTATCGTCGGCGGATTGCACGGCGACGAAGGTTGCCGTGTCTTTGCGAGTGCTGCCCACGGTGAGCAACTGCACGTTGGAATTCAGATTGTTCGGGGCAGGCACTTTTGTCTGCTGGATATGCCCGGCCTGATCGGAGCTTATCGTCCATAGATCGACAGCCTGGTCCGATCGCTGCACTGCAACGAGGATCTTTTCGCGCGATGTGTCTCTCGGTGAAAAGGCAAGGTACTGCTGCACGCGTGCAGCCGGAATGCTTTTGTCGCTTTGAAACCAGAGAACGGGAGCGGAAAAGTGATTGCCATTGCTGCGCAACAACCAGAAGGCGGACCCGCCGTCTCTCGGCGTGACGACCATGAGGTCCGCCCGGCCATCGCCATCGAAGTCGCCAATCAGAAAGCGCGCGCTGTCGAAACACAACGTGTCGGCGTCGCATGTCGGCATCGTCGCGCGGCTATCGAAGCGCACGGCATTCGCGTACCAGTTCTCGGGCTCATCAGGTTTGCTTAAGATTGAAGTCTGAACATAGATGTCGAAGCCGGGTCCGTCGGAACGTCTTTGCACGTAGACGGCAGAAGTCGTCCCGTCTCCCGTCACGTCGCCGTACATTGCGCCCGTCAAACGCAGGTCAGTCGACCATGCCGGACGCGCTGTGGACCAGCGGTAGCGCGTCGTCATGGAGGCACATCCTCTGATGCGAAGGCGGTTGTTCTCTTCTCCGAGGCAGCGGCGCGAGGGTGTGAATATCAGACCAAAATCCCACGGAGTCCAGCGCTGCGACACATTCCATTCTTCGCATGGCTCTTCAGCGAGTGTGCCGTCGTGTTCGGCGACGCATTGCCCCGTCGAGACGGACACGAGTGCCGCATTGTGCTGGTTGCCTGCATATGCGGCGCGCGGTTCCCATTTCCATTGCTGGCTGACCGACCTGTCGCAAGGCGCGAGTTCGGGGCCGCGCGTATTGCCTCGCGACGTCAGGCATTGACTGGAACCCGTATTAAAGAGAACAGAAGGAATGGCGACAAAATCAGACCTGGCGCGAAGTGTGGTGTCGTGGCGCGAATAGTTGCGCAAAATCCAGTTGCCGTCCCATTGGTACTCGCCGAACACATGCGCGAAGTCGCCACCGTCGATCGAGAAATAGCTCGCCGCGATGTCGCGCTTGCGTTGTGCTTCTTCGCCGAACAGCGTGGCGGGCCAGGTTCCTGTCGGATACGTGCTGTAGAAGGCAATGGGAATGGCGCGCCCTGATGTTTGCGCGACATGGCGTGTCATGCGGGCGGCGTAGATATGATCGGGATGCTCGATAAACGGCACCGTATCAGGGTTCAGCGTCGCGATTCGCGTCGCGTCCTGCAGTATCGTTTTGAGAACGAGGGAAAGCGAATCGCGTGTGTAACGCGTTGCCGCCAATTCTCCATGTCCCATCGGAAAGGTTGTGAGTGTTGCGCCCTGATCCCAGAGCAGCGCAAGCGGCGCGCGGCCGCCGCGGACCGCGCCGCCAGGAAGCCTCAATTCAAGAAGCCGCACGCGCGGTTGCGCTTTCAATATGAGCTGGAACACCGGCTTGCCAGCTATTTGCACTGTCGACTCTTCCCATGTATTTGCGACTCCTGCAAGACGCGCATAAGCGAGTCGCGAGGCTTCCTCACGCTTTTGCACATAGGCGAAATTGGCGCCGTTAGCGCCGCCGATCAGATGTACAGTAGTGACGCACCATCCCGCGCGTAGCCGCTCGCTGATAGCGGGCTCGACGAACAGCAGATCGTCGTCGAGGTGTGCGACGACCGTCACGAGCGTGCCCGCGCTGCAATCGGCGGACGACGCACGTGCAGTCCCGACGAGAACGAAGCACATGCAAAGAACAAACAGGACATAGCGTGACAATCGGAAAAGCCCGAGTGGCGACGTGTTCATATGATTGCGATCGTCCCTTTTTTCTTGGTGTTGTCCCCGAGAGCCTGCATCGGACGGATGAAGTAGCCTCGGTTTGTTGACTATTGCTATTACAACCGTCTTTTTCTTACTGTTTGAAAGGCAATCATCTTTTTCGCAAAAAGAACATTGCGGTCACTGATTCCGTATAAGCGCGAAGGCCAGTCTATATTTGTGAGCCTTTCTTTAATAGAGCGGAGTTCTCCCGGGTCGATCGCGGATTGCAGTTCATCGAGCAGCCTTTAATGGACAGATTGCAGTCGTCAGTGGCAATTCATACCAACACAGCCTTGTGCCCGTAATAGAGTGAGTGGCGCTGACGCAGCGTTCGTCAGTGGTCTGGAACAATTCAGTAACGGTATCCCGACGGGTTTGCGCGTCGTGCGTTTCTGCCAATAGCGGTGTTTTGAGGACGTCATGCGGATGCTGTTCGTTATCGGTCACCTCGGTGACTACCACGTGCCGCGCTATGAAGCGCTGATGCGGCTTGCGGCGAGGCGTGGCGATGAAGTCTGTCTGGTCGAGGTGTTCGGGCGGTCGGGTTTCTACTCGTTTCCGCAAACGCGGCGCGCGTCGTTTTTCGCGCAACGTCACGAGTGCGTCACCACCCTGGAGAATGATGTCAGTGACGCTGGCGGACGCTGGCTGAATGTCTTCGCGCGGCTCACGGCGATCATCCGGCGGATCGAGCCGGATGTCGTGGTCACGTTGGGCTACGACACGCCTTACTCGTTGTGGCTCTGTTTCGTCAGAAGGTTCACGAGACCGTTTGGTCTGATCTACATGTCGGACTCGAAGGCCGACGACGGCGCGCGCAGCAGCCTCAAGGAATGGCTGAAGCGCGGGTTGGTGCGCCGCTTCGACGCCGCCCTGGTCGCGGGAGAAAGGCATCGCGATTACGCGGAGTTTCTCGGCATTCCGCGCTGGCGCTCGCGGGTCGGTTTCGATGTGATCGATGTCGACCAGTTTTCGCGCCGCGCAGCGGCTGCGCATGCCGCTGCCGACGACGTTCGCCGTATGCGCGGCTTGCCGCAGCGCTATGTGCTCTGCGTCAGCCGCTTCGTAGCGCGCAAGAACGTGGATGTCGTCATCGACGCGTTTGCGCGTTCCCGTCTTGCGGATCATGCAATCGAACTGGTTCTGGTTGGGCAGGGGCAGGATGAATCCATGCTGAGAGCCCTCGTATCGCGGCTCGAACTCGAAAAGAGCGTGCGCTTTCTCGACGCCCTGCCCAACGGCGACATGCCTGCGATATACGGTCTTGCGGATTTCGTCGTGCTCGCCAGCGAGTTCGATCAGTGGGGACTCTGCATCAACGAGGCATTCGCGGCGTCGCGAACGGCGATCGTCACGCATACATGCGGCGTGGCGCGTGAGCTGGTCGTGAACGAGACGAACGGTTATGTCGTCGATCCGGGCAACGCGGACATGCTCGCCGCGCGCATGCGAACCCTCGCACTGGACGATGTGCTGCGCGAACGTTTATCTGCCCGCGCGCGGCTCGCCGTCGAGCAATGGAAACCCGCCACGTTCGCGAGCAATCTGATGGAACTTGCCGATTGCGTGCTCGATTCCGATCAGGTCATCTCGCGAGCAGAGCATGAGTGAAACACATCGCGACACCATTGCACACGGAGACAATCATGGATGAGCCGGAGAGCTTCGGAGCGCGCACGCCGTTCCAGTTATGCACGATGGCCGAGGAGCATGACGAAGCGCTCGCGGATGTCATGGCGTTGGCAGAAGCGAACAGCGAGCTCGATCTGCGTGCGGCCATCGACACCCTCGCTGAGATCCACGAACTCGTGAAGGGCTATCTCGTGCCTTGAGTCGAGAACATGCGGCAGATGGCGTCGCGCAACCATGCGATGCCGAGGTCGGCGGAAAACTGCATATGCATGTGCACCTGAATTTCGATGGGGGGCAATGAAAATGGCAGCGGCAGGATTCGGAATGCCTTGTTTCGATTGAACCGCTGCGCAATGCTTTTGGGAAAGATGACAGCGAGGTCGGTGTTCTGGACGATCTCCGGCGCAACCACGAAATGCGGCAGCCGCAACACGATATCGCGGCGCAGATTCAATTCCTCCAGCCATTGCTCGACCATCCGGTGACCGGTCGCGTTCGTGCTCGCATAGACATAACGTAAAGCGGCAAGGTCGTCCTTGGTCGGATTGCGCTTGCGTAGCGGATGTCCCGCTCGCACCACACACACATGCTCGTCCACGAACAGCGTCGTGCTGATGCACGCCGGGTCCAGCCCCGGCACATAACCCAGCGCGAGATCGATCTCGCCGCTTCGCATCGCGGCGCTCACGGCATCCACGGAGAAGTTCGCGACCTCGACGCGTATGCCAGGTGCGGTTCTGTCGATCATCGCGAGCAGCGGCGGCAGAAAATAGAACTCTGACATGTCGGACATCGACACGCGGAACACGCGGTGTGCCGTCGCTGGATCGAATTTCGCCAGTTGTTGGACCGCGACGTTGATGATGCCGAACGCCTGCGCGAGCGGCGCGTGCAGGCGCACAGCGGCGTCGGTGGGCACCATGCCCGTCGGCGTGCGAACGAACAGGGGATCGTCGAACATCGTGCGCAAGCGGCGCAACGCGTGACTGACGGCGGGTTGCGTGAGTCCGAGCCGCGCGCCCGCCGCCGTGAGGCTGCGCAGATCGGCAATGGCCAGAAACACGCGCAGAAGATTCAAGTCCGTGATGCCGGGGTGCGTCTTTGTCATGTCGTCCGGAACCTGTCCGTGGCGGCGCGCGACCCGTTTGCGGTCGAACGCGCCTCGCTGTTGGACCGAACTCGCATGCCCGCGTTCGGCGCTTTCACTCGCGCGTCAGATTACCGTAAATGCTGTACATCGGGTAATGCGGCGTGGCTCCGCTATAGGGCGGAAACGAATCGAAATCCGCCTTCATCCGCGCACGCACGGGCGACGCGAGCGCGGCGTCGAGTGAAGCGGCATCGTCGAATACGACCTTGTTGCGTTGCATGGCCGTTGCGCGCGGGTACTTCAAGGCCGAGCGATAGTCGATGCGCGTATAGATCTCCAGTTCGCGAATGCCGGGCAGTTGCGTCATCAACGGTGGATGATGCGTCAGATAATGCGTGAGCCATGCGTTGAAGTCGTCCGCTTCGCCTTCATAGCTGACGAGGTAGGTGCAACGTTCGTCTCGTGCGTCGACTGCATGCGGCGTCGGGAAATGGCGCACGGCCATTGCCTGCTGGAGGAGTGTGCAGGTGTCCATGCTTGCGGCGATGCTGTCGGCGGCGGACTGTATTGCGCTGCCCGGTTGCAGCGCGGCTTCGAGCCGTTCGAGATCGTCGAAATACCATTGCGTTACGCAGAACGGTGCCGATGTGTCGTGCCCGTCGCGCCCGGCAGGAAAATGCAGCACGAAGCGCCGCAAACCTGCCACGTCATGCGCGGCCGACTGCAAACGCGAGATATTCGCCCCATCGAACGCGCCGCGCCCGTGACCGCGTTCGCCAATCAGAAAGAAGCAGACTTCCACGCTTACCTCGCACACTGAGTGGAAAGGGATGCTGCCGCCACACCCGGCCGCGCGAGACGATGAAACTGCCGCGCGAAATAGATCAGTCCATCGCCATCCTGACGGACCGAAATCGTGTCGATCTGTACGAACATCACCGAGTGCGATCCGACGCTTTTGAGTTCGACGATCGTACCTTCGAGATTGGCAATGGCATGCGAAAGCACGGGCACGGCCGAGCGTCCCGGTTTCCATGCGTGGCGTGCGAAGCGCTCGTCCATCGGGCACGAAGTCATGCCCGCGAAGTCGCGCGCGAGATCCTGATACTCGCCGGCGAGCACGTTGATGCACACGTTGCGGTTCTCGCGCAGTACGTCGTGCATATAGCTGGCCTGGTTGATACAGACGAGCATCGTCGGCGGCTCGTCGGTTACCGAGCAGACGGCGCTCGCGGTGAGGCCACAGCGTCCGCTCGGCCCGTCGGTCGTAATGACGTTGACGGCAGCGGGCAGGCAGGCCATCGCGTCGCGAAAGCGCCGCTTCATGTCTTCGTTCGTCATCGTTTGCTCTTCGTGTTCGATCGTGCGTTGCATCAGGGATACGGCGTGACGGGCGGTATGCCGACGAACAGCGCACCCGACGCGTCATACGTGCCCTCGCCGAGAAACGCGTGCTGCGTCACGACGATCGAGTCGCGCACCAGACGCTGCAAGCGGCTCTCGCGATAAATCGCGGCGATGCCCGCCATCTGATACGCCTGCATGACTACCTCGGCGCATACGTGGGCCGCATGCGTCGCGCTCAGGCGCATCAGATTCGCCTGGTCGGGCGTGACGGGATCGCCAGCGAGAATCGTGTCCCACGCCGCTTGTGCCGACTCATAAAAGAACGCACGCGCGCTGCGCCACTGCGCTTCCGCTTTCGCGAGACCCGAGCGGTAGTAGCCTCGGTCCGCGAGACGCGGCGCGCCCGTCGTCGTTTTTGTCGCGCCGGACATATCCGTCAGCAGATCGAGCGCGGCGCGCGCCAGCCCGACGTTCACGGCGGCATGCACCTGCGCCTGATACGCGACGGCGGGATAGCGATACAACGGCTCGTCGATCAGCGCGTGGCCGCCGCGCACGAAGGTCCATCGAGCATCGACGAACTTGTCGCGCAGCCGCAGATCGTGACTGCCCGTGCCCTGCATGCCGACCACGTTCCAGTTGTCGACGATCTCGACCTCGCTAGCGGGAAACACGGCGGTGAACGGCTTGCCCGCGCCCGCATCGCCCGAGTTCGCGGGCGTGCCGCCAATACCGACGCCGATCCAGTCCGCGCCTTTGCAGCCGCTCGCGAACCGCCACTGGCCGCTGACCTTGTAACCGCCCGGCACCTGGACCGCAGGTTGCAGCGGATAGAGACCGCCGGCAAAAACCTGGTCCGGTCCTTTTGCGTAGATCTGCTGTTGCGTTTCGACAGGCAGCGAGGCGAGGTACGTATTCGCCGACCCGAACGCGGCGACCCATGCTGTCGAACCATCCGCGATCGCGATACGTTCGAGGGTCGCGAGAAACTGCGGCGGCGGCAGCGCGTCTCCGCCGAAACGACGCGGCGTGCTCGCACGGTAGATGCCCGCGCGCTTCATCTTCGCGATCATGTCGCGCGGCACATGCGAGAGCTGATCGAACTCGTCGCGGCGCCGTTCGATTTCTTCGATCAGAACGTCGAGCGAAATGGGACCGGCATACTCGGGATACGGCTCGCCCTGGTCGATGAAGCGCGGTTCGTGGGCGTAAGTCGAAATGCTGTGAAGGCTTTGCATGATGAATACGTATTGAGTGGAATGGAGAATGCGATCAGGCGGTGACGGGCTCGGCGCCCTGTTTTGCCTGCTGCCGTGCGGCGCGTGGAAAGGTTTCGGGCGCGATGCACGTCGCGATTACCGTGACGAGCGCGAGCGCAACGAGATAGATCGCGACGGGTGTGGCGCTGCGATAGTGAGCGAGCAACGCGGTTGCGATCATCGGCGAAAGGCCGCCGCCGAGTACCGACGAAATCTCGCGTCCAATGCCGAGCCCCGAGAAGCGCAGATGAACGGGCAGCAGTTCGCTGATGAATGCGGGCTGCGCGCCTTCGAGAATGCCGAGCGTGACACTGTTGGCGAGAATCAGCGCGGCAATCACTTTCCACAGCACGCCGGAGGCGAGCAGCGTGAAATACGGATACGCGACCAGCACCATGGCAATGGCACCCGCGAGATAGACCGGCTTGCGTCCGATCTTGTCGGTGAGATGTCCCATCAGAAGCGACATGGGGATCATCAGCAGCATCGACAGCGTGAGCCCGCCGAGAATCCATGTCGACTTCAAACCGAGAAACTGACCATACGCTATCGAAAACGCGAAGAAGATGTACGACGCGCCGCCTTCGCCGAAGCGCAGGCCGAACACGGTCAGTACCTGACGCGGGCAACGGCGCAATACCTCGACGATCGGCATGCGGCTTTCGCGGTGTGTCGCCTTCACCGCGACGAAATCGGCGCTTTCTTCCACCGAGCGGCGCATCCAGAGTCCGAGCACCACGAGCACGACGCTGCACAGGAACGGCACGCGCCAGCCCCAGCTGAGGAAGTCGTCGGGCGATAGCGTCTGCGCGAGCAGGAATGCCGCTGTCGACAGCACGAAGCCGAATGCCGCGCCGCTGGGGCTCCATGCGGCAAGCGCGCCGCGCCGCGAGGCGGGCGCGCTTTCGTGAATCATCAGAATGCTGCCGCTCCATTCGCCGCCCGCAGCGAGCCCCTGCAGAATGCGCAGTAGCACGAGAGCGATGGGTGCCGCGATACCGATCTGCTGATACGTCGGCAGCAACCCCATGCACATGGTCGCGACACCCATCGTCAGGAGCGTGAGCATCATCACCGTCTTGCGTCCGTAGCGGTCGCCGATATGGCCGCACAGCACACCGCCGACAGGCCGCGCAATAAAGCCCACCGTGAAGCCGCCGAATGCCGCGATCGTGCCCGTCAACGGGTCGCTGCCGACGGGAAAGAACAGCTTGCCGAACACGAGCGCGGCGGCCGTTCCATAGAGAAAGAAGTCGTACCACTCGAGTATCTGGCCGAGCACGGCTGTCGTCACCGCACGGCGGACGGTGCTTGTCTTGCGTAGGGGAGAGGAAGAGGAAAGCGTGGCTGTCGCGTGAGGATTCATGGTGTTGGGCTGAGCAAGACGTTGAAGTTTCCGCTTCCCGATCATGGAGACGGGCAAGGCGACCTGGCGATTCAGACAGACATGGGCGAACGATAGGAGCGTGCGAAAAGACCGTCAAATTCAGGCCAAAAATGGGCGACATAAATGGCATTCATGTCGTGCGCGCAGGCATCGGCACGTGTGAGGGCGCAAATAGAACACGCTTATCGCCTCTGTTCTATTTGACTGATTTGACCGCGCATAACGGCGAACCTGGATTGCGGTCCTCGTAACAGCCGCGGCGCAATCATCATTCGCTGCGTCATTCAATCGAAGCAGTCGGGATGAACGGGATGACGAATTCATGAGAATCGGATCAGCAGCATTGGCCGCCTTGACGGTGGCCGGGTGTGCATTCGCCGGCGCGGCGCACGCGCAGCGTTCGGTGACGATGTATGGCATCGTCGACGATGGGTTCAACTGGACCTCGAATGCGGGAGGTCACAATCTGTACAACGTGTCGAGCGGTGTCATGCAGGCGAGCCGCTGGGGGCGGCGCGGCAGGGAAGATCTCGGCGGCGGGCTCGCGGCGCTCTAGCGGGGCACACGGTCGCGGTGGAAGGGCGGGCGGTGCGGCCTGTCGCGGGTTATCCGCGCAATCCGAAGCGCTGTTTGCAGACGGCCCCGGCATTCCCGACGAAACGGTGCTGCCGCGTGATCAATGAAGCGGATTGCGCCAGTGCATCCATCGTGGTTGCCCCGGCGCGCGATTTCGATGGAATAAGCGTCTGCGCTCAGGTGTTCTGGTAAGGCAAACCACGTTACCGCCTTACCTCTACCGGACCGTCATCATGCTTCCTTGCGCCTCGTACTCCAGCAACGTCATTCGCGCGATGCGCACCGGCGCGCAGCAGATCGTGTACCGGGCGGCGCTGGGTTGCGTCGTTCTGACCTCACCCTTTGCGGCGAACGCCGCCGATGCAACGCCACCTTCGCTAGTGCCTGCCGGCGCCCAGCCGTTCGCCGTCATGACGGCGACAGGCGTGCAGATGTATTCCTGCGAGTTCGATAGCGGGCATCGTCTCGGCTGGGTGTTCCAACATCCGGAAGCCACGCTTTATGACGGCGCGGGTCAGGCGTCGATCCAGCATGGCGCGGGCCCGTCCTGGCAGGCGGCCGATGGCAGCCGGATCGTCGGCCGCGTGGTGGCTCAGGCACCGGGTGCGAATCCGAACAGCATTCCACAACTGCTGCTCGAAACGCACAGCACCGCCGAAGGCAGTTTGTCTGTCGCGCGATTCGTGCAGCGCCTCGACACAGCGGGCGGCGTGTCGCCTTCCGAG